>DASWRX010000150.1:0-57660 GCA_036402955.1 Thermoanaerobaculia bacterium
TACCTCTTGAGCGTGAAGTGGCCGCCGAGATCGGTGTCCTGGATCTCGCGGTGCTGGACGAGCACGGTCTTGCCCTCCCGGCTCCCCGGAGGGTTCAGCCGGAAGAGGCCCCAGGCGCCGTTGGCGATCCGCCGGTTCATCGACTCGCCGGTCACCTGGGCCACGAACATCCCCGGCCGCGGCCGGTAGTAGTCCGGCAGCTCGGCCCATTCGAACCGCTCAGGGTTCGCCCTCTCCTCCCCCTGGAGCCCGGCGCCCGCCTCCTGCTCGGCGCTGAACCGGCCGGCGGCGATCTTCAGGTCGTACACCGGCACGGCGTTCTCGAACGGCTTCACCTCTTCGTGAGGCACCTGACGGAACGGCCGGACCGTCTGCGGCACGAGCGGCGCCGCCGGCTCGGCCGGTCCCTCCTCCACGAAGAGATCTCCGAGCTGCTCCGCCTGATCCAGCACGGTCTGGGTGGCTTTCTCCTGCTTGTCCGGCGGATAACGATATCGTTTGAGCAGCTTTTTGATCGTCACCCGGAGCCGCGCCCGGGTGCTCTCCCGCACGCTCCAATCGATCGTCGCGTTGGCACGCACGGTGCGGGTGAGCTCGCGGGCGATGGCGCGCAGGGTCTCGTCGCCGAGCACCGCCACGGCGCTGTCGTTGGTCTCCAGGGCATCGTAAAAGGCCAGCTCTTCCTCGGTGAGGCCGAGCGCCTCGCCCCGGCGCTCCCGCCGGCGGAACTCCTTGGCCATATCGATCAGCTCGAGGATGAGCTGCGCCGTCTCGATGGACCGGTTCTGATACCGCCGGATCGCCTCCTCCAGCATCGCCGCGAACGAGCGCGCCTGCACGAGGTTCTTCTTCTCCTGCCGCTTGACCTCGTCGTTCAGAAGCCTTTGCAGCAGCTCCGCCGCGAGGTTCCGATAAGGCAGGTTCTTCACCTCTTCCAGGAACTCGTCGGAGAGGATCGAGATCTCCGGCTTGCTCAAGCCGGCCGCCGCGAAGACGTCCACCACCTCATCCGAGACCACCGCCCGGGAGACGATCTGGCGGATCGCGGCGTCCAGATCCTCCGGCGACCGCCTCCCCTCGCCCGCCGTGCGCTTGAGAATGCCGGCCCGCACCGCCTGAAAGAAAGCGATCTCATCGAGCATCGCCGCCGCCTCTTCGTGAGCGCCGGCCAGCGCGAAAACCTTGGAGAGATCCGCCACCACCTGCAGGTAGCGCTTCCTGCCGTCCGGCAGCCCGAGCACGTAGTCCATGGCCGCCGCGACGCCCGCGCTGCGCCGCGAGGCAGGACCGGTGAGCACGGCCTCGACGTCGAAGCCGTGGAGCATGTCGCGCAGGATCTCGTACTTCTCCCGCAGCACCGGCAGGACTTCCTCGATGTCCACCTTGGCCTGGCCCCGGCCACCGCTCGCGGTGTAGCTCGCCACGGCCTGGCGCAGCTCTTCCGCGAGGCCCAGGTAATCCACCACCAGACCGCCCGGCTTGTCCCGGAACACCCGGTTCACCCGCGCGATGGCCTGCATCAGCGTGTGCCCGTGCATCGGCTTGTCCACGTACATCGTGTGCAGCGACGGCACGTCGAAACCGGTGAGCCACATGTCCCGCACGATCACGATCTTCAGCGGATCGGCCGCGTCCTTGAACCGCCTCGCGATCCGGTCCCGGCCCGACTTCGGCCGGATGTGCGGCTGCCACGACGCGTCGTCGGACGCCGAGCCCGTCATCACGATTTTGATCGCGCCCCGCTCGTCGTCCCCGTCCTCCCAGTCCGGCCGCAGATCGACGAGAGCGTCGTAGAGATCCACGCAGATGCGCCGGCTCATCGCCACCACCATGGCCTTGCCGTCCAGCGCGGCGTCCCGCGCCTCGAAGTGCCGCACCAGGTCCTCGGCCACCAGGGCCACGCGATGCGGAGCGCCTACCAGCTTTTCGATCTGCGACCACTTGCTCTTCAGGCGCTCCCGGTATGCATCCTCTTCGGTTTCGGTGACCTCCTCGAAATCGGGATCGATCCGCGGGCGCTCCTCTTCCTTCAGGGCGAGCCTCGCCATGCGCGCCTCATAATAGATGCGCACCGTGGCCCGATCGTCGATCGCCTGCTGGATGTCATAGACGTCAATGTAATCGCCGAAGACCAGCGGCGTGCTCCGGTCACCGATCTCGATGGGCGTGCCGGTGAAGCCGATGAAGCTCGCGTTCGGCAGCGCGTCGCGGACCCGGCGGGCGAATCCCTCGGTGAATCCATACTGGCTGCGGTGGGCCTCGTCCGCGATCACCACGATATTCGATCGGTCGGAGAGGAGAGGATGGCGCTCCCCCTTCTCGTCCGGCAGGAACTTCTGGATGGTGGTGAAGACCACGCCGCCCGAGGCCACCTTCAGCAGCTCGCGCATCTCGTCCCGGCTGTCCGCCTGTCTCGGCGCCTGCCGCAGCAGCGCGCCGCAGGCCGCGAAGGTGCCGAAGAGCTGATCGTCCAGATCGTTGCGGTCCGTGAGCACCACCAGGGTCGGGTTGGCCATCTCCGACTCCTGCGCGATCTTCCCGGCGTAGAAGACCATCGACAGGCTCTTGCCGCTCCCCTGGGTGTGCCAGACCACGCCGATCCGGCGGTCCCCGCCCGGCAAGGCCGCTTGGAGGGTGCACTCCACCGCCTTGTTGACGGCGTGAAACTGGTGATACGCCGCCATCTTCTTGGCCACGGACCGGCCGTCGTCCTCGAACACCACGAAGCTGCGCACGAGGTCCAGCAGCCGGCCCTTGTCGAACATGCCGGCCACCAGCACGTCGAGCTGGGGAACGCTCGCCGGAGCCACGTCCCGCCCCTCGACCGTGCGCCACGGCATGAACCGGTCCCAGTCCGCCGTCAGCGTCCCCGCCCGAGCCTCCAGGCCGTCGGTCGCCACCAGGATCTCGTTGAACGAGAACAGCGTCGGGAACTCACCCCGATAGGTCTGGAGCTGCTGGAAGGCGTCGCAGATGGTGGCGTTCTCGTCCGCCGGATTCTTGATCTCGAACAACGCCAGCGGCAGGCCGTTGACGAACACCACCACGTCCAGCCGCCGCTTCTTCCGGTTCTCCTCGAGCCGGAACTGGCTCACCGCCAGAAAGTCGTTGTTCCCCGGCTCCTCGAAATCGACCAGGGCCACCTTCTCGTAGGAGATTCCCCCTCCGGCCCGCGCCGGAAGCTGGATTTCCACGTCCACTCTCTCGACGAGGCTCTGATGGAAGCGCCGGTTGTTCTGCACCAGGCTCGGGCTTTCGAGCCGTCCCACCTGGCGCAGCGCCTCTTCCACGGCGCCGGCCGGAAGATGCGCGTTGATCCGCACCAGCGCCGACCGCAGCCGGTCCCGGAGCACCACGTCGCTCCAGGTCTTCCGCTCCGACCGCTCGCCTCCCGGCGCGATCACCGGCCCCGAAGCCGTCTCGTAGCCCAGCTCCTCGAACTGTTCGAGAAGAGACCGCTCGACGTCGGCCTCGGTGAGGAAATTCGCCATTCCGCGTCCCAACTCCTTGAAGGATTACGGAATGGGATGGTATCACCGGCGACGGGCCAGCCGGAGGCACAAGTCATGGGGCGTCAGAGGGTTACCGGAACCAGCTACGATGCCCTGTGCAGTGTATCTTCCGCAGAGAACTCAGGCCGCCAAGATGCGTGAGAGCCCGTCCGGCGACGTTCAGGCCCGAAGGGTCACAATAGAGCCACGTCCGAAGGCGTTCAGGCCCGAAGGGCCGTAGGGATAAAGCCTGGGGTTTCAACCCCAGGTCCGCGCCGCCTCGCATCTCCCCCAAGTCCCGAAGGGACGCAGGATGAGCACAGCTCAGCCGGACTGAGGATCTCCCTGCGCCCTTTCAGGGCTTCGGGGGGTGGGTGCGTGTCCATCCCGGCGCTGAAGCGCCGGGCTCTATTCCTGCGGCCCTTCGGGCCTTCTGAATGATCCAGCCCCTCGCCCTGAAAGGGCGAAATTTGATTAGCCTGGCACTTCAGTGCCTGCCAGGTCGGCATCCCGCACACCCCCAATCCGCCCCGAGGGGGCGGTGCCTTTGGCGTTCCGTTCAGGATGTCAGCCGATCGAATTCTAACCCTGATGCCTTCGAAGAGTTGGGTTCCGCCCCTTCAGGGCGGGTGGGGCTTGGGGGCCTGCCGACCCGGCGCTGAAGCGCCGGGCTATTCAAATTTAGCCCTTTCAGGGCGAGGGTTCCGAGTCAACCCGCCTTGCCAATGGCCTCACGGCCAGAACCTCGCCGGCATGGAGGCCATCGATCTCCGATTCCCGGACCACCACGACCGCGATCGACTTCCCCAACGCGTTGAACACCTCCAGAACGCACCCTGGCTCTCTGTCCTCTGGGTCAGGGACGTAATCGACCAGTGTTGCCACATCCCCTTCTTGAGGTTCTGCTCGGGAAGGTCCCGATTCAGGCGACATGTTGATAGAGAGGCCAGTTCATCAGACAACCTCCCCTACGATCTTTTCGGCCTGCTTGACGCGGATCTCGCCCGAGAGAAGTTTGGGGAGAAGGGCGTCGCGGAGGGTGGCTAATATACTGGACTCCACGCCATTGCTCTGCTGGCGGTCCAGCAACGGAGAAGTCAGGTCATAAAAAGCCTGTAAGGCTGGCTTAGGTGGAACGACAAGCTGGTGAATTTCAGAGAATGCCCTAAATGCTAGATTCTTGATCCCCGTCGTACCGTTCTCATACTGAAAAAATTCACCCCTTGAGTAGAGCCAATCTAGCCAAAAGTAGAGGAACCCAGATAAGTGTACCGACTGCAGCCTCACAGTTCGACAGAAATTCGAGCAGACCAAAGGGCAAGAGAAGCGATCCATCATTCGCTGCCGAATAAGGACACACCTTCCGGTAGACTGCCCTGGGCTTCCTCCTGAGATCTCAATAACAAGATCACCATGCCGAAGTGCCCGCTTTGCTAGGCTTCGCGCACTTATGAACCGGACGGGCATTTTGCCAGGCTCAGCGTCCTGAAGGTATGGGATGTCAGTTCCTCTTACACATAGGACAGCCTCATTCTCTGTATCCGAGGGCGCGGCTTCTCCCCAATCGCCCCCGACTGCTTCCTCAACGAAATCTTTTAAGACGCCAGTTCCCCAGCCTTCAGGTATGAGTCCCAGGGATGACTCGCGGAAGGAATTGGCCAACCGCGGATGCTCTTGTCGTCTCGACTCAAAGTCCACAAACCACGACTTGAAGATCGCGCGAGCCATCGCCTCCAGTGTCTGGTTCATGCGGCGATTCAGCTCGATTTTGTCATCCAGCGAACTGAGAAAAGCAGCGATATGCTGCTGGTCACGGAGTGGCGGCACGACAAAGGGAAGAGCTTCTAAAATACCTGTGTTCAGGTTCAGCATGGTCGCACCCACAGCGTGACGGACGATCCAGCTACGTACAGAAGGATGGCCAAGGTAATATGCAGCGAACGCTGGAACCACGACTCTCTTTCCAAGCCGGACCCTAAGACACCCGGTCCCACAAAGCCACCCTGCTTCGGCATTGCGAACAAGAGCTCGGCGCTCGACATCACCACGTCGGCTGTAGATAATATCTCCGTCTTCAAGTAAGTGCCGCCTAAGCTTTTGAACATCCGCGGGGCGAATGCGCGCAATACCCTCGGATTTAATCTGGTTTTCACCTATATTTGTAGGCATTACCACTGGCACCCCATCCGACACATAATCAGAGGCATGGAGCTGGCTACCGAATGGTCCTGTTTGAATCGATCCGCCGCCTCGCGCGCAGACCTCCCCAAGAGTGGTAATCTCCCAATCTGCGGGAATTTCACCCAGAATTGAATTAGCCGCCATTCACTAGCTCACGTAAATTCTCCCGGATTATTCTCTCCAGGCGCCTTGCTTCCGCAAATTGCGCATCGAGGGTCGCCGTCAGCACTTCAATTCTTTTGTTGAAGGGCTCATCGTCGCCCTCCAAATCAGCGGCTCCGACATAACGGCCTGGGGTAAGCACGTAACCATGGTTCTCGATCTCTTCGGCCGTGGCAACCTTGCAGAACCCCGGCGCGTCCTTGTACTTCCCCGCCTCCTTCTCACCCCGCCAAGCGTGATAGACCCGCGCAATCTCCGCGATCTACTCGTCCGTCACCTCCCGATGAGTCCGGTCCGTCATCCGTCCCAACTTGCGGGCGTCGATGAAAAGGGTCTCGCCCCGGCGGTCGCGGAACTTGTGGTTCTTCTTGTTGCGGGCCAAAAACCAGAGGCAGACGGGAATGCCCGTGGTGTAGAAGAGTTGCGGCGGCAGGGCGATCATGCAGTCCACGAGGTCGGCTTCGATGATCTTCTTGCGGATCTCGCCTTCGCCCGACTGGTTCGAGGACATGGAGCCGTTCGCCATCACGAAGCCGGCCACTCCGGTCGGCTTGAGATGGGAGATGAAGTGCTGGATCCATGCGTAGTTGGCGTTGCCGGCGGGCGGCGTGCCGTAGGCCCAGCGCTTGTCTTCCCGCAGGCGCTCGCCGCCCCAGTCGCTCATGTTGAAGGGCGGATTGGCGAGGACGAAATCGGCTTTGAGGTCGGCGTGGAGGTCGTGGTGGAAGCTGTCGGCGGGCTCGGGGCCAAGGTTGGCGTCGATGCCCCGGATGGCGAGGTTCATGCGCGCCAGGAGCCAGGTGGTGGCGTTGGATTCCTGGCCGTAGATGGCGAGGTCGTCCCGCCGGCCGCCGTGCTCTTCCACGAAGCGCTCGGAGGAGACGAACATGCCGCCCGAGCCGCAGCAGGGGTCGAAGACCCGGCCGCGGAAGGGCTCGAGCATCGCGACCAGGAGCTTGACGATGCATTGCGGCGTGTAGAACTCGCCGCCGCTCTTGCCTTCCGCCGCCGCGAACTTGCCGAGGAAGTATTCATAGACGCGGCCCAGGATGTCCTTCGAGCGACTGGCGGTATCGCCGAGGCCGATGGTGGAGATGAGGTCCACCAGCCCGCCGAGACGGGTCTTGTCCAGGGCGGGACGGGCGTAGTTCTTCGGCAGAACGCCCTTGAGAGAGGAGTTCTCCCTCTCGATGGCCGTCATGGCCTCGTCGATCACGTTGCCGATGCCAGGGTTCCGGGCCAGGGCCTGAATACCTTGCGGGCCGGACCAGCGGGCCTCCTCGGGGACCCAGAAGACGTTGGCTGCGAGGTATTCGTCGCGTTCCTCGGGGTTGGACTCGGGGTCGCGCTCCAGGGCGGCGCGGTGCTCCTCGAAGGTGTCCGAGATGTACTTGAGGAAGATGAGGCCGAGGACGACGTTCTTGTACTCCGAGGCGTCCATGTGGCCGCGGAGCTTGTCGGCGGCGGCCCAGAGCTTGTCCTCGAAGCCGAGGTTGGCGCTGGAGGCGGCCTTGGCGGACTTCCGGGCTCCGGTCCGGCCCCGGGGACGGCTGGAGGCGGGCTGCATGGAGTCCGCGGCATCCGCGGTGTTGACGGCCGCGGGCTCCTCCATTGAAGGAGAGGCTTTGCGAGGCGCCGGAGCGGCCGGCTCTGGCTTCGAATCGCCGGGTTTGCCGGTCAGCCGCGCGACGAGGAGCGCCTTCTCGCGGCCGGAGTCGTCCAGGTCCAGGGCGCGGCAGATCTCCTTGAGCCGCGTGCGGGGCAACTCTTCGAGGACGTCGGCCAGACCGGCCTTCCGCGATCCGGCCAGGGCCTCCACGATCTCGTCACGGACCCGGCGGTCGCGGATCTCGAGCTCGAACCGGTCGGCAGCGGCCAGGAGCTCGTCCCGTTTCAACTGTTCCAGAACGTCACGCTTCGACGGCATGGGTCTCCCGATGAGGTCCGGCCGGGGCCGGACGTATCCAGGGTGCAGAGTCAGGGCGGCTCGATGATACTTGAGAAAAACGGAAGAGGAGAGGGCTGAACAGGGTCATCGCATAGCGGGCCAGTCTGCTCCGCCGTGGTCTATACCTTGCGCACGGGCCCGGGATACTGGGCCAGTTGCGCGTCGCTGGTCAGGAGGGTGATGCCCTCGCTGAGGGCCTGGGCCAGCAGCAGGCGGTCGAAGGGATCTTTGTGCAGGGGGGGCAAGGCATCGATGCTCACCGCGTGCTGGCTGGTGATGGGAAACTCTACGTAGCCGTTGTCGAGCAATCCCCGGCGCAGCAGGCGAGGCTCGACGCGGAAGTCTTCCCGTCCCAGGGTGCTCTTGATGGCGATCTCCCACAGGCTGGCGGCGCTGAAGCTGAGCTCGTTTCGCGGGTCGTTCAGGAGCTTGCGCGCTGCTCCCGAGAGCCGCTTGGGCTCGCCTGCCGCCCAGAGCAGGAGCTGGGTGTCCAACAGGAGCTTCACGCTCCGCTTCCGAACAGGGCCGCGATCTCGGCTTCGCCCATGCGGTTGAAATCTTCGGGCACTGCGATCTCCCCTGCCAGGAAGCCCAGCCGTTGCGTCTCCCGAGGGGCATCCAGCGCCACCACCTTCACCAGCGGCTTGCCCGCCTTGGCGATCACGAACGCTTCGCCCTTGACAGCTTGATCGACCAGCTTCGAGAGCTGGGTCTTGGCTTCATGGATGTTGACGGTGACCATGCAGACCTCCGGACTAAGTTGGCTGGACTAAGTCTAGATTGTCGTGTTCCAGTCGTCAACCAGGAGTCCACCTACGCTACTTCAGGCTCTGCCACTCCCCGGGTCTTCTTCAACCCCTCGGCGATGTCCTCGCCGTTCTTCCCGCGCTCGCTCTCGAGGGTCGCGTAGGAACGTCCTGTAGAGGAAATTCTTCAGCCCGTGCTTCTGCTCGTGGAGCGGCGCCTGGGCGTGAAGCTCTTCCGGATCGTCCGGCGGCGGCAGATGGGAGATCGTGACCTTCCGTGGATCGAGGGGCGAGAACTTCGCGAGCCGGTGGGGATGAGGTTCAGAAACTTTCACCAGGCCTCCTTGGTCGGCAGCAGCGGATCGGGAGCGGCCCTGCGGTTCGCCGCTCGGCCCCAGGGAGACGGCGGGTCTCAGCTTCCGGACGACGAGTGAGCCCTCTGAGCATTGGGAGCGCCCCGTTGGTTTTCCGGCTTCCCCCTCTGGTTTTTTGGTAGCGCCCGCTGGCTTTTCGTCATTGCCCGTCAGGGGGACGGCCTTGCCCCCTGGCTCGCCGGTCGCGCCCTTTGGTTTTTCGAGCGCGCCCCTTGGCTTTTCGGTAGCGCCCTTTGGTTTGCGGTACCGGCGAGTCAGGGGGCGCGTCCAAAATTCTGAAGGGCAGACCCGGCGAGCCAGCGGGCAAGACCGAAAATCCAATGGGCAGACCGCGCGAGCCAGCGGGCAAGACCGGAAATCCAACGGGCAGACCGCGCGAGCCAGCGGGCGGGACCGGATTTCCAGGGGCGCTCCCGAAAAACTAAGGGGCGCAACTGCGCGCGTTCGCTCACGGCAAGCTCCTGTTAAAGATCTCCCGTAACCTCTCAGACGAACGGCGGGCAGCCTCCCTTCACCACCACGAAGCAGGCCATGCCGCAGTCGGGCTGGCCGCAGGCGGGGCAGCAGCGCTGGCCCGGCAGGCACTGAGCGTTGCTGGTGCAGCCGGCCATGAACGAGGGAGCGGGCGTCAGGCCGGCGGGAGTCTGGCTCTGGCCGCCGGACAGGGTGGCCAGGAAGTCCGCCGTGCTGGGCACGGATGTCACGGGTGCGGCGGACGGCGTCTGCGCCGCGCAGGGCACGCAGGGAACCAGGGCGAGGAGGGCCAGCAGGACGAGAACGGTCGCAGAGGTCTTCATGCCTTCTTCTCCTTATGTCCAGTCAATGTCCAGCCGGCGGGAGGCCGGCCCAGGAGGAGAAAGCAAACGCCTTGCCTCTCCTGCAAGAAAACCTGTCTCTGATACCGTCTACGGATTCGATGGGTGGCCCTCAAAGGAGATCCCATGCACCGCTGGCGTTCGTTCGTCCTCGCTGCCCTGTCCGTGCTGCTGGCATCCGCCTGCTCTCGGATTCCCCATGCCACGGCTCCCCTGGCGCCCGGTCATGGAGAGACGCCGGCCAATCCCGTGTTCCGCTTCGCCGCCTATGGCGATACCCGCGATCAGCACGCCATCCACCGGGAGATCGTCAAGGAGGTCATGACCTTCCAGCCGGCGCTGGTCCTGCAGACCGGTGACCTGGTCCACCATGCCGACGTCGAGAGCGAATGGAAGATCTTTGACGAGATCACCCGCGAGATGCGGCGGCGGATCCCCTACTACCCGGCCCGGGGCAACCACGATATCGGGAAGCAAGGTTTTTTCGAGGCCCGGGTGACGCAGCCGGTGCTCTCAGGCAACAAGCTCTACTACTCGTTCGAAAAGGAAAACGTCCATTTCGTGGCGATCGATACCGAGCAGGCGCTCGATGCCGCGAGCGTGGAGGGACGCTGGCTGGAGGGCGACCTCGCCAAGGCGCAGGCCGAGGGCAAATTCATCATCCCCTTCTTCCACAAGGCGATCTTCTCGGTGGGCTGGCACGCCCGAGACAAGGACGTCGTGGCCTTGCGGCCGATCCTCCACCCGCTGTTCAAGCAGCATGGGGTCCGCCTGGCCTTCGAGGGGCACGACCACATCTACTACCGCACCGTCCGGGACGGCATCACCTACATCGTCACCGGCGGCGGCGGCGCGCCGTTCCATCCCTATGAGCACCTCCGCCTCAGGGTCCCCGGCGACGTCTACGAAAAGGCGCATCACTTCTGCGTCGCCGACGTCTACCCTGACCGCGTCCAGGTGACGGCCTACCGGCGCGACCTGACCCGGCTCGACCAGCTCACGGTGCCCACCGGCGGCCGGCTCTAATCGACTTCCATGACGCCTTCGCTCACGAGGACGCTCGCGCCGCCGATCCAGATGCCTTCGACGGCTCCCTCTCTCTTTTCCGTGCGGGCCTCCAGAACGCTGGGGCGGCCCATCTCCACGCCCTGGGCGATGCGCCAGGAGAAGCTGCCGTCGCTCGCCTTGGCGTGCTGGCTGAGCAATCCGGCCAGGGCGCAGTTCGCGCTGCCGGTGGCGGGGTCTTCCGGGACTCCGTCCAAGGGCGCGAACATGCGGGCCCGCAGATCGAACTCGTCGGCGCTGTGGACGTACAGATGAACGTCGGGCGTGATCCCTTCGGCGACCAGGGCGTCCAGCCCATCCATGTTGACCCGCGCCCGTTGGAGCGAGGCGAGATCCTTGAGCTCCGCGACCAGGAACGGCAGGCCGACCGAGGCCACCTGGGGCAGGTGGGTCCGGGTGACGACGTCGTCCGGGGTGAGCGACACGGCCCGCGCCAGCGACTGCACGGACGTGGTCTTGCCCAGCGAGAGGCGCTGCGGCGCCGACAGCTCGCACCAGAAGAGATCGCCCTCGCGCCGGTGAACGGTGATCGGGACGAGCCCCGCCTTCTCTTCGAAGGTCACCGTGATCGTCGTCTGGATCGGGCCGAGCTCGCCCGCGGTGGCCAGGGTGAACGCGGTGCCGACGTTGGGATGGCCGGCAAAGGGAACCTCGGTCGCCGGAGTGAAGATGCGGACCTTGCGGGTATGCCCCGCCTCCGCCGGGAAGACGAACGTGGTCTCGGCGAAATTGAACTCCCGGGCGATCTGCTGCATCTGCCGGTCCGACAGGCCGTGAGCCGCGGGCAACACCGCCAGTTGGTTGCCGCCGAAGCGCGTGTCGGTGAAGACGTCACAGGTGTAGTAGCGATAGCGCATAGCCGTTCGAGCCCCTCTCTGTTTCGCGTGCGTCCCGTGCCCTTAGATGGCATAGAATAATGGCAGGAGGCTTGCCATGGCAACGAGAGCCTACAACTTTCATCTACCCCTGCCCCAGGAGCTTCACGAGATGCTTCGCGCGGAGTCCGAGGCTTCAGGGGAACCGGCTACCAATCTCGCGCGAGCGGCGCTCACGGACTGGCTGAAGAGTCGCAAGAGGGAGAGGCGGCATGCCGAGATCGCAGCCTTCGCAGCGGAAAACGCTGGAACGGACTTCGACTTGGACCGGGATCTCGAGGCGGCGGGAATCGAGGTCCTAGAGGTCGACGGGTGAGGCGGGGCGATCTCTACTGGGCAGAGTTACGTCCCCGCTCCGGTTCTGAGCAGCAGGGTAGACGCCCCGTCATCGTCGTATCCCATGACGGCTTCAACCAGACGCCCGGATGGGGATCGATCATCGTCATTCCCTGCTCGACTTCGCAGTCCCAGAGGAGGAGAGGACCGACGGTCGTGGCGCTGGCGCAGGGTACCGGGGGGTTGCCCGCCGACTGCGTTGCCCTCTGCCACCAGATCACGACGCTGGATCGCTCGCAGCTCACACAGCGGATCGGAGCCTTACCCGAGCCGGACCTGCAAGCCATTGAGGACGGGATCAGGGCGGCGATCGATCTCGACTCCTGAGTCAGCCTGGGAGGCTTCCTTCAGAGCAACGTCTCGGCGAGCAATTCGGTGAGCTTCGCAAACGCCCGCCCGGCCTGGGGCGGGTCGTAGACGGGGTTGTCCGGCACGGTCCAGCCGTGGCGGGCGCCCTCGTAGACTTCGCTCTCGAAGCGGCCGCCCCAGGCCGCGAGCGCCTGGTTGAATCTCTCGACCGCCTCGGGCGGCATGCCGCGGTCCTGCGTCGCGTGCCCGAAGTAGAGCCGCGCCTGGATGCGCGGCAGGAGGAGATGGGGGCTGGTGGGAGCGTCCGTGCAGAGCCCGCCGCCATGGAAGGAGGCGGCCGCGGCCACCCGGTCCGGCCGCGCCGCGGCGATGCGCATCGCCACGCTGCCGGCGAAGCAGTAGCCGACGACGCCGATGCCGTTGGGCAGCACGGAGTCCCGGCCGGTGAGGAAATTCACGTACGCCGCGGCGTCGCGCTCCACGGCGGCCGGCGGCAGCGACGCCCTCAGCTCGGCCATCCGCCGCTGCGCCGGCTCGCTCCCGAAGCCGCCCGTGAGGTCGATCACCGGCGGCCTCCCGGCGCGGTAGAAGATGTTGGGCATCAGCACGGTGAAGCCGGCCGCCGCCAGCCGGCGCGCCATCCCTCGCTGGGAGGCGCGGATGCCGCCGATGTCGGTCAGGTGGATGACCCCGGGCCGGCGGCTCCCGTCCGCGGCCCGATAGAGAAAACCGTCGGCCGTGCCGTCAGCGGTCCGAATCTCGACCTCTTCCTCGATCAACCGTTCGTTCGGATCCTTCACGGCCATACGCCCTCCCGCCGTGGAGTGTAAACGACCCAGGCCATGCTACTCTGAGCGGCGATTTTCCGCACGGAACAGAAGTGCTCTCAGGAGGGGTTCCATGAGCGTTCGATCTCTGGCAGTCCGGCTGCGCGGCATGGCCGTCCTCGGGCTCGCCGCCGGGGCGCTTCTGGCCGTGGCGACCCGGCCGGCCGGCGCCACAGTCATCACCGTGTCTCCGGTCGATTTCACGGCCGCCGAGCTGGCGGCCTTCAACGGCGCGGTGGCGACGTTCACCGACGACGATCCCAATGCCGCCCCGGATTCGTTCGTGGCCGTCATCGACTGGGGGGACGGCACGACGAGCTTCGGGACGATCGTGGACAACGGCGGAACCTTCACCGTGTCCGGCCAGCACACCTACGGGGATGAGGGTCCCTTCACCGCCACGGTGACGATCACCGACCAGGAGCCCGGCACCGGCACCGCCACGGTGGCGGACGCCGCGACCGTGACGGAGGCCGACGTGCTGTCCGGCACGCCACGGACGTTCGCGGCCCCCTCCGGCGCCAGCTTCACGACGACCGTGGCGTCCTTCTCGGACACCCTCACCGCGAACGTGGCCGCGGACTTCACGGCCACCATCGACTGGGGTGACGCCACGACCTCGGCCGGCACGGTCAGCGGTGGCGGCGGCACGTTCCAGGTCAGCGGCACCCACACCTACGCCGCCCCCGGAACCTATCCGGTGATGGTGACCCTCGCCGACGACGCGCCGGGCACCGCCACGGCGACCGTGACCAGCACGGCCCGGGTCGCCGCCGGCCTCGCCGTGGTGGCCTCCAACATCTCGACCCCGGAAGGCAAGGCCTTCAACGGCACCGTGGCCACCTTCTCCGACGCGGACACCACCAAGACGGCGGCCTCCTTCACGACCACGATCGCCTGGGGGGACGGCACGACGACGGCGGGCACGGTCACCGGCAGCTCCGGCTCGTTCACCGTGACCGGCCAGCACACCTACGCGGACGAGGGGAGCTTCCCCCTCGCCGTGACGGTGATGGAGATCGGCGGCGCCACCGCCTCCGGAATGGCGACCGCCACGGTGACCGAGGCCGACGTGCTGGCGGGAACGCCGGTGAGCTTCGCCGCCCAGTCCAGCACCATATTCAGCGGCGCGGTGGCGACCTTCACCGACACCAACACGGCGAACGTGGCCGGCGACTTCACGGCCACCATCAACTGGGGGGACGGCAGCGTCACCAGCCCGGGCACGATCACGGGCGGCGGCGGCGCGTTCACCGTCTCAGGGAACCACACCTACGCCATGCCCGGGGTCTTCCCGGTGACCGTGACGCTGACCGACGACGCTCCCGGCACGGCCACGGCCATGGTCACCAGCACGGCGAACGTGGCGGCGCCCCTGCCGGCCATCCCGACGCTGGACCTCCGCGGCCTGCTGGTCCTGGGGCTCGCCCTGGGCGCCGCCGCGCTCTACCGGATGCGGGCGGCCCGCAGCGGCTGAACGATGTCGAGGGCGACGGCCTCGGCCACCTTGATGCCGTCGACAGCGGCGGAGAGGATGCCGCCGGCGTAGCCGGCGCCCTCGCCGGCGGGATAGAGGCCTTCCGTGTTGACGCTCTGGAAGGTCTCGTCCCGCCGGATGCGGACGGGCGAGGAGGTGCGGGTCTCGACGCCGGTCAGCACGGCGTCGTGCATGGCGAATCCCCGGATCTGCTGGTCGAAGGCGGGCAGGGCCTCGCGGATCGCCTCGATCGCGTAGTCCGGCAGGCTCGCGCTCAGGTCCCCCAGGCGCACGCCGGGCCGGTAGGACGGCAGGACCGCGCCGAATTCCGTGGAGGGCCGGCCGGCCAGGAAGTCGCCCACGAGCTGGCCGGGCGCGTCGTAGGTGCCTCCCCCCAGCTCGAAGGCGCGCGCTTCCCACCGGCGCTGGAAGTCGATGCCGGCCAGCGGCCCGCCGGGGTAGTCCTCCGGCGTGATGCCCACGACGATGCCGCTGTTGGCGTTCCGCTCGTCCCGCGAATATTGGCTCATGCCGTTGGTGACCACCCGTCCCGGCTCGGAGGCCGCCGCCACCACCGTGCCGCCCGGGCACATGCAGAAGCTGTAGACCGAACGGCCGTTGCGGCAGTGGTGCACCAGCTTGTAATCGGCGGCTCCCAGGATCGGGTTCCCCGCCTGCGGCCCGAAGCGGCAGCGGTCGATGAGGGCCTGGGGGTGCTCGATGCGGAACCCGATGGAGAAGGGCTTGGCCTCGACGTGGACGCCGCGGTCCAGCAGCATCCGGAAGGTGTCCCTGGCGCTGTGGCCGACCGCCAGCACGACGTGGTCCGCGGCCAGATGTTCGCCATCCGCGAGAATCACTCCGCGCACCTTTCCCTCCGCGATCACGAGGTCCTCGACCCGGCTCCGGAAGCGGATCTCGCCGCCCAGGGATTCGATCTTGGCCCGCAGGCTCTCCACCATCTTCACCAGCCGGAAGGTGCCGATGTGGGGCTTGTTGACGTAGAGGATCTCGGGGGGCGCGCCGGCCTCGACGAATTCCGTGAGCACCTTGCGCCCGTGGTGCCGCGGGTCCTTGATCTGGCTGTAGAGCTTGCCGTCGGAGAAGGTGCCGGCGCCGCCCTCGCCGAACTGCACGTTGGACTCCGGATCGAGCCGGCGCTGGCGCCAGAGCCCGAAGGTGTCCACCGTGCGCTCGCGGACCTGCTTGCCGCGCTCGAGGAGGATGGGGCGGAAACCCATCTCCGCCAGCAGCAGGCCGGCGAACAGGCCGCACGGCCCCGTGCCGATCACCACCGGCCGCACCGCCAGGTCCGCCGGCGCCCGGGCGAGGAAGCGGTAGGAGGTGTCCGGCGTCGGCCCGACGTGTGGATTGTTGTGAAGCCGCCGGAGGATCTCGTCCTCGCGCGTCGTCTCGACGTCGAGGTGGTAGACGAGCGCGATCGCCCCCTTCTTCCTGGCGTCGAAGCCGCGCCGGAAGACCGAGTAGCCGATCAGCTCTCCCGGCTCGATGCCGAGCTCCCGCAGGACGGCGGCGCGCAGGTCGGCTTCGGAATGGTCGAGGGGGAGCCTGAGCTCGGTGAGCCGCAGCATGGGGCCGTCAATGTATTTTGAACCCCCTGGAATCGCAAGCGCGGCCCGGCCCAGGGCGGCGGGGCCGCCCGCCAGAGGAGGAGGCTACGGGTACAGCGGGCAGTGGCCCCTCAGCGGCGTGGTGCAGACGTTGTGGCAACCGTCAATGCCGCAGGGATAGCAGCAGAGCTGGCCCTGCGGGCAGTCGGCGGTGGTGTTGCAGAGAGTCGAGAGGAACGTCGGAGCGGGCGGCAGGGCCGCGGTGCCGGGAGTGTTGGCCGGGCTCGACAGGGTGGCCAGGAACTCCGCGGTATTTACCGAGGCAGCCGCCGGGGCGACTCCGTGGGTCGGAGCCGTCTGGGCCATGGACTGCGTACAGGGGATCAGGGCGAGGAGGGCCAGCAGGACGATAACGATCTTGGACGTCTTCATCGTTTCAGTCTCCTTGTCTTCCAGCCGACGGGGACGTCGGCTGCCTACACAGGAGTAAGTGCCTCGCCGGCGTTGTTCCGAGACTTGAGCGCCCCCAAACCACCGTCCCACGCAGGCCCGTAGAATGGGAGCAAGGAACGGAAGGAGAGACCGATGAACCAGACCGATCAGACCTGTGAGATCCCCAAGGGCCGCCACCTGGCGCCGCACGAGTTCCCCGATCCGGCGATCGACACGGCCCGCGAGCCGGGAGCCGGGCCGCAGACGGCCGTGCTGGCCGGCGGCTGCTTCTGGTGCGTGGAGGCCGTCCTCAAGGAGATCGACGGCGTGCTGGAGGTGGTCTCCGGCTACGCGGGCGGGGACGCCCGGACGGCCGACTATCAGGCGGTCTGCTCCGGCAGGACCGGCCACGCCGAGGTCGTCGAGGTGCGCTTCGATCCCGCCCGGGTGAGCTACGGCCAGTTGCTCAAGGTGTTCTTCTCGGTGGCCCACGACCCCACCCAGCTCAACCGCCAGGGCGCGGACCAGGGCACCCAGTACCGCTCCGCCATCTTCTATGCCGACGAGGAGCAGAAGCGGGTGGCGGAGGCCTACATCCGGCAGCTCAACGCGGCCGGCGCCTACGACTCGCCCATCGTCACCGAGGTGGCGCCTCTGGAGGCTTTCTACGCGGCCGAGGCCTACCATCAGGATTACGCCTCGCGCCATCCCATGCAGCCCTACGTGATGTTCACGGCGGCCCCCAAGGTCGCCAAGCTGCGCAAGCACTTCGCGGACCGCCTGAAGGCCTGACCGCGCCTAGCGCACCCGCCACACGCCGCTCGCCCCGGCGGGCAGCTTCAGCGTCCACCCGTCCGGCCCCTTGACCGGTTTCGCCAGGGGGCCGGAGAGGGCATCTCCGAACAGAGGATCCAGCCGCTTCCCGGGGATGGCGTAGGGCCCCGCCGCCACCTCGCCGGCGGTCAGGTTGTGCGCCACCAGCACGCGGTCCCGGCCCGACTGGCGCAGGAAGGCGAGGACGGGCGCGCCGCGGTCTCCCGGGGTGAGCAGCTTCAGGTCTCCCTGCTTCAGGGCCGCCGAGGCGTGACGCAGGCGGATCAACTGGCGGTAGAGATTGAGCAGGGAGCCCGGATCGGCCGCCTCGGCGGCCACGTTCGCCGTCTCCTTGCCCGGCGCGAAGTCGTACCAAGGTCTTCCCGTGGTGAAGCCGCCGCCGGCGGAGGCGTCCCAGGGCATGGGGGTGCGCTTGAACTCGTCCTGGCCGCCCGGACCGTTCTGCAGGCCGACTTCCTCGCCGTAGTAGAGGAAGGGGGCGCCGGGCAGGGTCAGCAGCACGGCGGCGGCGCTCCGCAGCTTGGCGGGATCGTCGCCGAGCTGGGTGGCGACCCGCTGCTGGTCGTGGTTGGTGAGGAAGGGGGTGTCGATGATCCCCGGCGGATAGAGCCCGGCCATCTCCTGGTACTTGGCGGCGATGCCGGAGGCGTCGCCGTCGCGGACCGCCTGCACGATCGCCGCGGCGAGGGGGAAGTTGAAGCTCATCGGCAGCTCGTCCCCCTCCCTCAGCACCGCCGTCGAGCCGTAGTAGGTGGCGATCCGCGGGGTGTCGGTCTGGTTCTCCCCGACCAGGAAGGCCTGGGGATTGGCCCGGCGCACGGTGGCGGCGAACTCCTTGAGGTAGTCGTGCGTCTCGGGCTGGTCGTTCTGCAGCTCGCCCGGGCCGTTGGCGAACAGGTGGCGGGTGGCGTCGAGGCGGTAGCCGTCGACGCCGCGGCCGAGCCAGAGCACGGCCAGGCGCTCCATCTCCCCGCGCACGGCCGGGGTGCTGAAGTTGAGGTCCGGCATGCCGCCCCAGAAGATGCCGTAGTAGTAGCTGGCGCCTGGAGCATTACCGGACTCGTTCGGATTGCGGTGCCAGGTGGGGCCGCTTCCCCAGGGCTGCGTCCAGCCCGGATCGTCGTAGCGCCAGACGTACCAGTCGCGGTGTGGCGAGGCGGGGGAGGAGGCCGAGTCGATGAACCACGGGTGCCGCGAGCTGGTGTGATTCATCACGAAGTCGAGGATCACCCGGATGCCCCGGCGGTGCGCCTCGGCGAGGAAGCGGTCGAAGTCCGCGCCGGTGCCGTAGGCGGGCTGGATCGTCTCGTAGTCGGTGGTGTCGTAGCCGTGGTAGCTCGGCGACGCGAACACCGGCATCAGCCAGACGGCGTCGACGCCCAGGTCCTTGAGATAGTCGAGCTTGGCCGTGAGGCCGCGGAAATCGCCGACGCCGTCGCCGTCCGCATCGGCGAAGCTGCGGACGAAGACCTCGTAGATCACGGCTCCCCGCGCCCAGTTGTGATCCCACTGGCCGGTCGCGGGCGCGGCGGCCGGTGCTGCCGGAGAGACGGCGCGAGGCGCGCCGGCGCAGGAGAGCACCAGGAGGAGGGGAAAGGCGGTGAGGTGGAGGAGCCGGATGCGGCCGTCGGTGTTCATGGAGGTATTCTAGGACGAGGAGATCCTTATGGAAGACAGAAAAGTCGCCATCGTCACCGGCGCCTCGCGCGGCCTGGGCGCCGCCTTCGCGCGGGTGCTCGCGGAGGAGGGATACGCCGTCGTCCTGGGAGCCCGGGACCGGGAGGGGATCGAAAGGCTGGCCGTGGAGCTCGCCGTCCCCACGCTCGCCCATCCGCTCGACGTGGGGGACGCGGCCAGCGTCGCTGCCTTCCGGGACGCGGCGCTCGGCCGCTTCGGGCGCGCGGACGTGCTGATCGACAACGCGGGGATCGGCATCTTCAAGCGGCTGGAGGAGTTCTCGGCCGAGGAGTTCGAGCGGGTGTTCCGGGTGAACGTGCAGGGGGCGTGGGCGGTGGCGGCGGCCTTCCTGCCGGCGCTCAAGGCGGCGCGCGGGCTGGTCGTGATGGTCTCCTCGGACGTCTCGACCCGCACCTTCCCGACCGGCGGCCCCTACACGGCCTCCAAGTTCGCCCTGCGGGCGCTCGCGCGCACGCTGCAGCAGGAGAATCCCGATCTCCGGGTGCTGGAGCTGCGCCCTGGCGCCGTGGACACCTACTTCGCCGGCTCGACCCAGGGCGCCCCCGGCAAAGAGTCTCTCCTCCGCGCCGAGACGGTGGCCGAGACCCTGCGCTTCGTCCTGCGCCTGCCGCCGGAGGCCCGCCCCGAGGAGATCGTGATCCGCAGCGGCTCGCAGGCGCCGGAGTATTAGGGAAAGAAGGGACACGGACGAGCACGGACCGGCATGGACGAACACGGTACCCTCCTGGTCTTTGTTGTCCGTGTTCGTCCTTGATCGTCGGTGTTCGTCCGTGTTCCCTTCCCCCTGGCAAGCCCCTTGCTCCGCTCCTCCGCCGCGATGGAGCCGACGACCCCACCCCCGCGCCGCTTCGACTGGCGGGAGCTCTTCGACGACCCGCGGCGGCTGCTGGCGCTGCTGCTCGCCCTGCTCTACGCCACCGTGCTGTTCTTCGGCTTCTCCTGGTCGCGCTGCTTCTTCAGCACCTGTCCGAACGTCGCCGGGCTGGCCGCCTTCCAGCCGGGCGGCGCGCCGGTGCTGGTCGACCGCAACGGCGAGGCGTTCGCCGATCTCGCTCCGGCGGAGCGCGAGATCGTGGCGCTCTCCTCCCTCCCCTCGCTGGTGCCGCAGGCCTTCCTCTCCGTCGAGGACCAGCGCTTCTACGAGCACCGGGGGGTCGACTGGCGGCGGGTAGGGGGCGCCGTCTTCGCCAACCTGCGGGCCGGCGGGTTCGCTCAGGGGTTCAGCACGATCTCGATGCAGCTTGCGCGCAACGTCTTTCCCGAGCGCATCCCCGGCGAGCAGCAGACGACGCGGCGCAAGCTCCTGGAGATCCGGGTGGCCCAGGAGATCGAGCGCCGGTACTCGAAGGAGGAGATCCTCGAGCTCTACCTCAACAACATCTACTTCGGCAACCGCGCGCGGGGGATCGAGGCGGCGTCGCGCCAGTACTTCGGGCATCCGGCCAAGGAGCTGACGCTGCCGGAGGCCGCGCTCCTCGCCGGCCTGCCCAAGGCGCCCAGCCACTACGATCCCCGCCGGCATCCGGACGAGGCGCTCACCCGGCGCAATCTGGTGCTGGCGCTGATGCGGGACCAGGGGCGCATCCCCCGCTATCTCGCCGGGAAGGCGCGGCTGGCGCCGCTCGGGATCGTGCCGGCGCCGCGGCAGGCGCGGACCGAGGCCGGGCTCGCCCCCTACTTCGTCGAGCAGGTGCGGCGCGAGGTCGAGGAGCGCTTCGGCCCCAACCTCTACACGCGGCCGCTGCGCATCGTGACCACGCTCGACTCCGCCGCCCAGCGGGCCGCCGAGGAGGAGCTGCGCCGGCAGCTCAGGCTCGTCGAGTCCGGGGGCCTGGGCGCCTTCCAGGGGACCCGCTATGCGCCGGACGCCGCGACCGACGAGGGGGGCACCCCCTATCTCCAGGGCGCGGCCGTGATGCTCGACGCCCATGACGGCGACGTGCTCGCCTGGGTCGGCGGCCGGGACTTCGCCCAGTCGCAGTTCGACCGGGTGATCCAGGCGCGCCGCCAGCCGGGGAGCGCCTTCAAGCCGTTCGTCTACGCGGCGGCGCTCGCCGACGGCTGGGTGCTCAGCCAGCCGCTGCTCGACCAGCCGCTCAAGGTGAAGCTGTCCAACGGCCAGCTCTGGCAGCCGAAGGACTTCTCGGACCGCTACGACGGGCAGATCACGATGCGCGACGCGCTGGTCCGCTCGAAGAACGTGGCCACCATCCGCCTGGCGGACGCCATCGGCCTCCAGAAGGTCGTCCAGGCGGCGCACCGGGCGGGGATCCCGGAGACGATCGCGCCCGTCCCCTCGCTGGCGCTGGGCACGGTCGCCGTCTCGCCGCTGGAGCTGACCGCCGCCTACACCGGCTTCGCGAGCCTCGGCCAGGCGGTCGAGCCGCGGTTCCTGCTGCGGGTGGAGGACGAGAAGGGGAAGGTGATCTGGCGGTCGGAGCCGCGCCGCCACCCGGTGATCGATCCCGGCGTCGCCTTCCTGATCACCGACGTCCTCGCCCAGTCGCTGGTCAGCGGCACCGGCGACCTGGTCCAGCAGACCGGCCTCAAGGCGCCAGCCGCCGGCAAGACCGGCACCACGAACGAGGGCGCGGACGCCTGGTTCGTGGGCTACACGCCGGAGATCGTCGGCGGCGTCTGGATCGGCTTCGACAAGCCCCGGCCGATCCTCGACCAGGCGACCGGCGGCCGTCTCGCGGCTCCCGTTTGGGGCCGGATGCTCGCCCGGGTCTACCAGACGCGCCCCAATCCCAAACCCTGGCTGGCGCCCGCCAATGTGGTCGCCCACTGGATCGATCCGCCGACCGGCCTGGTGATCGCCGTGGGGTGCGCGCCCCAACGCGGGATCGCGCCGCGCGAGCTGTTCCTCAAGGGAAAGGAGCCGGCGGCCTACTGCCCCGGCCGCGAGGCGCCGCCGGCGCACGGCTTCCCGACGCAGCGCGGGCTGATTCCACGTGGCGACGACGCGGAACGGAAGGCCCGGCAGATCGCCCAGGCCCGCAAGCAGGAACAGGCCCGGGCCGCCCTCCAACTGGCCGAGGAGGAGCAGCGGAAGGAGCTGCAAAAGGAGCAGCAGAGGAAACAGGCGGTCGAGGCGGAGAAGGAGCGCGCCACCCTCAAGGCCCGGGAGGAGCAGATCGCCCGGGAGGAAGAGGCTGCGGCCGTCACCCGGCGGGAAAGGGATGCCGAGGCCCGGCGGCAGAAGGCGGAGCTCGACCGGCGCGCCCGCGAGGCCGCGGCCCGCGAGGAGGCGCGGCTCCAGAAGGAGAGAGCCCAGCGGCAGGAGGAGCGCGTCGCCCAGTTCCAGACACCGCCCCCGGCGCCTCGCCGGTCGCGCGTGGACGAAGACGAGTCCTCGAGCCAGGACGGGGACACCGGAGCGCCGAGATCCGAACGGCAGGCCGACCTCTCCGGCTGGTGGGAGGTGACGAACACCATCCAGTCCACCAACTACCCGGCCTACAAGGGCCTGCGCCTGACCTACCGCGTGCAGCTCGAGCAGGACGGCGACCGCATCACGGGACGCGGCCAGAAGTGGGCGGAGGACGGCGGGCCGGTCTCCGCCGGGGCGCGGTCGCCGATCAGCGTCACCGGCAGGATCGACGGCCGCCGGGTGATCCTCCAGTTCACCGAGCGGGGCGCCCGGCGATCCACGAACGGCAGCTTCTCCTGGATCGTCACGGCCGACGCCGGTGCCCTGCACGGCTCCTTTCAGAGCACCGCCGCGGACACCAGCGGCGGCTCGGTGGCGCGGCGGATGCGGTGAGGCTCAATCGCCTCCGGCCACGATCTCCCGCGCCAGCTCCACCACCGACAGCGGTGCGCACCCCTCGGCGTTGTTGTTGATCGTGCACAGGAAGGGCCGGCCCGCCGCCCGGGCCTCGCGGGCGAGGCCGGCGACCGCCTTGCGGTCCGTGGGATCGGGCGCGGCCAGGCGGTTGAACGGGGCGTAGCGGCGGCCCGCCTCCTCGTAATTCATCCCCGGTCCCAGCAGCCAGCGGACGACTGTCATCGGCCCCCGGGAGGAGCCGGCGAGGCGGGCCTGGACGCGCACGTCCGGCATGCGGGAGTGGACGTTGTGGCAATGGCAGGCGCCCACGGCGGCCAGGGCGTCGCCGTACTCGGCCGTCACCAGCTCGCGGTTGCGCAGCTCCACGGCGTAGACCGGCCCGCGGGGGAGCGCCGAGAGGAAGGCGTGGAGGCGCTCGGCGAAGCCGGCGGGAGTCCCCAGGCTCTGTGGGGCGAACTGGAAGAGGAGCGCGCCGGCCCCGACCCCCATCCCCTCGGCGAACGGCGCCACCACCTGATCCGTCGCGTACTTGGGATCGAGGAACAGCGTGTTCTCCTGGCCGCGCTGGACGCCGTAGCGGGCGTGGTCGGGGAAGCGCGCCAGCGTGCAGGCGTCGTGCGCCTTGACCAGAAAGCGGAAGTGGTCCGGCACCGCATCCCGGTACTGCGCCAGCTCGTAGGCCTCGACCGGCGCGTAATGGGTGCGGTCGATCCCCACCGCCCGCAACAGAGGGTGCCGGGCGTAGGCCGCGAGCCCCTCCCGCGCCAGCTTCGACTGCGGATAGGCGCGGTCGTAGACCAGCCCCGCCCAGCCCGGGAACGACCAGGTGGAGCCGCCGAGGTGGATGCCCGCGGGCAGCTCCCGTCCAAGCGCCTCGACCTCCGCCGGCTGCGCCGCCGCGCCGACGCCGGCCTTCTCCGGTTCGGGCTCCGGCTCGAAGGCGAAGAGGGCGAGCTGATCCTGGTCCTTGCGGCGCGCCATGCCGCGTAGTCTATGGCGGAAGACAGATTGCGGAAAGACGGCACGGCGCCAGGGGAGAGGTTCCGGGAAGAGGGAACGGCTCAGTGGCTCTGAAGGTACTCCACCGTCGACGGCAGCCCCTCCTCCAGGCTCCGGGGGCGCCAGTCGAGCTGGACCTGAGCGCGGGCGTCGCTGAAGGCCCAGTTCCGCTCCAGGCTGTTGAGCTGCTCGCTGGAGAACGGAGGCCGGCGGCCGCGCAGCCGGTAGAGGGGGCTGGAAAGGACGAGCGCGGCGCGCGCCGCGCCCACCGGCAGGTTGAGGCCGGGCGCCTTGACCCCGCCCAGCCGGCAGACGCGCTCGACCAGGCCGCGCAGCGTGGTGACGTCGCCCGCCATCAGGTAGCCCCGGCCCGGCGGGGCCTTCGCCATCAGTTTGAGCATCCCCTCGACGAGGTCATCGAGGTGGATCCAGGAGGTCTTCCGCTCCGCCCCGACCAGGACGGGGAACCTGCCCTTCAGGAAGCCGCGCAGGATGGCGTTCGCCCCCTCCTTCTTGCCCGGCGGGCCATAGACCAGGCTGGGGTAGACCGTGGTGACCCGCAGCCCCTTCTTCGCCCATTCCTGGATCGCGAGCTCGCCCGAGTGCTTGGTGGCGCTGTAGAGGGTGGGGAACGGCTGGAGGGGGGCCGTCTCGTCGGCCACCGAGCCGTCGGGCGGGCTGCCGCCGAAATAGGCCATCGAGGAGACGGAGAGGAAGCGTCCGACGCCGAGCTTGTAGGCCAGCGAGGCGACGTTCTCGCTCCCCTGGAGGTTCGCCTGCCGCATCCGCTCCGGCGGCCCGGTCACGTCGAGCTCCGCGGCGGCGTGGATCACCCAGTCGGCGCCGGACATCCCCTCCCGCATCGAGGCGCGGTCCGCGAGATCGCCCGTGAAGGTGGCGACGCCGAGCTCCCTCAGGGGCTCCACGTGGCTGGTGGGCCGGACCAGCGCCCGGACCTCGTGTCCGTCTTGGACGAGCCGGCTCGCCAGGGCCCGGCCGATGTAACCGGTGCCGCCGGTCAGGAAGATCCGCATCCGAGAACCTCAGCCCACCCGGCCGGGACCTACCCTGTGACGGCGGGAGCGGGCATCCAAGAAATTGGACAAATGGGAATCGACCATAACCCGCGCCTGTTGTAAGTGGTGGGACGGGGTTCGGGAGTTGGACCCGTCCCGGAGTTGCAACACTCCGACAATCTCCTTCAGCTCCCTCTCCTCCCCCCGCATCGGCCCCTCCCCGGTGCGGGGCTTTTTTTATGCCTTCATTCCTGCGCCTTCAGGAGCTGTCGCAGCACGTAGTGCAGAATGCCGCCGTGGCGGTAATACTGGATCTCCTGCGGCGTGTCGAGGCGCACCCGGGCCTTGAACTCGGTCACCCTGCCGTCGTCGCGAGTCGCCCGCACCGTGACCTCGCGGCCGCCCTTGAAGTCGCTCTCGATCCCCGCGGCGAGGCCGTCGATGTCGATCACCTCGTAGCCGGTGAGCCCCAGGCTGGCGGCGGAGTCGCCGTTGAGGAACTCGAGCGGGGCGATCCCCATCCCCACCAGGTTGCTGCGGTGGATGCGCTCGAAGCTCTCGGCGATGACGGCGCGCACACCCTGGAGGAGCGGTCCCTTGGCGGCCCAGTCCCGCGAGGAGCCGGTGCCGTACTCCTGGCCGGCGAGGACGACGGTGGGGATGCCCTCCTGCTTGTACCTCATGGCCGCGTCGTAGATGGAGAGCGGCTCGCCGTCCGGCAGGTGGACGGTGAAGCCCCCCTCGATCTCGGGGACCATCCGGTTGCGGATGCGGATGTTGGCGAAGGTGCCCCGCATCATCACCTCGTGGTTGCCGCGGCGGGCGCCATAGGAGTTGAAGTCCTTGGGGGCGACGCCGTGCTCGATCAGGTACTTGCCGGCTGGGCTGGCGACCTTGATCGAGCCGGCCGGGGAGATGTGATCGGTGGTGATGCTGTCGCCGAAGAGCCCGAGCACGCGGGCGCCGCGGACGTCCTGGACGGGCGCGGGCTCGGCCGGCATGTCGACGAAATAGGGGGGCCGGCGGACGTAGGTCGACGCCGGATCCCAGGCGTAGGTGTCCCCCTCGGGCACGTCGAGGCCGTTCCAGTGCTCGTCGCCGGTGAAGACATCGCCGTACTGCTCGCGGAACATCTCGGAGCGGAGGGCGCGGAGGATGGTCTCCTCGACTTCCCGGCGGCTGGGCCAGAGGTCGCGCAGGTAGACCGCCCGGCCGTCCGAGCCCTGGCCGATCGGCTCGCTCTGGAAGTCGATGTCGATCCGTCCCGCCAGGGCATAGGCGACCACCAGCGGCGGCGAGGCCAGATAGTTGGCGCGCACGTCCGAGTTGATGCGCCCCTCGAAGTTGCGGTTGCCGGAGAGGACGGCGACCGCGACCAGGTCCCGCTCCTCGATCGCCTTGGAGATGGCGGCCGGCAGCGGGCCGCTGTTGCCGATGCAGGTGGTGCAGCCGTAGCCCACGAGGTTGAACCCGAGCCGGTCGAGGTACGGGGTGAGCCCCGCCTCGCGGTAGTACTCGGTCACCACCTTGGAGCCGGGGGCGAGGCTGGTCTTGACCCAGGGACGGGTGGACAGCCCCCTCTCCACCGCCTTGCGGGCCAGCAGGCCGGCGGCGAGCATCACCGAGGGGTTCGAGGTGTTGGTGCAGCTCGTGATGGCGGCGATCACCACCGAGCCGTGCTGGAGCGCGGTGGCCGTCCGGTCCTCCTCGGCGGAGACCTCGGGCTCGGCGATCGCCAGGCCCGCCGCGGTGCCGCCCGCGGACTGGAGGCCGAAGGCGACCGGCCGCGCCTTGCCGGTCCGGCCGGCGGCGGTCATCGTCTCCAGCTCCTTCAGGAAGGAGGGTTTGACGTCCGACAGGCGCACCCGGTCCTGCGGCCGGCGGGGGCCGGCGAGGCTCGGCTCGACCGTGCCGAGGTCGAGCTCGAGCACGTCGGTGTAGGACGGCTCGGGACTGTCGGCGGCGTGGAAGAGCCCCTGCTCCTTCATGTAGGCCTCGACGATCGCCACCTGCTCAGGGGGCCGGCCGGTGAAGGTCAGGTAGTCGAGCGCCACCTGGTCGACCGGGAAGATGCCGCAGGTGGCGCCGTACTCGGGCGCCATGTTGCCGATGGTGGCGCGGTCGGCGAGCGGCAGGCTGGCGAGACCCGGGCCGAAGAACTCGACGAACATGCCGACCACCCCGCGCTTGCGCAGCATTTGGGTGACGGTGAGCACGAGGTCGGTCGCCGTGGCCCCCTCGGGCAACTGGCCCACGAGACGGAAGCCGACGACCTGCGGGATCAGCATCGACACCGGCTGGCCCAGCATGGCGGCCTCGGCCTCGATGCCGCCGACGCCCCAGCCGAGCACGCCGAGGCCGTTGACCATGGTGGTGTGGGAGTCGGTCCCCACCAGGGTGTCGGGGTAGAGATAGCGCTCGCCGCCGACCTCCCCCTCCATGACGACCCGCGCCAGGTACTCGAGGTTGACCTGGTGGACGATGCCGGTGTCGGGGGGCACGACGCGGAAGTTGCTGAACGCGGTCTGCCCCCAGCGCAGGAAGGCGTAGCGCTCGCGGTTGCGCTCGAACTCCTTCCCGGCGTTGATCAGGAAGGCGGCAGCGGTGCCGTACTCGTCCACCTGCACCGAGTGGTCGATCACCAGCTCGACGGGCTGGAGAGGATTGATGCGCTTCGGGTCGCCGCCCATGGCCACCATGGCGTCGCGCATGGCGGCGAGGTCCACCACGGCGGGCACGCCGGTGAAATCCTGCAGCAGGACGCGGGCGGGCATGAAGGCGATCTCCCGCGACGGGAGCGCCCTGGCGTCCCAGCCGGCCAGGGCCTCGATCTCGTCCGCGGTGACCACGGAGCCGTCCTCGCGGCGCAGCAGGTTCTCGAGCAGGATGCGCAGGGCGTAGGGGAGCCGGGAGACCTGGTGGCCCCGCTTCTCCAGCGCGTCCAGCCGGGCCAGACGGAATTCGCGGCCGCCGGCCCGGAGGGTCGCGCGGCTTCCGAAGCTATCGTTCATGGGACTCGTCTCTCCTCAGGATCGCTCAACGGCGTGGCGCGGGCGAGGGGGCGCTCGCCGTTTGGAGCCAACGATACCAGCTCGACGGGATTTCTCCCAAGCCGGAGTAAGATGAGGGCCATGTCCGTGAGCGGCTCCGATCTGATCACCCCGGTCCTGCTGATGGCGATGCCGCAGGTGCTCGACCCCTTCTTCCACCGCAGCGTCGTGCTGCTCCTCCATCACGAGGACGAGGGGAGCTTCGGGTTCATCGTCAACCGCCCCACCGGGATCAAGGTGAGCGAGATCCTGAAGGGGATGGACGTCGGCTGGGAAGGGCGGGACGAGACGGTCGCCTACTTCGGCGGGCCGGTGCAGCCGCAGCTCGGCACGGTGCTCTTCTCCCCCATCCTGCCCGAGAGCGGACCCGACGACCCGGCGACCGAGGTGGCCCCGGGCGTCGCCCTGACGCAGCACATCGGCGACCTCTCCCGGCTGGCCGAATCGCCGCCCGACCAGTTCCGCCTGCTCCTCGGCTACTCCGGCTGGGGCGAGGGGCAGCTCATGGCGGAGATCCTCCGCAACGACTGGCTGACGGCGCCGGTGAGCAGCGAGCTGATCTTCGCCCCGGATCCGGAGCAGGTCTGGGGCGCCGCCCTGCGCTCGGTCGGCATCGATCCGGCCGTCCTCCCCTCCTGGATCCCCGGCCGTGACTCCGAGGACTCGGCCAACTGATCCCGCCGGGACGGGGACCGGACACGGCTGGCGAGCCATGAAGACCGTTCAGCACCGATCGGCCGGCGGCTTGGTCGTCCACGAGTCGCGCATCCTGCTGATCTCGACCCAGGCCGGCCGGCGCTGGCAGCTCCCCAAGGGGCACATCGAGCAGGGGGAGACCCCCGAGCAGGCCGCCGTACGCGAGGTGCGGGAGGAGACCGGCGTCACCAGCCGGGTGGTGGCCCCCCTGCCCGGCGTCGAGTACTGGTTCGTCGAGCGGGGAACCCACCGGGTCCACAAGCAGGTCGACTACTTCCTGATGGGCTACATCAGCGGCGACACCGCCGACTTCGACGCCCGCGAGGTCTCGGGAGCCGAGTGGTTCTCCTGGGACGAGGGGATCGCCAAGCTCAGCTTCGAGAACGAGCGGCGGGTGGTCGAGCGGGCGCGCGCGATCGCGGCGCCGGACGGGATAAGATCCGGTCCTGACGTCAGCGACGTCGGCGAGGGGAGAGCCTGATGATCCGAGCCCTGCTGCAGATCGCGCTGAACGGCGTGGCCGTCCTGGTCGCCGCCTACCTCGTGCCGGGCATCACCTACACCGGCAGCTTGCCGGCGCTGCTGCTCGTCGGCCTGGTGGTGGGCCTGGTGAACCTGATCGTCAAGCCGATCGTCACCTTCTTCTCGCTCCCCCTGATCCTCCTGTCCCTGGGCCTGTTCTATCTGCTGATCAACGGGCTGATGCTCTACATCGCCGCCTGGCTCCTCCCCCACCACCTGCAGGTGAGCGGCTGCGGCGCGGCGATCCTGGGCGGCTTGGTGGTGGCGCTGGTCAACTGGCTGGCGCGGGCGTTCACCTCCGAGTAGCGACACGTGGCGGCGACGCGTGGAATGACCCCAGGCCAGGCCCGCCGGGAGTCCCGGAAGGCGCGCCGGGCGCGGGCGCTCGAGATCCTCGCCCGGCTCAAGGAGCAGTATCCGGCCACGCGGCTGGCCCTCGACTTCCAGACTCCGCTCCAGCTCCTGATGGCGACCGTGCTCGCCGCCCAGTGCACGGACGAGCGGGTCAACCAGGTGACCCCGGCGCTCTTCCAGCGCTACCCCGGGGCCCGGGACTTCGCGGGCGCGGATCTGCCCGAGCTCGAGGAGATGGTCCACGCGACCGGCTTCTTCCGCAACAAGGCGCGGGCGCTCAAGAACCTCGGGACGGCGCTCGCCGCCGAGAACGGCGGGGAGGTGCCGGGGAGCCTGGAAGGTCTCGTGGCGCTGCCCGGCGTGGGGCGGAAGACGGCCAACGTGGTGCTGGGGAACGCCTTCGGCCGCAACGAGGGGATCGCTGTGGACACCCACGTCCAGCGCCTCTCCCGCCGCCTCTTCCTCACCGAGGAGGAGGACCCGGAGAAGATCGAGCGCGACCTGGTGGAGATCATCCCGCGCGAGGACTGGACGCGCTTCGCCCTGCTGCTCCAGGATCACGGCCGGAAGATCTGCAAGGCGCGCAAGCCAGAGTGCGCCGCCTGCGCCGTGGCGGACCTCTGCCCGTCGGCGGAAGTATGAGGAGACAGGAATGACCCCAGTGAAGAGTGTCCCGAAGAGGACGGCCGTCGTCACCGGCGCCAGCGCCGGCATCGGAGCCGCCACCGCCCGGGCGCTCGCCGGCGCCGGCTTCCACCTCTATCTCGGCGCCCGCCGGATGGACCGCCTGCGTGAGGTGGCCGCGCCCCTCGGCGCCACCGCCCTGGAGCTCGACGTCACGGACGCCGGCAGCGTCGCGGCCTTCGTCCCCCGGCTGCCCGCCGAGGTCCACCTGTTGGTGAACAACGCCGGCGCGGCCTACGGTCTCGACCGCGTCGAGGCGGCCCGCGACGAGGACTGGATCGGGATGTGGGAGACCAACGTCCTCGGCGTGCTGCGCCTCACCCGCGCCCTGCTCCCCGCCCTCCGGGCGTCGCGGGACGGGCACGTGATCAACCTCGGCTCGATCGCCGGCTTCGAGACCTACATCGGCGGCGCGGGCTACACCGGCAGCAAGCACGCCCTGCGGGCCTTCACCCGCACGCTGCGGCTGGAGCTCCTTGGCGAGCCCGTGCGGGTGACCGAGATCGATCCGGGGCTGGTCGAGACCGAGTTCTCGGTCGTCCGCTTCGCCGGCGACGAGGAGCGGGCGAAGGCGGTCTACCGCGGGCTCGATCCGCTGACCTCCGAGGACATCGCCGACTGCGTCGTCTGGGCGGCCACCCGCCCGTCCCACGTCAACATCGACGAGATCGTGGTCCGCCCGCGCGACCAGGCGACCGCCAGCATGGTGCACCGGCGGGACCCCGCCCAGATGCCCAAACCTTAGCCGTTGAAGCCCCGCATCGCCCTCCTCGCCGCGGCGGCGCTGCCGCTCGCCGCCCTCATCGTCCTCGTGATCGCGCTTGCGGCCGGGTGCGCGCGCAGGAACCTCACCACGCCCGAACTCTACGCCACCTACTGCGCCCGCTGCCATGGCGACCGGGGCGAAGGGAATTCCGACTCCCTCAACCTCTACCCGCACCTGAACCTCCTCACCTCTCCCATGGTCCGGCGCGGCGACCGCGCGGCCGTGCGCCGGCGCATCGCCGAGGGCTACGGCCCCATGCCCGGCTTCAAGCGGCGGCTGGACCCCGGGGAGATGGAGAGGCTGATCGACTTCACGTTCCAACTCGGCCGGCCCGGCCAGCTTGGCCAGCCCGAAAAGAATTCCAAGGAGAGACCCTGAATGGACCCGCAACGCCTGAAGGACGCCTACCAGAAGCTCCAGAGCCTCGACGAGCGGATGACCCACAAGGTGCGCCCCGCGCGGGGAGGCGCCCTCGTCCGCCCCACTCCTGAGCAGTTGGAGGTGGCGATGCGCGACCTCGCCAGCTACACGATCGAGCTCAAGGAGGTGGTCCAGGAGCTGTTCCTGTCGATCGCCTCGAAACCGGGCGCGCCGGGCGCTTGAGGTTGCCTCCTCCGGTCTCCCCATTATGACTTGACAGGTCATTTTCATCTGCCTAGAATCTTTTCCCATGCGAACCCTGGGAATTGCGGAGCTGAAAGCGTTGCTTTCCGAAACTCTCGCGCGGGTGAAGGCGGGAGAGGAGGTTCTGATCACCGAGCATGGGCGGCCGATCGCCCGCCTGCTGCCGCTGTCGGCGGCGGCGCCGGCCGCGGCCACGCAGGAGCTGGTGCGGTCGGGGCAGGTGAAGGCGCCCGAGAAGCCGCTGGACGAAGCGTTCTGGAACCTGCCCCGCGCCGAGTACCGCGTGCCCCCCCGCCGCCGGCGGCTCGACGATCCGGGTGAAACCGACGAAGGCTGGGAGCTGCGGGAGGCCGTCTGAGGTTCTGGGACAGCTCGGCCCTCCTCGCCCTGGCGGCGCGGGACCCCGCCTCGGAGAGGATCGAGCCGATCCTGCAGCGGGACCCGGACCTGGCTTTCTGGTGGGGGGCTCCCCTGGAGTGCGCGGAGGCGCTGCTCGCCGCGCAACGGCGGGAGCGGATCTCCGCCGCCGATCTCCAGAAGGCCCGCGCGGTGATCGATCACCTGCGGGCTCGGGCCTTCGAGGTCCAGCCGACCGAGGAGGTGCGCGCCCGGGCCCTGCGCATCCTCTCCGTCCACCCCCTGAAAGCCGGCTCGGCCCTGGAGCTGGCCGCCGCCCTGATCTGGTGCCGCGAGCGCACCCACGGCGCCGGCTTCGTCTCCCTCCACGCGCCGCTCCGTCTCGCCGCCGCCCTCGAAGGCTTCCGCGTCCTACCCTACGCCGACGAGGTCCACGCGCCCGAGCCCGAGCCCTGAGCCCTGAGCCCGATCCTGAGCCGAAACCCGAATCGGCACGGGAGTTGCTCTTTAGCTGGCGGGGCGACGCTCGCTCCGGAATCCGGAAGGGAGAGGTTATGAAAGCCAAAGCGCGCCTGCTGGGCCATCCCATCCACCAGATGCTGATCGTCTTCCCGCTCGGCCTGCTGGCGACGTCGCTCTTCTTCGACATCGCCCACCTGTGGAGCGGCAACCCGGAGTGGGCCACCATCGCCTACTACCTGATCGCGGTGGGAATCATCAGCGGCCTGATCGCCGCGGTCTTGGGCACCATCGACTGGCTGTCGATCCCCGCGGGGACGCGGGCCAAGCGGATCGGCCTGCTGCACGGCGGGGGCAACGTGATCGTGATCCTGCTGTTCCTCGGCTCCTGGCTGCTGCGGCGCGGCGCTCCGGACGACCCTGCTGGATCGGCGGTCGGCCTCTCGGCGGTCGCCGTGCTGCTGGCCCTGGTGACCGGCTGGCTCGGCGGCGAGCTGGTGGACCGCCTCGGCGTCGGCGTGGATGAGGGCGCGAACCTCGACGCCCCCAGCTCCCTCACCGCCGACCACGCCACCATCCCGGCCCGGCGGTAGATTCCAGAGGCGGGGGGGTGGCGGCTGATGTACCCTCGCCTGCGATGTCTGTGCTATCCGCCCCGCTCCCCATCGACGAGATCCTGCCCGGGCTGATCGCCGTTCTGCGCGAACGGTCCGGCGCCGTGCTCGTCGCGCCGACCGGCGCGGGGAAGACGACCCGCGTGCCGCCAGCCCTCCTCGCCGCGGAGATCGGCGGCGGCCGGCAGATCACCCGACAGATCATAATGCTCGAGCCGCGGCGGATCGCCGCCCGCGCCGCCGCCCGCCGCATGGCCGAGGAGTGGGGCTGGACGCTCGGCCGGGAGGTGGGCTACCAGGTCCGCTTCGAGCGCCGGGCGGGGCCCGAGACGAGGATCCTCGTGGTGACCGAAGGCATCCTCGTCCAGCGCCTCCAGGCCGATCCTTTCCTGGAAGACGTGGGCGCCGTGATCTTCGACGAGCTCCACGAGCGCAACCTCCAGACCGACCTCTCGCTCGCCATGGCCCGCCGCGTCCAGCGGGAGGTGCGCCCCGATCTCAGGCTGCTCGCCATGTCCGCCACCCTCGATCCCGGCCCCGTGGCAGCCTTCCTGGGGGATGTTCCCACGATCGAGAGCCGGGGGCGCCTCCACCCCGTGGACATCCTCTACCTCGACCGGCCGGATGACCGCCCGCTGCCCGGCCAGATCGCCGCCGGCGTGCGCCGGATGCTGGCGGCCACGCCTGGGGACGTGCTGGTCTTCCTGCCCGGCGTGGGGGAGATCCAGCGCAGCGCCGAGGCGCTGGCGGATCTCGCCGCGGAGCGGAACCTCGCCGTGCTGCCGCTCTATGGCGATCTCCCCGCCGAGCGGCAGGACGCGGTGCTGCGGCCCCTGGACCGGCGGAAGGTCGTCCTCGCCACCAACGTCGCCGAGACCTCGATCACCATCGACGGCGTCACGGCCGTGGTGGACTCCGGCGCCGTCCGCCGGCTGCGTTTCGATCCCGCGACGGGTCTCGATCGCCTGGAGCTCGGAAGGGTGAGCCGCGCCTCGGCCGATCAGCGCGCCGGCCGCGCCGGGCGGCAGGCTCCCGGGGTCTGCCTGCGCCTCTGGCCCTCCTGGGAGCAGGCGACCCTGCCGGAGCGGGAGACGCCCGAGATCGCCCGCGTGGACCTCGCCGGCCCGGCGCTCCAGCTCCTCTCGTGGGGGGAGCCGGACCTCGCGGCTTTCGACTGGTTCGAGGCGCCGGATCCCGCGGCCCTCGACGCCGCGACCCTCCTGCTCCGGCAGCTCGGAGCGCTCGACGTCCATGGCGTTACCCCCTTGGGCCGGACGATGGCGCGCCTGCCGGTCCACCCGCGACTCGCCCGGCTCCTCGTCGAGGGGCAGCGCCTCGGCCACCCCCGCGAGGCCGCCCTGCTCACCGCCTTCCTCGCCGAGCGCGATCCGTTCCCACGAAGTCCCCGGGGAACCGGCCCCCGCCGCGCCTCGCGTTCCGACCTCCTCGACCGCCTGGATGCCCTGGAGGCCTTCGAGCGCCGGGAATCCTCCATGGGAGATCTGAACGCCGGCGCCGCCCGGTTCGTCCTCAAGGCTCGGGATCAGTTGACGGACCTCATGAAAAGGGAGTTGGGAGGGAGCCAGGGGAGCTCAGAAGATCAGGAAGATTCCCTCCTCCGCGCCCTCCTCGCCGCCTACCCGGACCGCGTCGCCCGCCGCCGCGAGCCGCGCAGTCCCCGCGGCGTCATGGTGGGCGGCCGGGGAGTGCGCCTCGCCGACGAGAGTGCCGTGCTCGAAGCTCCCCTTTTCCTCGGCGTCGATCTCGACGCCGGCCACTCCGGTCCCCTCTCCGAGGCGCTGGTCCGCAAGGCGTCGGAGATCCACCCCGAGTGGCTGCCGCCGGAGAGCCTGCGCACCGCGGTCGACCTGGAATTCGACGCGACCCGCGAGCGGGTGGCGGCCTGGAAGCGGACGCGCTACGAGGACCTCGTGATCGCCGAGGCCGAGGTCCCACCGCCGGACGCGGCCGAGACCGCCAGGGTCCTCGCCGAGGCTGCCGCGGAGCGGCTCGACCGGGCGCTGGCGCTGGACGATCCCGAGGTCTCGGCCTTCCTCGCCCGTGTCCGCAGCCTGGCGGACTGGCGCCCCGAGCTGATGCTCCCGCGGTTCACTGAGGAGGAGCTCCGCGGCCTCCTGCCCGCCTTGGCCGCCGGCCGCAAGTCCTTCGCCGAGCTGCGCCGCGCTCCGCTCCTCGACCTCCTCCAGGGCGCCCTCTCCCACGAGCAGCGCGAAGCCGTGCGCCGCGAGGCTCCCGAGCGGCTGGAGGTGCCGAGCGGCAGCCACGTCCGCATCGCCTACGAGCCGGGCAAGCCGCCGGTGCTCGCCGCCCGCATCCAGGAGATGTTCGGCCTCGCCGAGACCCCGCGCGTGGCCGCCGGGCGCGTCCCCGTCCTGCTCCATCTCCTGGCCCCCAACGGCCGGCCGCAGCAGGTGACCCACGATCTGCGGAGCTTCTGGGAGAACACCTATCCACAGGTGCGCAAGGAGCTCGCCGGCCGCTATCCCAGGCACGCCTGGCCCCAGGACCCCTGGAACGCCCGGCCGGAGAGAAGGCCGCAGCGCCGCTGAACCTCGATCGTCCACCGCAGCGCCGCCGCGATCCGCTGGAATTCCTCGATCTCCTCCCACCGCAGCGTCCGCCCGGCGCGGCCGGCCAGCCAGCGGTCGAGCACCTGGTAGCCGCCGATCCGGTACTCCCAGACCTCGGCGCCGATCCCCTCGAACGCCTGCCCCTCGGCGTTGACGATCACCCGCCCGTCGCGGTGCTCGCGGCGGCCGGCCAGAACCCCGTTCCCCAGCCCCTCGAAGCGGACGCCCGGCCTCATCAGCCGGTCCGAACGCAGGAGATGGAGGTCGATCAGGACCGCGCCCAGCCCCGCCATCTCCAGGAAGGCTCCGCGGTCCGGCGGCCAGGGGATGCGCGGGAAGCCCGCCCGCAGCAGGCCGTCGTACCGCCGCCGGTAGGGAGGACTGTAGAGGACGGCGTAGACGTACTGGAGGACCAGCTCGGGCGAGGGCTCCTCGCCCAAGATGTCTCCGAGACCGCGGAGGAATCCCGGATCGACGTTGGCGCCAGGGGCGGCCCCGTGCAGCCGCCCCTCGGGATGGAGGTAGAGCGGGAAGACGGTGTTGATGTCGAAGGCGCTCACTGTCTTGTGGGCGATGATCGTATCGGTCACCAGGGCGCCCGGCTCCTCCTTGTGCTGGCGGGGCACCACCAGCCCCAGGTTGTCGCCGGCCAGCAGGTGCCTCATCACCGCCTCCCGGGGACGCTCGATCACATACGCCGCGTAGAAGACCGTCCGCCAGTCGAAAGGCCGGAAGAGGATGCGGCGAAGCTTCCCCTTCCAGACCGGGTCGGCGCGGGCCTTCCGGCGCGCCTCCGCCAGCCGCCAGCTCCCGGTGTCGCGCAAGCCCCAGGAATGCCGGAACGAATCCTCCAGCACGGTCTCGCTCCGCAGGGACCCGACCCGCCGCTCCAGCGCCGCCCGGTCGGTATCGATCGCGAAGGCGTCGCGGCCGGTGACGATCCCCACCGAGTGCACGGGAAAGATCTCCGGCAGCGGCACACCCCGCCGGTACTCGGCTTCCAGGACGGCGTCGCGGGGCGCGAAGAGGAAGGCGGGACCGGCGGGCTCGATCTCGGTCCAGACGGTCGACTCCACGTCGTTCTCCCCCAGCCACTGGAGCTTGGCGGACCGGCTCCCCCAGAGATCGGCGCGGCGGACCCGCTGCGGCAGGCCCGGCCGCTTGACCAGGATGGCCACCGCCGCTCCCTGCCGCACGTCGGGGAAGACGCCGGCGTCCGCCGCGCCGTCCGGCGACCGCTCCTTCTTCTTGCCGTTGCCGTGGAGGTCCAGGAGGTGGATCTCGTCGAAGGCCGCGAGGAGCGAGCGGCGCATTCCCCGGAAGGTGGGGTTGTCGAGGTAGCTGTGGCTGGTCACGAACGCCACGATCCCCTCGCCCGCCTGGTCGATCTTCCGCTGGGCGAAGCGGAGGAACTTCACGTAGTCGTCCTGCAGCCACTTGGGGTTCTTCTCGCCCAGCGGCTCGCCGTGCAGCCGGTAGTACCCCTCGTCCCATCGCCCGCCCGCCGCGTCGTACCCCTCCCGCGTCAGGTCGCCGATCCCCTTGCCCCGGTTCGCCGAACGCCCCGACCAGGGAGGATTCCCCAGGATCACGGTGACCGGCAGCTCCTTCTTGATCCGTCCCGCCAGATGGGACTCGCGGGAGAGCGCCGCCGTCCCTGGGATCGTCGACTGCGCCAGATCCTCCATCTCCAGGGCGTTGGTCAGATAGAAGGAGACCCGCTCGTCGTCGCGCAACGGCCGGCCCAGCTCCTCCAGGATCACGCTCATCTTGAGATGGCCGATGGCATAGGGGGCCATCATCAGCTCGAAGGCGTGGAAATCGCGCAGCAGGTGATCGCCGACCAGGGCGGGCACGCCGCCCCCGCCCACCGCGGCCCGGGCCTCCTCGACGGCGCAGCGGATGGCCTCGACGACGAAGGTCAGCGTGCCGGCCGCGGGGTCGAGGAGGGAGACCGCCGGGTCCGCCAGCCCTCCCCGCCGGCCGAGCCGCGTCTGCAACAGCCGGTGGACGGAGCGCACGACGTAGGAGACCAGCTCGGGAGGCGTGTAGTAGACGCCGCGCCGCCGGCGCAGGTCGGGGTCGTAGTGGTGGAGGAAGGTCTCATAGAACTCGAGCAACGGATCCCGCCCGCGCCGGCGGGCCGAGCGCTCCAGCATCGCCCGCACGGACGCGCCGGCCAGCAGATCCACGATCTCGTCGACGATCCAGGCCACCTCCGCCGGCGGATCGGCGAGCGAGATGTACCGGAACGCGTCGCGCAACACGCCGCTGGTGGCCGGAATGCTCCCCGCCGCGATCCCACGATCGAACGCCCCCGGCGCCCGCCAGCGGGCGGCGAGGAGGCCGTAGGCCAGGGTCTGCGCGTAGAGGTCCGCGAACTCCTCCCGGCGGAGCCCGGCCAGCAGGTGCTCGGAGAAGGCCCGGTAGAAGCCGGAGAGATCGGACGTTCCCTCTGCATCCTTTTCCAGCAGCCCGCGGATGCGCTCCGCCAGGATGCGCGTGCGGAGCGCCATGCGCGGCGCCAGCTCCGACGCCGAGACGATGGCCGGCGGCGCGAAGTCGCAGAACAGGTCGAAGAGCTGGAGCAGCGGCCCGGGCCCCGCTCCCAGGCGCCCGATCTCGACGCGGGCGGCCAGCAGATCCCCCCGGTACAGCCGGAGCTCGCGGAAGTTGGTGAGCAGGAGGTTGGGGAAGGCCGAGCGGTACCGCCGCAACTGCCCGGATTCGGCCTCCAGATCGAGATTCGCCCCCGGCGGCTTGGCCTCCACGTACCCGGCGATCCGCGCTCCCCGCCGCACCTGGATATCGAGGAAACAATCCCGCGCCTTCCGAGGCAGCTGGGTCGTCCGCAGGTCGCTCCGGCCCCGGCGCTCCCCGTACCACTCGAAGAGGTCGAGCAGAAGGGGATAGAAGCTCTCCTCCCGCGCCTCTCCCTGCCGCTCCGTCTCCACGATCCGGTCCAGGTAGTCCTGGAGGAACTCCGCGGGTTGCGGATGCAGACGACGAATCGCGGCGGGAGGGATTCTCACGAAGACATTGTAGCCGAATACAGCTACGTTCGACTACGAATGATCTTCCTTCAGGAGAGAAGGTGCGGGAAATGGAATCCGGAGGAGAGGGATCTCAGACTGGCAGGTCTTCCTCCTCCCCTTCCGCCGGCGCCATCTCCTCCAGGCTCCGCGGCTCCAGGGCATGCAGCCAGTCGAGCAGCTCCCGGGCGCGGTCCGTCTCGCCTAGGCGGTGCGCCTGGGCGGTGGCGGCCACCACCAGCGCGATCGCCGAGCCGTTGGGCTCGGACTCGCTGGGCAGGCGCGTGATCCCGGGATGGGCGGCGAGCGCCTGCCGCACGGCGGCGAGGCCGCGGTCGAGGATGGGACGCAGCAGCGGGCGGTCGAGGAAGGCGTAGCGGTCCGACGCGACCTCGGAGACGGCGTGGGCGAGGTCCTCCAGGACGTCCACGCTGTCCAGGGCGGCCGGATGCTCCACAAGGTACCGGAGCCACCGCTCGGCGCGGTCCTCGTCCCAGGGATCCCAGTCGTCGTCCTCTTCGGCCTCCTCGGCCTCGGCGTCCGGATCGGCCGGGAAAAGCAGGGGCGGATAGAACACCGCCTCGAAGCCGGTCTCCAGGTCTTCCAGCGCGCCGGGCGTGACCAGACGGCCGGTTTCCGGATCGCCCTCCACCGCCTCGACGCCGTAGAGGGCCGCCGGCGGCTCCGCCCGGGCGAGCCACCCCTCCAACTGGTGAACGAGGTCCGTGACCTCGTCGCCGAAAGAGAACCGGAGCTGGGTCTCCTCCGCGTTCTCGCCGACCCGCGCCAGGAACTCGAACCCCTGCTCGGTCAGCTCCCCCTCGCGCAGGCGGTCGCGCCAGTAGCGGGCCCGCTCGCCGGCCTCCGCCGTCCGGCCCTCGGCGAGCAGCAGGGTCACCTCGAGCGGCCCGAGCGCGGCGCTCTCCGGATCGTCCTCGCGAGCCCGGTCGAGCGAGACCCAGGCCTCCTCCATCTCCCCCGCCACGGCGTACGCCCGCGCCAGGTGCTCCCAGAGCACGGCCCGCAGGGGAGGCCGGAGCTCCCTGGCCAGCCGCTCCGCCGCCTCCCACCGCTCCTCGTCGAGGTCGAGGGCCTCGTAGGCTTCGAGCAGGGTGTTGAGCGACGCCGCGTCCCGCTCGTCCATCTTCTCCGGACGCTCGAACAGCGGCCGCACCAGCGCCAGCGCGCGCAGGGCGTCACCGTCGTCGAGCAGAGCCGTGGCGAGATGGCCCACGAGATTGCGCGGCACCCGGCCGGACTCCCCCAGGGCCTCGACCTGCTCCTGGGAGAGCTCCTCGACGGCCAGCATCCAGACCGCCTCCGGCTCGAGCTCCGGCACGCCGTCCGCCCATTCGGCGCAGCACTTCTTGTACTTGCGGCCGGAGCCGCACCAGCAGGGGTCGTTGCGCTCCGGCCGCGGGATCGGCCGGGGACGGAAGCCGTTGCCCGGCAGCGGCAGCACGTTCCAGAGCGAGCGGCCGAGCTCGGTGGCGAGCCCGCGCCGGGCCGCCTCGTCCGGCACGCCCGCGAACACCTCCGGCGCGCGGCGCGGCGCCGCCTCGCGCATCCAGCCGAGGAAGGCCTCGCCGTCCTCCCCGCGCAGCGCCTCACCGACGGCGTCCCGCAGGAAGCGAGAGAACTCCTCGTACTGCTCTTCCTCGAACGGTTCTTCATCCATGAGTGACACCTCTCGGTGATATGTTATGTGGAAACGCGACCGCGGTTGAAGAGGGAAGACGGGTCCTCCGGCGACTCGCCGGGCGATGGTAAGATGAAAATCGCTTCCAGAGGGGACGCGCCATGGCTCTCCACGATCTTCGCCGCCAGCTCACCTACGAGGACTACTGCCTCATCCCCGAGGACGGCCAGCGGCACGAGATCCTCGACGGAGAACACTACGTGACCCCCGCTCCCTTCCTGCGGCACCAGAGAATCTCCTCGAAGCTGCACACCCGGCTCGGCCCCTGGATCGAGCAGCGCCGCCTGGGCCACCTCTTCGCGGCTCCCGTCGACGTCGTCCTCTCTCCCCACGACGTCGCGCAGCCGGACCTCCTCTTCGTCTCGAACGAGCGGGCGGGGATCATCACTCGGAAGAACATCCAGGGCGCTCCGGACCTGGTCATCGAGATCCTCTCGGCGAGCACCCGCCGGCGGGACGAAGGGATCAAGCTCCAGCGCTACGACCACCTCGGCGTGCCTGAGTGCTGGATGTTCGATCCCGCCCCCAGAGTCACCAAGGTCTACCGCCGGCAGGGCGGCCGCCTCCGTCTCGTCGCCGAGCTCTCGGCCGACGCGGGAGACGTCCTCACCACGCCTCTCCTGCCGGGACTCGAGATCCGCCTGAGCGAGGTCTTCGAGTAGGTCCGGGCGCGCCTTCTCTCCTCCGCATGGTATCGTCCGCAGATTCCGGAGGGGGTATGAGCCGTCAAAGCGTAACCTTGAGCATCGAGCAGGACCTTCTGGACGAGGCCCACGCCGTCGCCATGCGGCGCCACACCTCGGTCAACGAGATGGTCCGGCAATATCTCAAGCAGGTGGTGCGGCAGGAGCGCAGCCGGCTCGAGGCCTGGCACGACGTCCGGAAGCTCCTCGACCGGCCGCCGGTCCGGCTCGGCGGGACCCTGCCGGGACGGGGAGAGCGCCATGAAAGGTGAGCTGGCGGCGTTCGTCGACACCAGCGTGCTCGTCTACGCCGTCTGTGCGGACCATCCCGCCAAGCAGCGGCAGGCGCGCGAGATCGTCGAGCGCGGCTTCATCGAGGGGCGCTTCGCCACCAGCACGCAGGTGCTGATGGAGGTCTATGACATCCTCACCCGCCGGGCCGAGGTCAAGCTCTCCGCCATGGAAGCCCTGGACTACGTCCGCGCCCTCCGCGAGTGGCACGTGGTCGAGGTGGACACCGACCTCGTCATCGCCGCCCTCTCCCTCGCCGAGCGCGAGCAGGTCTCCCCCTGGGACGCCGCCGTGCTCGAAGCCGCCCGCCGGGCGGACTGCATGCGGATCCTCTCCGAGGCGCTGCCGGCCGGCCGGGTGGTCGACGGCGTGCGGATCGAGAACCCGTTCGCGTAAGCCTCCCGCTGTAACCTCCGCCCCTATCTCTGCGTACTGAGACGAGCGCATCCGCGCCGCTCGTTCCGATCGATCCGACAAGGAGTCCCGCCATGAATCTTGGATGTCCCGGCGCCCTGATGCTGGCTCTCGTCCTCGCCGCAGCTCCCAGCGGCGCCGCGGGCCCGGCCTCGCCGTCCGACCTCGCCGCATACGCCGACAAGACCCTCGCCGCCATCTACCCTCCCGGCCAGCCCGGGGCGGCGGCGATCGTGATCAAGGACGGCAGGGTCGTGCTCCGCAAGGGGTACGGCATGGCCAACCTGGAGCTCGGGGTGGCGATGGCCCCCGACATGGTGTTCGAGCTGGGGTCCATCACCAAGCAGTTCACCGCCGCCGCGATCCTGCTGCTCCAGGAGCGGGGTCAGCTCCGGGTGGAGGACGAGATCACGAAATACCTGCCGGACTTCCCCACCCACGGCCAGAGGATCACGCTCGAGAACCTGCTCACCCACACCTCCGGCATCCCGAGCTACACGGGGCTCCCCGAGTGGCTCCCTCGCATCCGGGAGGACCTCAAGCCGGCCGAGCTGATCGCGATCTTCAAGGACAAGCCCCTGGAGTTCAATCCCGGCGAGCGGTGGGTCTACGACAACTCCGGCTTCTTCCTCCTCGGGGCGATCATCGAGAAGGTCTCGGGGAAGAGCTACGAGCAGTTCGTCGAGGAGGAGATCTTCCAGAAGCTCGGCATGACCCACAGCCGCTACGACCACCCGGAGGAGATCATCCCCCGGCGGGCCAGCGGTTATTCGACAGGAAACTCGCAGGACGACAAGGGATTCCGCAACGCGGACTTCATCAGCATGACCCATCCCTACGCCGCCGGCTCGCTGATGTCCACGGTGGATGACCTGGCGATCTGGGACCGCGCCCTCTCCGGCGAGACGCTGCTCAAGAAGGCCTCGCTCGACCACATGTTCACCGCCGCCCGGCTCAAGTCGGGGCTCTCCACCCATTATGGCTACGGCATGGGGATCTCCGACTACGAGGGACGGCGGATCCTCCAGCACGGCGGGGACATCAACGGCTTCACCACCGACGTCACCCGCGTCCCCGAGGAGCGGCTGTTCATCGCCATCCTCTCCAACAACGACGCCTCGGACCCGCGGCCGGACGCCGTCGCCCTGCGCATCGCGGCCAAGGCGATCGGCAAGCCGCTCGAGGAGCGCAAGTCGGTCCAGCTCGATCCCGGAACGCTGGACGAGTATGTCGGCGTCTACCGCTTCGACGAACGGACGACCCGCGCCGTCAGCCGCGAGGGGTCGAAGCTCTTCGCCCAGCGGAGCGGCGGCCAGAAGCAGGAGATCCTCGCCTCTGCCCGCGACGACTTCTTCTACCCGGATGGAACCCGCCTCCATCTCCGGCGCGACGCCCAGGGGAAGGTCGCCGGCGCGGTGCTGATTCCCCTCTTCGGGCCGGAGGAGGCCGGGACGAAGACGAACGAGCCGCTCCCCCGGGAACGCCAGGAGGTCCGGATGAACCCGGCGGTCTACGACGCCTACGTCGGCGAGTACGAGCTGACCCCTGCCTTTTCGATCACCATCACGAGAGAAGGGGGGCAGATCTTCGCCCAGGCCACGGGGCAGCCGAGGTTCGAGATCTTTCCGGAATCGGAGACCCGCTTCTTCCTCAAGGTCGTGGACGCCGAGATCGAGTTCGTCCGCGGTCCGGACGGCAAGGTCACCGGGCTGGTGCTGCACCAGGGCGGCCGGGACATGCCGGGGAAGCGGAAGTAGGACGCCTCAGAGCTTGTAGGCGATCGCGACGATCCCGGCCACGTCGTTCCGCTTGACCGTGGTATCGGGCGGCTTGCGCTTGTACTCGTCGATCAGCGCCACCTTGAGCTCGAAGTGGTCGTTGATCGACGCGCCGAGCCCCACGTCCAGATGATAGTAGGCGTCGGCGAGGTCCGACGTCTTCCAGTAGGCGAAGGCGTTCTCGGTGAAGTTGGCCGACTCCGAGAGCTTCCAGGCGAAGCTCTCGCCGGCCCGCAGGACGCCGCCGCTCGTCCGGCCGCCGGGTGAGTCCTTCTCGAAGATGGCCCCGGCCCCGAGGTCGGCGAGCAGTTCCCGTCTGGATGTCTTGACCAGGAGGGTGCCGATCCCGGCGGTGGGGGCGAAGAGATAATCGATCGCCTTGAACTTGTCCTTCAGGAACTGGGCGTCCCCGAAGGCGAACCAGCGCGGGCGGAAGTAGTACTCGTCGCGCAGGTGGGCGGAGGTGCGGTCGACGGTGCTGGTCCCGGACTCGGAGTTCAGGATGTAGAAGGCATCCGCCTTGACGACGTTGTGCGTCCGCGGGTCGTACTTCAGGACCAGCGCCAGGTTGAAGCTCCGCGTGTCGCTGTTGCCTTTGGTGAAGTTGAAGCCGGCCGCGAAATGGCCGGTGAGCGGCTCGCGCTTCTTGCCCTTCTCGTCCTCCGGCTCCTTGGGCTTCGCCTCCGCCTCCTGGGCGAGGGCGTCGCCGGTGGGCTTGCCCTCTCCTCCGGCGGCCGGCGGAGTGGGCGGGGGAGCCGCCGCGCGCGGCGCCTGCGCCCCGGCGCGCGCGGCGAGCCCCGCGAGGAGCAGGATCGTAACGGTGAACGTCAGGCTCTTCCTCAAGGCTCCCTCCAGACCGGACTTTGGTTTGTACGACGCGGGTACGACGCACCCGGGAGAGAGCAAATCGGATGCCACCGGAAAAGCAGAGAGCCCCGGCGGTCGCCGGGGCTCTCGTTCAGACTGGATCTGGCTCGAAGAGCTTACCGCGTGCGGACGCAGCCGTTGTTCGCGTTCGACCACTCGTACTGGTAGGCATAGCCGTTGGTGCCGATGAACGGCGTGGGCGACCAGGCGCACTTGTCGTCGGCCTCTTCGCCGGTGGTGCCGTCCCACCAGCCGTTCACGGGGTCGGTCACGGCCTCGCGGGTCTCGTGGCAGACGAAGTGCTCGGCGTTCTGGGTCGCCGACCAGCCGCCGACGCTGCAGCCGCCGCAGCTCGGATAGGGCTCGATGGAGTACTTGACGGTGCCGGAGGTGCCGCTGTACGAGCCGTGATAGGCGCAGTACTGCAGGCGCGGGCCGCCGCAGGAGGTGCTGGAGCCGGAGGAGGAGTACGAGGAGCTCGGGATGACGACCTCGTAGATCGTGCTGTTGTTGAAGGCGCCGTGGCCGCCCGAGAAGTACCGGTTGACCTCGGAGTGGACGGTGGAGTCGGTGACGTTGGTCGGCGGCGTGGTGGTGTCAAACCAGTCGGCGGTGCCCGAACCGAGGTTGGTCAGCGAGACGCCGTACTGCGTGATGGTGTTGTACTCGCCCGTCGTGCCGAACTGGTTGCGGAAGGCCTGCAGCGTGCGGGCGTAGTTGTAATCGGACGAGGAGGGATTGTTGAAGTTCGGTCCCCAGAAAATGAAGACCACCTTGGCCGAGGTGAGCACACCACCGCCATGGTTCGTCAGCAGCGACTTGGTGGGCAGCGTCGGGGCGCCCTTCACCGGCATGTAGATGACGTGATCGGCGTCCGCGAAGGGAACGTTCGCCTTCTCGACGGTGGCGGCGTTTGCGGAAACAGCCAAACCAAAAGACAGCGCCACCGCAGCATACTTCAGACCTCTAATCCTCATTACGTGCATCCTCCAAACTGAAGGTAAGATCGCCAGAGACCCTGGCTCTCCCCATGAGAGCCGAGATCCTACGGCGAAGGTTTCGAGAAGCGAGATCCCGCCTCTCGCGAACGACTGATAAAGAGCGGTATGCCAAAAGCTTTAAGCATAACTACGAACTTTTGAAGCCGGTCCGGTCGTCACATCCCGGTAGTTGGCTCTCTATAAGATGTGTGTGCGGGAAGGGGAGAAAAGCGAGCCGCGGCAGCCCGACTTTTTTTGACGGCGGCTCGGGGCCGGCTCGGCGAGGTCCGAGAGGGTCGAGCGGCTCAGTCCTTGCAATTGCCGTAGGAAAGCCGGGGTCGGAGGGTTTCTCCGGTGAAGGAGGCAACGTCATGTCGAAGAAATGGGTCTCGCGAGCTTTCCTGCCGTTGCTGGCGGCGCTGGCGATCGCCACGCTGACGGCGTGCTACGGGGTGTACGGCGGCGGCGGTGCCGGCATCGAGGTGGTTGGGCCACCCCCGGGCGTGCGGGCGGAAGTGGCGATCACGTCGCCGGGTCCGGGCTATTACTGGGTGCCGGGCTATTGGGACTGGGACCGCGACTGGGTGTGGGTGCCGGGCGCCTGGACGCGGCCGCCGCATGTGCGCGCGGTCTGGGTGGCTCCCCGCTATCACCACCGTCGCGGCGGGCATTGGGCGTACGAGCGCGGCCACTGGCGGTAATCCAGGGGGAAACACCCAGGGGCCGATCCCAGGCGCTCGTAGGGAGCGGCCTCGCGGCTGCTATAATCTCCCCTCCCTCCTGCGATGCGTCTCCATTGGCTCCAGCACGAAGTCCAGGCCCGCTGCCCGCTCTGCGGCGTGGAGGGGGAGAAGCGCGCGGTGCTGTCCACCGACCACGTCCTGCCCGGGCAGCCGCCGGTGACCCTGCTGCGCTGCCCGGCCTGCGGCGCCGCCTTCCTCCAGGACCTGACGCCGCCCGACTACGGGAGCGACGGGGTCCAGATGCTCGACTACTACGTCGAGCAGGGAGCCGGGATCGACCTCTTCGTGGCGCCGCTCCTCCGCCTGCCACCCAGGACCGTTCGCCGCTGCCTCGAGATCGGCTGCAGCTTCGGCTTCGCGCTCGACTTCAGCCGCCATGCGTTCGGCTGGGAGGTGCTCGGGGTGGATCCCTCGCCGCTCGCCGCGGCGGGCGGCGAGGCGCTGGACCTGCCCATCCGCCGTTCCTACTTCAGCGCCGATCTCGATCTCGGCCCCGAGCCCTTCGATCTGGCGATCTGCTCGGAGGTCCTCGAGCACACGCCCGAACCCCACGCCCTGCTCGCCGCCATCCGTGACCGGCTGTCCCCCGACGGCATCCTCGTGCTGTCGACGCCCAACCTCGCGCTGGTCGGGCCGCAGGCGGAGGCGGGAGCCCTCCGCCGCGCCCTCAGCCCGGGATTCCACCTGGTGCTCTACGACCGCGCCGCTCTCGTCCGCGTCCTCGAAGACGCCGGCTTCGCCGCCGTCCGCATCGACGAGTCGCCGGAGACGCTCCGCGCCTTCGCGTCACGTTCCGCGGCGGCGCTCGAACGGCTGCGGCCGGCCGACCCGTCCATGGAGCGGGGCCTCCTGCGCGCCTACTTCGCGGCCCGGGCGGCGAGCGCGCCGCCGGCCTCCGCCCTCGCCTGCGGCGCCGCCTACCGGCACTTCAAGGAGTGCGTCAACGCCGGCCTCCACGCGGAGGCGGCGGCGAGCCGCACGCGGCTGGCACGTATCTATGCCGAGCGCTGCGGGCTCGACCTGGAGAGGCCGGCCCTGGAAGCCGGCCGGAGCCTCCCTTACAACCTGGCAGGCGCCCTCTTCTTCTCGGGCATCCTGGAGCTCAACGGCCTCGGCCGTCCCGACCGGGCCGCCGGCTGTTTCGCGGCGGCCGTGGCGGCGGGCAGCCTGCTGGAGCGCCAGAGCCCGATCGGGTTCGGCGATGGCGAGACCGAGGCGCTCCTGGCCCAGAGCCGCAAGCACCTGCCGATGGCGCTGGCGGCGACGGAGCCGGAGCGGGCGGCGAGCGAGATCGAGGCCCTGGAGCGGGCCGCCACGCTGCCCCCGGCGCTCCTCGCCGAGGCCCGCGCGCAGACCTTCATCCGGCTGGTCAACGCCGCCGCCTACGCCGCGGCCGAGCGCCTGGTCCCAGGGATTGCTGACCTCCCTTCCGAAGAGGGTGCCGAGGTCAGCGCCGAGGCGCTCGACGTCCTGTATTGCCTCGGCGTCCTCGCCCTCCACCGGGAGCGCCCGGACGACGCCGAGGAGCTGTTCGGACGCGTCCACCGGCTCGCCAGGGGACCTGCGGAGAGCCTCTGGGCGGCGCGTCTCCAAGAGGGGCTCAGGCTGGCGCGCGCCTGAAGCCCGCGCCTGAAGGAAATCACCGCGATGCTCTTCCACCGCCTCCGCCGGCGCCGGCCGCTGGTGATCGCCGAACGCTTCGTCTCCCCCGTCGCCAGGCTCTCCCGAGTGGTCCTGCCGCTCGACGTGGTGGCCCAGCGTCCGGCGGCGCGGCTGCGCTTCCTCGTCTTCGCCGACGTGGATGGAGCGTCCGACCACCGCGCCGCAATTCTCGCTAATCCACGCCTGCTCCCAGAGGAGTCGCTGCGCCTGGAATTCGCGCCGTTCGCGGCCCCGGCGGGCACCGCGTTCCTGCTCGGCGTGATCGATCTTTCGGAAGAGGCCGGCGAGGTACCTATCGCCGCCGATCTCCGGGCGGTCCGCCGCGCCGCGGCCGGCCGACCGCCGATCGTCCTCGACTGCCGGGGGGCTGGGGCCGAGACGGGTGACCCGACGGCCACCGACCCGCTGACCGACGAGCGCGGCATCGTGGCGTTCCGCGTCGCCGGCCCCTCCAAGATCCGCATCAATATCCCCATCAATATCCGCGTCGCCCACGCGCTCGAGGTGTTCTGGTGCGACGCCCACGGCCTCTACCTGCGCGGCTGGGTCCACGCCCACGAGCACCGGGTGCGGGCGCTGCGGGTCGACTCCGCGGGACGCTCCGCCCGCTTCGACGCCTTCGCCGACCGGCCCGATCTGCTCGCCTTCTACCCCGAGCACGAGCACGTCCGGCACGCCGGCTTCACCGTCTATCTCGCCTGTCCTCCCGGCCATCCGGTGAGCCTGACGCTGGAGACCGACGGCGGTCTCGCCAGCATCCCGCTGCCGCTGCCGGAGGGCCCGCTGCCCCCCTGGCGGTCTCCGGGAGACGATGACGACGACGACCTGTCGCCGATGCTGCGGCGCTTCGTGGAGCTGGCGAACGCCCAGGGCGGCCGCGTGCTCCAGGTCGGGTCGCGCACCCCGGCCGGCCTCGCGGGGATGCCGCCGCGCCCGCTGCTGCGCGGTCCCTCGATCCGGCGGGTGATCGGGCTCGACATCCATCCCGGACACTGCGTGGACCTGGTGGGCGACGCCCATTCCTTGAGCCGCTTCCTGCGCGCCGGCTCCTGCGACGCGGTGATCTCCGGCTCGGTCCTGGAGCACCTCCAGGCGCCGTGGCTGTTCGCGGCCGAGGTCAACCGCGTCCTGAAAATCGGCGGCCTCGTCTATCACGAAGCGCCCGGCGCCTGGCCGGCCCACGCGCAGCCGAACGACTTCTGGCGCATGTCGGCCGAGGGGCTGCGCGCCCTGTTCGGGCCGGAGAGCGGCTTCGAGGTGCTGGACGCCCGGGACGCCGGGCCGGCGGCGATGATCCCCAGCCCGTCCTGGCGGCAACGGCACCTCGACATGCCCACCATCCCGACCTTCGCGATGGCCGAGATCCTGGCCCGCAAGGTGGAGGAGATCCAGCCCGGCGCCGTGGCGTGGCCGCTGCGCGCCGGCGAGGAACGGGCGCGGCGCTACCCGGTCGCCGGGCTGCGCCTGCCGCCGGAGCCGCCGGCCCCGGGGGGAGGCCCGTCCTGACGCCGCCCCGCGTTACAGCCATCCTGCCGGTCTTCAACGGCCGCCGCTTCCTGCTCGGCGCGGTGCGCAGCGTGCTCGCGCAGTCGCTCCCCCCTTGCGAGCTGATCGTGGTGGACGACGGCTCCACCGACGGCTCCCTGGAGGAGCTGGCGGGCCTCCCCTCCACGCCCTTCCCCGTGCGGGTGCTGCGGCAGACCAACGCCGGTCAGTCGGCGGCGCGCAACGCCGCCGCCCGCGTGGCCGTGGGGGAGCTGCTGGCCTTCCTCGATCAGGACGACCAGTGGCATCCCCGGCATCTGGAGGAGCTCGCCGCTCCACTGGCCACCGATCCCGCCGTGGGTTGGGCCTACTCCGATTTCGACGAGATGGACCTCGACGGCAACCTGGTGACCCGCGCCTTCCTGCGCGTGCAGGGCGGGCGCCATCCCAAGCGCACGATCTACGAGTGCGTATCCGGCGACCTGATGGTGCTCCCCTCGGCGAGCGTGGTGCGGCGCATCGCGTTCGAGCAGGCGGGCGGCTTCGACGAGACGCTCTGCGGCTACGAGGACGACGACCTGTTCGTACGCTTCTTCCGCCTCGGCTGGGACCACGCCTTCCTGGACCGCCCGCTGGTGCGCTTCCGGATCCACGCCTCCGGCTCGTCGGCCTCCCCGCGCTTCCTGGAGAGCCGCGTCCGCTACGCGGCGAAGCTCGTCGCCATCCTCCCCGACGACTCGCGCATGTTCCGCTACTACGTGAGCGACGCCATCGCGCCGCGCTTCTTCCTCACCACCCTCGACGACTACGTGCGGGCCTGCTCGGCGCGCGACTGGGAGGGGGCGCGGCTCGCCCTGCGCACCGTCAACCACTTCGCGGCCCTGCGCCGCCAGGGCCTGCGCCTGCGCTGGAAGCTGCTCTGGATCCAGAGGCCGCGCCTGTTCCGGCTCCTCATCGCCTTCAACGACCGCCTGCCCCACCGCACCCGCTTCATCCGCAATCCGACCCTCACGCTGCACTGAGCCCCGGCTCCGGAAAGAGGCCCACAAGGCACGGGGCGAGGATGCGCGTTCGTCCCAGCCCGACACCGGGCAGCCGCTGCAGCTCCCTACAAAGCGCTCGAACCTGGCGCGGGAGGTGAGCCGGGGCTGCCTCCGGGAGTGGCCGGACCTCCACTGCGGCCGGCAGGTCGTGGACGGCGAGCCGCTGTCCGGCGCCGGCGGGCCTCCTGCTGGAGCAGGATCAGGCTGACGAGGACTCCCACACCGCTGGTGAGAATCAAATAGGACAGCCCGAGAAGCTCGCCCCGGTGCTTGATCTCCCGATAATCCCAGCATTGCGCGATGGCGGGGGCGCTGAACGAAAGTCTCTGGATGCAGGCTTCCGGGTTTCGCCCGGGATCGGGACACGAGCAGCTTTTAAGCGGCGCAGAGCCGATCAGGACGGTGACCGTATCGTCTCCCCTCGCCACGTCCACCGTGTACTCATCTCGCAGAAAGTAGAAGAGAAGGAATCCGACGCCGATCGTCATCAGCGCGATCTTGAAACGTTTCACCAGGACCGGCCGAGAGATCCGCTCCGCGGAATAGAACTGTACGGCCGTGACGATGAATCCCATCAGGAAGGCCGACAGGACGATCAACTTGGACGCAATCTGAAAAGGCATCACGCTGATGAGCGCCTTGAAAAAAGGGACCTTCTGGGTTCCGAGGAAGGGGGCCAGCCCGATCGCCAAGCCCACGAAGAAATTCAGGATGAGACGGGCGAACCGCCGGGGCACGGGCTCCGACAGCAGGGTTTTTTCATCCGCGGATTCAGAATTCATCTGGACTTGCACTCCCATCGCCCAGGAGGTTCGTCGGTAACGAAGCAGGACGCCTCGGGATCCTTTTTCGAAAGGCTCAGTTTGCAGCGGATCAGCGGCCGGTCAAGGGTCAGGAGGTTCAGCCGGCATCCCTCTGATCGATCGGCGGGACACTCGATCGGTTCATAGCCGCGTTTGATCACGCTATAAGCGTAGAGGCCGCGGCTCAACGGCAATTGATCGTTGCTCAGGATCCGGCCGCCCCCGTCCCGGTAGCTGAGGGGATAAAGCTCGACCGCCGCCTCCAGGGCCGGCTCGGTCTTCACGCAAGGATTGACCCTGACATCGTTGTCGTTGAATCGTTTCCACATCAGATCGAGCAAATCGAGGATGGGGCCGAAGGCCCCGGATGCCTCCGACTTCCGCAGTGACCTCTCAGAGCTCCCGGCCGCCGGGTCGATCCGCGACGTCGGGCGCGGGTTGAAAGCCGCCTGGACGGCGCGGGAGGGCAAAGACATGCGACCCTGGGCGGTCCCCTGCCGCAGGCGGACCTGAGCCTGCTGGAAGCGGTAGGTCACCAGGTCCCGCAGGGCCGCGTACTCGGGGTATGGCAGGGCGGCGAGCACCTCCCTTTCGAGCCGGTCCAGCAGCGCCAGGAGGGTCGTCAGGGCCACGGCCTCGGGAAGGCTCTCCTCCACCGCCGCGAATTCCGTCCGGATCTCCCGGATGCGAGCGGCGATCCGGGCGGTCTCCGCAGGCGTCGGCCGCTCCGGTGGATTCCCTGACGGGCTCCCCGGATGGCTCGGGAGATACACCACCCGGAGCAGCGCTCCCCGATCTCCCCCGCCCACGCTCGTCTCCAGCCTGCCGAACAGTCCGGGTCCGAGCCGGGCCTCGACGCCGGCGAGAGCGAGCGTCACCTCGCTCTTGAGCCTGGTGCGGGAGTCCAGGGACATCTCGAAGACCCCGAAGGGATCGCGGGTCCGCAGGTGATCGTTGATGTCCAGATCGGTCCAGCGATGGCGCACGCCGAGATAGGAGAGGGCCCGGTTGCCGGGAAAGCCGTAGCCGGCCCGGGTCGAGACCTCGTGGACATCCCGGCCCAGACGAACCTTGTCCTCCAGGACCGCGAAACCTTGCGGGCCGAAGGCCGGAGACCGGTCGACGGTCAGGCTGGGAAGCTTCTGGAAGAAATAGCTCGCGCCGGCGAACCAGGGGCAGCTCCGGCACAGGGAGGTGGTCAGGTCGAGCCCCGCGCCGAACAGCGGCCCCCGGCCACTGAGCGAGGAGCTGTCGCCCGGCCGGTTGCGGTCGTGGAAGTCCAGGCTCACGTCGGCCCCGGCGGCCTGGAGGACCAGCGTCGGATAGATCCCCAGAGTCCGTGGCAGGGGGAGAGCGACGGCGGGCTGGGCTCCAACGCCCTTGAGATCCCAGCGCAGGTCGAACTTGCGGTTCAGGAGCCCGGGATCGGTCCTGATGATCTCGCCCACGTCCCGTCCGGTCTGCAGGTCCAGCGTCTGGAGCCTCTGCTCCATGAAGGTGATCCGGAGGCTCTCCTGGTGCTCGAAGAAGAGGTCGAGCCCGAGCCCATAGCGCTCTCCCGCCCCGCCGGGCGCCTCCACCGCCCAGGGCGGCTTCGAGTCGGAGACCCAGCCGAAAAGTCGGCTCCAGGCGCCTCCGCCGGCCCCCGCCGCCAAGGCTGGAGAGGCCAGGCCCACCACCAGCAGCCCGAGCGCGGCGCAAGAACGCCTCATCCCGCGGAACCAGTCCCTTAGCGGACCAGGGAATGCTCTCATATGGATTTACCTTTAGGATCTCTTAAAAACTTATAGTACAATGAACACAAATTTACGAGCGCAACCTGGCCTAACCATCGACATGGCACCCTTCGCGAGGCCCGGCTCCGGCCGTTCCCTTTCTCACCTGCTGGCGAGCTGCGCCGTGGCGGGAGTCGCGTGCGCTTCGCTGGCGGGACCGGCCCTCGCCCAGGGGAATTCCTGGAGCACGCTGAAGCCGCTGCCCACGCCGCGCCGGCTCCTCGCCGCCGCGGTGGAGGGCGGGGCGATCTACACCTTCGGCGGCTGCGGATCGCCCTGCTTCGATCCGCCGCTCCATACGTCGACGTTCGAGGAGAGCCGGCTCGAGGTCTACCGGGAGGACTCGGACTCGTGGTCGATCGCCAAGCCGATCCCCGCCATCCTGTTCGGCGCGGCCGCGGCGGCGCCGGGCAACGGCAGGATCTATCTCTTCGGCGGCTTCGTCACGGGGAACCGCACCTACGAGTACAACCCGGGGCCGGACGCCTGGAGCCCGCAGGCCGCCATGCCGACGCCCCGGTACGGGCTGGCGGCGGTGGCGCTGAATGGAAAGGTTTATGTCCTCGGCGGCAGCAACGGCAGCGCGCCTACCGGTGCGCTGGAGGTCTACGATCCGGCCCTGAATTCATGGGCACCGAAGGCGCCGACGCCAATGCCGACGCCGCGGGTGTTCCTCGCCGCGGCGGCGGTGGGCGGCAGGATCTACGCGATCGGGGGATCGCCGGACTGCTGCGGCAACGGCGTCACCGCCGCCGTCGAGGTCTACGATCCGGCGACCGACCATTGGAGCTCCGCCGCTCCGCTGCCCGTGGCGCTCCAGGTCTCGGCCGCGGCCACCGTGAACGGCAAGATCTACGTCCTCGGCGGCTTCATCCCCGGCTCGGGAGTGCAGAGCTCCACGTTCGAATACGACCCGGCGACGGATCGCTGGGCTTCCCTGGCCGCCATGCCGGATCCGCGCGACCAGGCTCCCGCGGTCGTGCTGGGCGGGATCGCTCACGTGCTCGGCGGCTCGGTGGACTGCCATTGCAAGGCGCGCGACACCCACAGCGGCTACACGCCTCCCCAGCCGCCACAGCAGCCGCCGGTCGCCGACCTCGCGATCCGAAAGACCAGCGATCCTCCCGGACCGGTCGTCTCCGGACAGACCCTCCGCTATACGATCACGGTCACCAACCTGGGCCCGGACGCGGTGAGCGGCGCCGTCGTGACGGACGATCTGACGGCCACGGGTCTGCTGGACGTCCGCTGGTGCCGTGGCTCGGGTTGCAAGCCGTCGACCCCGGGCAACCTCCGCGACACCGTCGCGCTGGCGGCGAAGGGGGCCGTGACCTATGAAGCGATGGGCACCGTCGCTCCCGGCGCGACGGGAACGCTTTCGAACACCGCCGAGGTCCATCCCCCCGGCAGCCCTGGAGACCCCGTCGCCGGCAACAACCGCTCGACGGCCACCAACCGGATCGTGCGCTGCCAGCTCTCCATCACCAAGACCCCCGACCGGAGCACGGCGGTCGCGGGTGACGAGCTCCGGTACCGGATCGCGGTCCACAACGACTGTCCCGCGACCGTTCAGGCCACCGTCACGGACGACCTCATGGCCGCCGGCCTGACCGCGCCTCGATGGTGCCGCGGCTCGGCCTGCACGCCGTCGAATCCCGGTAATCTCGACGACACGGCCGAGCTGGCGGCGAACGGGACCGTGACCTACGAGGCGGCCGGCACGGTCCCCTGCTCCTGCGGGCGGAACCGGATCGACAACACCGCCTGCGCCGCCGTGCCCGGCCAGGCGGCGAGCTGCGCCACCGCCACGGTCGCGGTCCCGCCGGGCCACCTCACGCTCGCCGTCACCGGCGCGGGGGACCTCACGGATTGCGGCGCGCTGCGGTACGGCTTCCTGGTGACCAATACGGGGCCCGGCGCCGCCTGCGGCGTCGTGCTCCAGGTGCAGCCTCCCGCGGGCTCCACGCTGCTTTCGATCTCCAGCCCGTGCGCCGGCCTGCCCTGCCGGCTCGGGGATCTCCCTCCGGGCTCGCTGACGCCGGTCTCGGTGCAGCTCAGCGTGCCGGCGGGGCTCCAGTGCCCGGCCTCCCTCTCGACCACCGCCTCCGTGAGCGGCTGCGACAGCGCCGCGCAAACCTTCGCGACCAGGATCCCCTGCGTCCTCGCGGTCACCAAGACCGACGGCCTTGACACGGCGGCTCCCGGCGACCCGATCCTCTACACGATCGGCGTCGAGAACCAGGGGTGCGCGGCCGTGTCCGGAGCCGGGGTCCATGACGCCTTCCCCGCCGGGCTCCTGAACGCGCGGTGGTGCCGGGGAGCGGCCTGCGCGCCGTTCCGCTCCGGTCCCCTCGTGGATGCGCTGGACCTGCCCGCCGGCGGCTCGGAGACCTACCGCGCCGCCGGCGCCGTCTCGGTCATGTTCACCGGAACCCTGATCAACACGGTGACCGTCTCGCCGCCGGGGAGCGCGCCGGTCAGCGCCACGGACGTGACCCGCATCGCCGCGGCCCCGGGCCTCACCGCCCTCTGCAAGGGGGTCTCCGGCACGCCGTTCGTCGGGGGGACGATCACCAAGACCTTCGTGATCCTGAACGGCGGCCCGGTGGCCCAGGGGGATAATCCGGGCCCCGAATTCACCGACGCGCTGCCCGCCGGCCTGACCCTGACCGGCGCCACCGCGAGCAGCGGCACGATCACCACCGCGGCCAACACCGTGAGCTGGGACGGGGCCATCCCGGTGGGCGGCATGGTGACCCTCCAGATCATGGCCACCGTGGACGCCGGCACCGTCGGAATGACGATCTGCAACGGGGGAACGACCCACTTCGACGCCGACGGCGACGGCGTGAACGAGTCGAGCCGTCCCACGCCCGCGCCTTGCTGCTTCGTGGTCCAGGAGTCTATGCCGATCCCGGCCCTTTCCGGTCCCGGCCTCGCGGTCCTGGCCCTGCTGCTCGCCGCCCTCGCGCTCACCCGGCTCCGGCGGCGCGGCCGCAGCCGTTGACGCCCTCCCAAGATCTGCTATCTCCCCATGAGGGGAATTCGACTCCGAGCGCGAAGGAGGCACCGGATCTTCCGGCGCCTCCTTCGTCTGGAGTTTGGGCTCTCCGTCAGCGGGTCTTGATGCACCCGTTCGCTCTGTTCGACCACTCGTACTGGCAGGCGTAGCCGCCGGTGCCGAGGAACGGCGCGGGGGACCAGGCGCACTTGTCGTCGGCCTCCTCGCCGGTGCGGCCGTCCCACCAGCCGTTGACCGGATCCGTCGCGGCCTCGCGGGTCTCGTGGCAGAAGAAGTGCTCCTGGTTCTGCACGTCCGACCAGCCGGAGGCCTTGCAGCCGCTGCAGCTCGGATAGGGCTGGATCGAGTAGATGACCGCTCCGGAGGCATTGTTGTAGGAGCCGTGATAGGCGCAGTAGGCGAGAGCCGGGCCGCCGCACGAGGTGCTCGAGCCGCTCGAGGAGTAGGAGGTCTTCGGGATCACGACCTCATAGACCGTGCTGGAGTTGTAGGCGTGGCTGGCCAGGTACCGGTTGACCTCGGCCTGGACCGTGGAGTCGGTCACGTTGGTGGGCGGCGCCGAGGTATCGAACCAGTCGGGGGTTCCCGCGCCGAGGTTGGTGGGATTGACCCCATACTCCTGGAGCACCGCCCACTCCGGGCTCGTGCCGAGCTGGTTGCGGTCCGCCTGCAACGTGCGGGCATAGGAGTAGTCCGGGGAGGCGGCGTTGTTGAAGCTCGGCCCCCAGAAGAGGAAGACCACCCTGGCCTGGACGAGCACGCCGCCGCCGTGGTTCGTCAGGAGCGACTTGAGCGGCAGCCGCGAGCCGCTGGGCAGGGAATAGATGACGTGGTCCGCGTCCGCGAAGGGCTTGTCCGCCCGCTGTTCCGGGGTGGCGGCGTTCGCGGAGACCGCCAGCAGACCGCACGACAGCGCCAATCCGCACATCAAACCTCTGACATTCATTTTGGAATCCTCCTGAGATCAAAGGTGCGCCAGGAGGACGAAACGGGTCCGGCCCGCCGTAGTGAGCGAAGGGCGGCGCGCGATCTTGACAGTCTGCGCCCACAGAGGTACCTTCCTGGGTGTACATGGAGGCACTTTGAATGGCACGCATGAATGTGGTTTTCGAAGACGACCTCCTGGATGAAATGCGACACCTGGTCCCCTCGCGGCAGCGGAGCGGATTCATCGAAGAGGCCGTGCGCGCGCGGCTTGCGCAGCTCAAGCAACTCCAGGCGGCCGAGGCTGCGGCGGGCGCCTGGAGCGGCGAGGGACGGGGGGATCCATCGCAGGAGATCGAGGAGAGCCGGCGCGCCTGGGAGGGCCGGGGGCGCCCGATGGAGCCCGGTTCGGCCGATGGCTGACGTCCTGCTGGACTCCGACGTGGTGATCTGGCACCTTCGAGGACAGGCTACTGTCATCGAGCTCGTCCTTGCCCTGGCACGGAGAGGCCGCATCGGCTTGTCGGCGATCACGCGGGCCGAGGTTCTTCTCGAGATGCGCGAGCCCGAGCGAGCGCTCACCCTGCGGTTCCTCGACAGTTGCGAGACGCTCCCCGTCCTGGCGGCGACGGCGGATCGTGCCGGTGAGATTTTCCGTGGCTTCAGGAGCCAGGGGATCACTCTCGCCCTGCCCGATGCCCTGATCGGGGCCACGGCTCTGCTCGCCTCGATCCCCCTCTATACCTGCAGCCCTCGCCACTACCCCATGCCGGACCTGGATCTGCGCGCGGTACCG
>DASWRX010000151.1:0-60653 GCA_036402955.1 Thermoanaerobaculia bacterium
GCGACCCGCTCGGCGAGACGACCAGGAAGAAGACCTTCACCGGCTGGCCGTCGGGCGCCCCGAAGTCGACCCCCTGCGGCACCATGCCGACCGCCACCACGCCGTGCTTCAGCCCGTCGAGCTTGCAGTGCGGAAGGGCGATCCCGGAGCCGATGCCGGTCGAGCCGAGTTGCTCGCGCTCCCAGAGCTTCCGGAACAGCGCCTCGCCGTTGCTGACCAGCCCGCGCTCGGCGACCCGTTCGGCGAAGGCGCGCAGCACCCCCGGGCGGTCGGCCGGCGGGAGATCGGGGAAGATCAGCTCGGGCCGGGTCAGCGCGCCGAGACCCACTTAGAAGATCTGCTTCCGGTCGGTCGACGAGGGGATGTTCAGCTCGTCCCGGTACTTCGCCACGGTGCGGCGGGCGATCTGGATGCCCTCGCGGTTCAAGATCCGCATCAGCTCGCTGTCCGACAGCGGCCGCTTCGGGTCCTCGGCCTGGATGAGCTGCTCGATCTTCCGCTTGACCGTCAGCGAGGAGATGTTGTCGCCGTACTCCCGGTCGATGCCGCTGTGGAAGAAGAACTTCATCGGGAACAGGCCGCGCTGGGTGTGGATGTACTTGTTCGACACCACCCGGCTGACCGTCGACTCGTGCATCCCGATGTCCTCGGCCACGTCCCGCAGCACCATCGGCCGCAGGTGCTCGATGCCGCGGTCCAGGAACTCGCGCTGCTGGCGGACGATCGACGCCGCTACCTTGTAGATCGTGCGCTGGCGCTGATCGAGGCTCTTGATCAGCCAGACCGCCGAGCGGATCTTGTCCTTGATGAACTGCTGTGCCTCGCTCTGCCGCCCCTCGCTGCGCATCGTCTGCAGCATGCGCCGGTAGGCGCGGCTGACCCGCAGCCGGGGCAGGCCGTCGTCGTTGAGCTGGATCACGTACTCGTCGCCCACCCGGCGGACGAAGACGTCCGGCTCGATGTAGTGCGGCCGGTCGGTGCTGAACTGGCGCCCGGGATGGGTCTCCAGCGTGCGGATGATCTCGATCGCCGCCTCCAGCTCCGGCAGCTCGACGCACAGCTTCTTGGCCACCGCCGGGAACTGCCGGCGCAGGAAGAAGTCCCACGCCTCGAAGATCATGCGGCGCGCCAGCGCGTCCTGCGGGATCTCCTTGATGTCCATCTGCAGCAGCAGGCTCTCGCGCAGGTCCACGCAGGCGATGCCGGGAGGATCGAAGGCGCGCACGATGCACAGCGCCTCCTCGATCTCCTCCATCGTGTATTCGCGCTCCTCCGACTCCCCCATCGCCCGGATCTCCTCCGGGGTGGCGACCAGGAAGCCGTCGGGGTTGAGATTGCCGATGATCAGCTCGACGATCTCGCGCTGGCGGGGGCCCACCTCCGCCATGTGGAGCTGCCAGAGCAGGTGATCGTAGAGGTCGGCCTCGCGGGAGAGGCTGTTCTCGATCGGCGGCTCCTCGCGCTCCTCCATCATCGAGGAGGCTCCGGAGCCTTCCCAGTAGTCGCCGAAGTAGGCGTCGAGATCGATGTTCTCCATCGACTTCTCGTGATCGAGCGTATCGCCGTTGGGTGGCGGCTCGGGAGCCGCCATCTCCTCGTCCCGCTGCGGCGTCTCCTCCTCGCTGATCTCGGACTCTTCGAGAACGGGATTCTCCACCAGCTCCTGGGTGAGGAGCGTGTCGAGCTCCATGCGCGTCATCTGCAGCAGCTTGATCGCCTGCTGCAGTGATGGCGTCATCACCAGCTTCTGCGACATCTTCAGGGAAAGTTTTTGCTCTAACGCCATTCCGCCAACCTACAGAGTGAAGTCTTCTCCGAGATAGATTTTCCGGACCTGCGGATCTGTCGACAGCTCCAGCGGCGTGCCGGAGCGCAGGATTTCGCCGTTGTTGATGATATAGGCCCGGTCGGTTATTTTCAATGTTTCCCGCACGTTATGGTCGGTGATCAGGATACCGATACCCATCGATTTCAGGTGCCGGACGATGCCCTGGATGTCGAGCACCGCAATCGGATCGATCCCCGCGAACGGTTCGTCGAGAAGGATATACCACGGGCTGATGACGAGCGCCCGGGCGATCTCGACCCGCCGGCGCTCGCCGCCCGAGAGCAGGGCCCCCTTGGTCTTGCGCACTTTCGACAACCCGAGGTCGGCGATGAGCTGGTCGATGCGCCGCTCCTGCTCGGCGTGCGAGAGGTCCAGCGTCTCGAAGATCGACCGCAGGTTGTCCTCCACCGACATGCGCCGGAAGACCGACGGCTCCTGCGGCAGGTAGCTGATGCCGCGCTGCGCCCGCAGGTACATCGGCAGCTCCGTGATGTCCTCCTCGCCCAGCAGGACGGTGCCGGAGTCCGGCGGCGTCAGCCCCACCACCATGTAGAAGGTCGTGGTCTTGCCGGCGCCGTTGGGTCCCAGCAGCCCCACGATCTCCCCGGGGCCGACCTCGATCGAGACGTCCTGCACCACGGCCCGCCCGCGGTATACCTTGCGCAGGCGGGTCGTAGAGAGCTTCCGCTCTTCCGTCGAGGGCTCCCTCGGCTCGGTCATCGTCCGACGGCTCCTGGCGGTTTCGCCGGTGCCGGTTTCCCCGGAGCCGTAGTGGTGATCGGCGCGGGCACCACGTCCTCCTTGCCCTGCACCACCGCGCGGCCGGTGTCGACGAAGTAGATCACGCGCTTGCCGCGGACCTGGTTGCCGTCGCGGTCGTTCATCACCACCGGCTCGCCGGTGATCTCCACCTGCCGCTGGCTGACCTGGTACACCGCCTTCTGCCCGTCGATGCGCCGGCCGGCCTTGGGATCGTTCAGCTTGGTATCGCCGGTGCAGGTCATGGTCTTCGCCTGATGGTCCGCCGTGAGGTCGACCTCCATCCGCTGACAGGTGAGCGTCTTTCCCTCCTGGTCCACGCGCACGTTGCCGGTGTAGATCAGCACGCCGGCCTTCTGCTGATACTGGAGATCGCTCGCCGCGGCCTGGATCGGGCTCGGACGTGCGGCCGGCCCCTTCTTCGACCCCTCCGCGCTCCCCGACGTCTTCGCCGCCTGCTCCTGCGTGGGATACCAGAGGGTCTTCACCCCGCCCGTGGCGGTGAGCTGGTCCGCGGCCTTGTCCCCCTTCAGCTCCGGCGCCAGCAGCAGGTTCTCCCCGCGCCAGGCGCGAACGTCGCCCCGGAAGATGAACGAGGACGGCTGCTGCCGCCAGAAGGCCTCCTGCGATTCTACATGCACCGGGCCCTGGCCTTCAGCAAGCGGCGTGCCAGCAAGCGCCGTCTCCTCCACTTTCTGGAGCAGCGCGCGCACGCCGCCGCGGGCGTTCACGATCTGCTGGTCGGTGTTGTACACCATCCGCGGCGCCTCGACCCGCCCGCGGTCGCTGGTCACCACCACCGGGTCGCCGACGAACTCCCCCCGCCCCTGCTCGAGGTCGAGCGAGCCGCGGTTGCCGGTGGCGGTGATCGAGGGGCCATCGTGATAGACGACGTTGTTGTCGAGGTCCACCGTGGCGAGATGGCCGTCCGGCTTGAAGGTGGCCGCGGCCCGCCGGCCGTTGGCTTGGCGCAACGTCAGCTTGCCCCCCGGCCGCGAGGTCTCGCGGATCTCCACGCCGCCCAGGGCATCCGCCGTGCTCAGCACGCCGTTGGCCAGCTCCCCCTCGATGCGCTTCGCCGTGAGCACGCGGGCGATGCCGCCGCCGGTCGTCTGCATCTGCACCTTGCCCTCGTCCGGCCCCTCGAGCTCGACCCGCTTCACCTGGTTGCCCGTGGGTTGCAGGAGCACCGCCAGATCCTTGCCGTTGCTGAAATGGACGGTGGTCGGCTGCGGCGCGGCAGCGCCGGCCGCAGGAGACCCCGGCTGCGAAGCCGCGTGGGTCTCCCCCTCGATGTCCCAGAAACCGTGGACGAAGATCAGCGACTTCTCGTCCGGCGACAGGTTGCCGTAGATCCGCCGGGCGTTGAGCCAGTCGGGGCCGCGCCGCAGGCTGGCGTTGCCCTCGACGCGCAGCCAGCGCTGCTGGCGGTCGTAGATCAGCCGCTGCGAGGTCAGCAGGACGGCCGGGGTCACCCCCGGCAGGCTCTCGACGCGGGAGCCCTTCTGCAGGGTGTAGACCTCGGCCCCCAGGTCGACGTCCATCCGGCCGGCGTGCGCCACGTACTTGTCGCCGTAATGGATCTCGACCGGCACCTCGCTGATCACCTCGTTCCCCTTCTGCTCCAGGTTGAGGAGCGCGGTGCGCAGCTCGAGGCCGTCCGGCCCGCGGAGGACGACGTTGCCCTGCAGCTTCCCCTCGTTCGATTCGCGGTTGAAGCTGGCGTTGCGGCTCTCGACGTGGAAGATCCGACCCTGGCGGTCCCAGAGGGTGATGGCGACCTGCTCCAGGTAGATGGTGCCCTCGCGGTCGGCCTTCACGCTCACCCCCTTGATGTGGAAGATGGGGCGCGCCCCCTCCGTGAAGGTGTAGTCGAAGTCCTCGCCAATCAGCGTCATCCCCTTGGTGGCATTGGTCTCCTTGGCCTGCTCCGGCTTCTCCTTCTTCATCCCGGCGCGGCCGAACAGGAACAGCCCCGCCAGCGCCAGCACCATGAGCACCAGCGCCGCGAGCAGCAGCCTGCGGAAACCTGCGACGTGGGATCGGGCCTTGCGCGCCATGGTTGATGGATTCTAAAAGGATCGCTTTTCAGGAGACCAGGCGTTTCAGGCCGGCCGGCTGTCCACCAGCCGCAGCACCGGACCGCCGCGATAGGAATCGTCCTCGACGCAGGCCAGCACCTCGAAGCTGCCGCGCAGGCTCGCCACACGTTCGCCCCAGCGCCACCCTACCAGTTCCACGGTGGCGCCGTCTTCCCCGCGGGCGCGGGCCGACAGATGGCCATTGCCGAAGGCGCGCGGCTCCCCCTCGATCCGCAGCGGGCCGGTGCGCAGGAGCGGCCGCGGATTGCCCTGGCCGAACGGTTCCAGCGCCGCGAGCTGGACCAGCAGATCGCGCGACACCTCCCGCGGCGGCAGGTGCAGCTCGTACTCGACCCGCCGGGCCAGCAGCTCCTCCGGCCATCCGGCGCCCGCCGCCTCCCACTCGCCCCGCAGCTCCTCCAGCCGCTCGACCGCCACCGTCAGCCCGATCGCCTGCGCGTGGCCGCCGAACTTCTCCAGCCGCTCCTTCCAAGCCGACAGGAAGCCGTGCAGCTCGAGCCCCGGCACGCTGCGCCCCGAGCCGGTCGCCCGTTTCCCCTCGACCCCGAGCAGCACCACCGGACGATGGAAGTCCTTGGCGAGGCGGCCGGCCGCGATCCCCACCACGCCCTTGTGCCACGCCTCGCTCCAGGCCACCAGGATCGGTGGCAGCGGAGAGAGCCGCGCGAAGCGCTCCCGCGCCTCGTCCACCACCCGCGTCTCGGTGGTCTGGCGCTCGCGGTTCCAGCCGTCGAGCTCCGCCGCCAGCTCGGCGGCGCGCCGCGGATCGCGGCTCAGCAGCAGCTCCAAAGCCCGCTCGGGATCGTGGAGCCGGCCCGCCGCGTTGAGGCGCGGACCGATGCGGAAGCCGACGTCCGCGGCCGTGAACGGCGGCTTCATCCCGGCTTGCAGGATGAGTGCCTTCAGCCCCTGCGACTTCGCCGCCGCGAGCGCCCGCAGCCCGAGGGCGGCGATCACCCGGTTCTCCCCATGGAGCGGCACCAGGTCCGCGATGGTGCCGAGGCAGGCGATGCGCAGCAGCGGCGCCGGATCGAGCGCCTTGCCGCAGCGCAGGGCGAGGGCCAGGGAGAGCTTGAAGGCGAGCCCCACCGCGGCGAGATCGCGGAACGGATAGGTGCAGTGTGCCTGGTGGGGATTGATGTGCAGCGCCCCCACCGGCAACTCGCAGCCGGGTAGATGGTGGTCCGTGACCACCACGCCGATCCCCACGGCGAGCGCCCGCTCCACCGCCTCCACCGACGAGCTGCCGCAGTCCGCCGTGACGATGAGGCCGCATCCCAGCGCCAGCGCCCGCTCCACGTGGACCGGCTGGAAGCCGTACCCCTCGCGCAGCCGGTTGGGGAGCACGGCCTTCGTCGCGATCCCGCAGGACGTGAACACGGCGGACAGCAGGGCGGTCGAGGAGATGCCGTCGACGTCGTAGTCACCCACAATGGCCACTACTTCGCCGCGGTCGCGGGCCGCCAGCAACCGGGCGACCGCCTCTTCCATGCCGGCGAGCAGGAAGGGATCGTGGAGCTGGTCGAGGGTCGGGTGCAGGAAGCGCTCGGCGCCGAGGGAGTCGGCGACGCCCCGCCGGGCGAGCAGCGGCGCGAGCCAGGACGGCCTTCCCGCCAGCTCGAGACCGGCGGCGCTCTCCGGCACCGGCGCAGCCACCCACTCCACCACCGGCGAGCTCAGCGGGCTATCCCTCGTCGTAGGCTCCGAGGGCCCGGAACTTCTCGTAGCGGCGGGCGAGCAGCTCCTTGGTAGAGAGGCGAAGCAGCTCGTCCAGGGAGCGCTGGATCACGTCGCCCACCCGCCGGCAGTTGGCGTCCGGGTCGGTGTGGGCGCCGCCGGGCGGCTCGGGGATGATCTCGTCCACCACGCCCAGGTCCAGGAGGTCGGGTGCCGTGAGCTTCATGGCCTCGGCCGCCTCGTTCTTGCGGTCCTGGTCCTTCCACAGAATGGCGGCGCACCCCTCGGGCGAGATCACCGAGTAGGTGCCGTATTCCAGGATGAACACCCGGTCGCCGACGCCCAGGGCGAGCGCGCCGCCGCTCCCCCCCTCGCCCGTGATGGTGACGACGATGGGGACCTCCAGGACCGCCATCTCGATCAGGTTGCGGGCGATGGCCTCCGCCTGTCCGCGCTCCTCGGCGTCGAGGCCGGGATAGGCGCCGGCGGTGTCGATGAAGGTGAGCACGGGCAGCCCGAACCGCTCGGCCAGCTTCATCACCCGCAGCGCCTTGCGGTAGCCGTCGGGCCGCGGCTGGCCGAAGTTGCGGTAGATCCGCTCCTTGGTGTCGCGGCCCTTCTCGTGGCCGATCACCGCCACGCTCCTGCCGCGGAACTCGGCGAAGCCGGCGACGATGGCCGGATCGTCCGCGAAGGCGCGGTCGCCGTGCACCTCGATCCAGTCGGTCATCAGGCACGCGACGTAGTCGAGGGTGTAGGGGCGCTCCTGGTGCCGGGCCACCAGGGTCTTCTGCCACCGGTTGAGGTTGGCATAGACGTCGGAGGTGGACTTCCGCAGCGTGCCGCGGAGGCGCTCCAGCTCCTTCTCCTGCTGCCCACCCGGAGGGAAGCCCTCCAGCTCCTCGATCTGGCGACGGAGCTCGATGAGAGGTTCTTCAAATGTGGAATCGGTAGACCGCATGGCGTCCGGCAAACTAGCAAAGCGGGGGGCTCAGGTCAACGCGGGTGACCTTGAAATGCTGCTTGAAAGGTATCGCTTGAAGGTTTGTCGGCGCGCCGACAGCGGGATCGCTTCAGAACCTCCAGACCAGAACAACGCTCTGCCCACCGCCCGGAAGGGGCCCCGCCATCGCGAGTTGCGGCAGCCAGGCGGGCCGGCCGGTCTCCTCGTCGTGGGCGCGGAGCACGGCGCCGGTGACGTAGAAGCTCTGGCCGGCTCCCAGCACCACGTTCCAGAGATAGTGCTGGTCGGACCGCATGCGCTGCCAGGTGGTGACGGTCGGAATCCCGTAGAGGACGATCTTGCCGAGGATCTTCGCCGTCCGCACACCGGCGCTGTCCCCGGCGTCGAACCGCGTCCACTGATGGTCGAGCACCTCCGCGAGCACGACCGTATTGGTCATGTGGAGCGAGACGCCGCTGCCGCCGCTATGGAAATACCGGATCTGGCCGCCCGCTCGGGGCCGCTGCTCGGAGACCACGAAATTGAGCAGGCTGGCGGTGGTCTGCGCCACGGCGTAGGACTCGGCCAGCAGGAGCCCCGTCTGGCGAACCCGGGGCTGGTCGGCCAGCAGCCCGCCGCCGTAGAGCAGGACGGCCGCCCCCTGGACAATCCGCCCCTGGCCGAGCTGGCCGCCGATATCGGTCCAGCCGCTCCGGCGGTAGAAGCCCGAGGTCAGCACGTCCCGGCGCAGCCGCTCCTTCTGCGTTTCCAGATAGCCGGAGACGACGGCGAGGCTGCCCAGGTAGGCCCATCGAGCCGTGTCGTCGGGAAGGAGCTCGGTGCGCACGGTCCGGGAGAGGGTGCGTCCCACGAGATGGAAGTCCTCGCGGATCGTCGAGGAGATCCGTCCTCCCGACGTTTGCGAGGCTTCTGGGACGGCGGATACCTCTGCAGGAGTTACAGGAGCGCGCCGGCCGGCGCACCCGGCGAGCAGCGTGAGGGCGAGGACCAGGATCGAACACCGTGAAAGCACTGCCGACCTCCTACCGGGCGCGTACGTCTACGCCCGGCAGGGATTTTCCAGCAAAACGAGTGCCGGGCGCCTGGCGAGACAGTGACGAAGACAACTCCGGCAACCATCCCCGGCCGCCAAGACATCGATATCCGCGCAATTTCCACAGGCCTTTCCTCAGTGTAAGAGCGCCTTTGTCATGGGCTTCGAGGCCCGGAATGATCGCGGGGGCCTCACCGTCTCCACGAATCGCCCGTTGTCTCCGCTTGGACTTGTCTCTGACCTGGAGACAAAATCAGGCAACGGACAGTGTTAATCTCCGTCTCGCCGTGAACGAGCCCGAAACCAAGAAGAAGGTCCGCAGCCCGTCCTTTCCGTTCATCGGCTTGCGGGAGTCGCTGGACCGGGCGCGGGCGTTCTACGCGGCGGAGCAGCGGAACGCGGCGCGTCCGGAGACCGCCGCCGCGCACTGGGGGTATTCGCCGAAGAGCAGCGGCGGCAAGCAGACGATCGCGGCCCTGCGGTCCTTCGGGCTGGTGGACGGGGATTCGCTGGTGAAGCTCTCGGGGCGGGCCCTGCGCATCCTGCTGGACGAGCGGGAGTCCTCCGAGGAGCGGGAGCGGCTGCTCCAACAGGCGGCGCTGATGCCGCCGATCCATGCCCGGCTGTGGGAGCGCTACGGCGCGGAGCTCCCCTCGCCGCAGACCCTGCGGCTGTGGCTGATCCTGGACGAGGGGTTCAACGAGAACTCGGTGGACGACTTCCTGACCGAGTACCGGGAGACGCTGGAGTACGCCAGGCTGCTGGTCCGGCCGGCCGCGGCGCCGCCGGCCGAACCAGAGACCGCCCGGCCCGCCGAGCCTCTGCCGCCGCCGGCGCGGATCTCCCCCACCTCCCAGGAGGTCGATCCGATGATCGTCCCGCTGCTCGACGGCAACGCGGTCGAGCTCCGCATCCGCCGGAGGATCTCAAGCGCGGAGGTTGAGGACCTCCGTCTGGTCTTCGAGCTCTGGCTGCGCAAGATCGTGGACCGCTGAGCGCAGCCGCTCGCGGACCTTCACGACGTTTCCCACCACGATGGTGGCCGGCGCCCGCAGGCCGGCCCGGGCCACCTCCCCGGCGATCGTCCCCAGGGTGGCCGTCACCACCCGCTCCTCCGGCAGGCTGCCCTGCGCGATGACCGCCACCGGCGTGTCCGCTCCCCGGCCGTGGAACAGCAGCGAGGCGGCGATCTCCGGCAGCCGGGAGAGGCCCATCAGGATGACCAGGGTCTCGACCCGCGCCAGCGCCGCCCAGTCCTGCCGGTCCCCCTCGGCGCAGTGGCCGGTCACCACGGCGAAGCCCCCGGCGAGCTCCCGGTGGGTCACCGGAATGCCGGCGAGGGCCGGCACGGAGACCGCGCTGCTGATGCCGGGCACGATTTCCCAGCTCACTCCCGCCTCGGCGCAGGCCAGAGCCTCCTCGGAGCCGCGGCCGAAGACGAAGGGATCGCCGCCCTTGAGCCGCACCACGATGCGGCCCGCCCGGGCGTGCCGCACCAGCAGCGCGTTGATCTCCTCCTGCCGGCAGCAGTGCTCTCCCGGCGCCTTGCCGACGAAGATCCGCTCGGCCCGCGAGGGCGCCTCGGCGAGGAGCCGCGGGGAGATCAGGCGGTCGTAGACCACCACCTCGGCCTGGCGCAGACGGTCGAGCCCGAGGACGGTGATCAGCCGCGGATCGCCCGGTCCCGCGCCCACCAGGTAGACGATTCCATGAGTGCGGCTCAAGCGATGCTCTCCGCCTCCGGCCGCACCCCCAGGATCTCCTCGAACAGCGAGAGGGCCGCCGGCTCGTCGCCGCTCCGCAGCAGGTGGAGGACGTCGGAATCGATCAGCCGGTACCAGAGGTCCCGCCGCGTCGCGAGATCGGGCAGGAGCTCGGCGAGCGGCTTGCGGACCGTGCCGGCGAGCTCCAGGAAGCGGGCGTGCTCCTGCCCCAGCTCCTCCTCCAGCCGCTGGCGCAGGCGCACCGCCATCACCGGCGCCTTGCCGCCGGTCGAGATCGCCACCGAGAGGTCCCCTCGCCGGACGATGGCCGGGGCGATGAAGTCACAATGTGGAACGTCGTCCAGCGTGTTGACCAGGACGTTCTTCCCCCGCGTCTCCTCCCAGACCCCCGCCGCCACGGCCGGGCCCTGGCTCACCACGATCACCAGGAAGGCTCCGCGCAGGTCGCCCCGGCGATAGCGGCGGGAGATCCAGTCGATCCGGCCCTGCGCGGCCAGCCCGGTGAGCCCCTCGGTGAGGTCCGAGGCGATGACCGTCACCCGGGCGCCGGACAGCAGCAGCCCGCGGGTCTTCTCCTCGGCCATGGCGCAGCCGCCGAGCACGAAACAGGGACGGCCGTTGAGATCGAGATAGACGGGATAGTGCATGGGCGTCAGACCTCCAAGTTCTCGACCGACACGCCGTGCCGGTCGATCTCCAGCGTGATCTTGCAGCGGTCGGTCGCGATCCCCAGCCGGTAGACGCCCGGCCCATGAGAGGTGAAGAGCAGGGTATCGAGCGTCTGCCCGGCGAGCGAGGCGAGGGTGCGGTTCACGGCCTCGGTGGCGCGGCGGGCCGCGGCGCCACGGGGAGTCTGATGGAAGAGCCGCAGCAGCGACTGCTCGCTCTCCGGGCCGTGGATCCGCCGCACCCGTCCCGTCTGCAGCGTCATTTCCAGGATCTGTTCGAGACGCCCGGCGAGATCCTCCTCCACCGCTCCGGCGTCCACCGCCGCGGCCAGCTCTTCCCAGGAGGCGCGGGCCTGCGGATCGCGGAGCGAGACCACGATCGTCGCCAGCTCCTCGAGCAGGACCTCGCGCTGGACGGCATCGATCGCCAGCGTTTCGGCATGGACCGCAGTCGCGGCGCTCAACGGTCGGCCCTCCGCGGCCCCGCGGCCTGAGCGTGGACCATCGACTCCAGCTCGTGCTCGAAGGCGCCGGTCTCGATCGGGCAGTGGATGCCGCACTCCTTGGGAGCGTTGGTCTCCCACCACCAGCGGCCGGCGCGCGGGTCTTCGCCCGGCGCGGTGGCGCGCGTGCAGGGGGAGCAGCCGATGCTGGTGAACCCCTTGGCGTAGAGGGGATGGACGGGGACGTCGTGGGCCTCGTTGTACTCCGTGACCTCCGCCAGCGTCCAATCGGCGAGCGGGCTGATCTTGGCGAGGCCGCCGTGATCGTGATCGATCTCGATCTTGCGGATGTTGGCCCGGCTCGCCCACTGGTCCCGCCGCAGGCCGGTGATCCAGGCGTCGAGCCCTTCCAGCACGCCGCGGATGGGCTCGACCTTGCGCACGTTGCAGCAGACCAGACGCGCCTGGACGCTGCGCTGGAAAAGGTTCGGCCCGAAGCGCCGCACCATGCTCTCCACCTGCCGGGCGTCGGGAAAGTAGACCTCGACCTGGATGCCGTAGCGCTGCCGCACGGTCTCCATCACGTCGTAGGTCTCCTGGGGCAGCCGGCCGGTGTCGACGGTGAACAGCCGCACCTTGGGATCGATCCGCCACGCCATGTCGAGGATGGCCATGCCCTCGGCCTGGAAGGAGGTACAGATCGCGACCTGCGAGCCCCAGCGCTCGAGCGCCCAGGCGATCATCTCCTGAGGAGTGGCGTCGTCGAGCTCCACCGCGAGCTGCCCCGCTTCGAACTCGTCCAACAGGTCCCGCGGGTCGATCTTGATGACGGTCGCTCTGTCCAGCATGATGCGGCTTCCTTTCTAATTCGTGACGGCGACGGCGGCTGCCTGCCCCGTTCCGAGACTCACCAGCTCCTCGTCCGAATGGCGGGTGAAGAACTCCTGGACGCGCTCCCCCTCGGCGCGCCCGTCCAGATAGGCGCGGAACAATCGCTCGACGACGAGATGGACCTCGGTGCCCGGCACCCGCTTGAGAATGGGCCGGCCGATCGCGGCGTGGGCTCCCAGGCCGCCGCGGAGGAAGAGGTCGTACCCTTGCAGGCGCTCCCCTTCCGGGCCGCGCTCGCGCAGAGTGGTTCCCTGGAATCCGATGTCGCCGATCCAGTGGTGGGCGCAGGCGTGCGGGCAGCCGTCGAGGTTGAGCCGCAGACCCGCGGCCGCCTCGCCGAACGTCCGCTCCAGGTGATCGACGATCTCCCGCAGCCGGCCCTTGGTCTCGGCCACCGTGTAGTTGCAGAAGGGATCGCCCGTGCAGGCGATGCTCACCCCCCGCAGGCCCGTTCCCGCCAACGGATAGCCGAGGCGCCCGACCTCCCGGACCACCTCGTCGAGACGGTCTTCCGGAAGGTTGGCGAGGATGAAGTTCTGACGCCGGGTCAGCCGGACCTCGCTGCCCCAGGACTCGGCGAGGTCGGCCAGGCGGCGCATGGTCGCGCCGTCCATCAGCCCCAGGTGGACCGGGAAACCGGCGTAGAAGAGCCCCGCCTGCTTCTGGGGGTGGATGCCGGCGTGATCCTTCTCCTCCTCCGGCGCCCGCGGCGCCGAGCCGTCCTCCAGCCGCCGTCCCAACCTCTCCTCCACGCGGGCGCGGAAGGCCTCGGGTCCGAGGTCGCTGACCATGAACTTGAGGCGGGCCTTGGCGCGGGACATCCGGTACTTGAGATCGAGACGCCAGACGTCCACGATCGCCCGCAGCACCTCCACCGACTCCGCCGCCGGCACCCACACTCCGAGGTCGTCCGACAGCCGCGGCCAGGTCGAGAGCCCGCCGCCGACGCGCACGGCGAAGCCCGGCCGCTCCTCGCGCGGCGCGCCAAGCAGGGCGATGCAGTGGATCTCCGGCGCGTTGCACTGGTGCGGGCAGGCGGAGATGGTGATCTTGTGCTTGCGCGGCAGGTCCGAATACTCGCGGTTCTGGATGAAGAAGGCCGTGGCCTCGTCGATCAGGCCCTGGACCTCGAACAGCTCGTCGCGGTCCAGGCCGGCCACCGGGCAGCCGGTGATGGCGCGCACGTTGTCGCCGCAGGCGCCGACCGTCGTGAGGCCCGCCGCGTCGAGCAGCGCCAGCACCTCGGGGAGCTGCGCCAGCTCGATCCAGTGGAGCTGAAGGTTCTGCCGCGTGGTCACCTCGCCGTAGCCGCGGCCGAACCGCTGCGAGATCTCGCCGATGGCGCGGAGCTTCGCGGGGGTGAGCACGCCGCCCGGGAGCTTCACCCGCAGCATGAAGTACCCGAGCTTCGGCTTGTCGTGGTACAGGCCGTACCACTGCATGCGCACGAAGTCCTCCTCGGGCACGGCCTCATAGCCGGCCTCGATCATGCCCGGGAGGTCGCGGATCACGTCGAGGCCGCCCTTCTCGTGCTTGAGCCGCTCGACGAAATTGCGCTTGCGAATCAGGTCCCAGGTGATCTGTCCCTCCTGGGCGGCCTGGGTCTCTCCTGCAGCCATCGATACCTCCAACGCTTCCCCCCTCACGGACGAGGAGAGACACGAATCGCTCTCGCGGCTGGGCGGCCAGCCGTCAGGACATCAGCTTAGGGGGACGATTTTCCGGGGAGGTGCGGATGCGAAGGGCCCGGAGCCGTTCACACCCGCTTGCTACAGATGCAATACACCCGTCGCGGGGGGGAGGTGACGGCGGCGGTGAGATTCGGGTGACGCATTTGTGACCAGATTAGTCTCTTTCTCTCACCCTGTCTAGTGCCCGCGGGTTACCTGGGCGTGACAAGGGCCTTCGGACCCGCCGGCTCGATCATCACGTACTCGAAGTCCCCCGAGATCATTCCGCCGCCCGGCGGGATCTTTCCCGGCCCCACCACCTCGCAGAGGACGAAGTAGCGGTTGCCGAGGCGCACGTGGGCTTCGTCCGCCCTCGGCTTGCCCTCGACGCCCACCAGGGCGTGCCCGGGAACGAGGATCAGGATCGCCCGCTCGGGGAGGTGGCGCCAAAGCGCGCAGAAGGCGGCCGACTTCGAGTCGCAGTCGCCGCCCCCCCGCACCAGCACCGCGCTGGGCACCCGGAAGCCCAGGATGTGCCGGCCGAGCTCGATCTGGGGCGGCACCTCGTAGCGCAGCTCCTGGAAGAAGGCGAGGAAGAGACCGAGCAGGCGGCGGTCGCTCGCCCCCTCACCCACCTGCCGCAACGCCTGATAGCACTCTCGGAGCGGGCCCGTGCCGCGCTCGACCTCCCGCTCGTAGTCGATCGAGATCTCATCCCCCTTCAGGCGCAATCCCCGCTCCTGGAGATACTGCCCGATCAGCTCTTCCTTTTTCCGCGGCAGATCCCGGTCGAGCCACCCGTCGAACGCCCGGAGCCTCGCCTCGAGCTTGGCCGCTTCCGCCGGTTCCAGGCCGTCCGGGATCTTCCACCGCCAGCGATAGCCCGTGCCCTGTGCCTCGAAATGGACGTAGGGCCTGACTCCCCGCAGCTCGGCCTCCGCCGCGAACAGCTCGGAGAGCCTCGTTCCCACGGCCCGGTCCATCTCGTCCTTGAAGTAACCGAAGGAGGCGACGTCGCGCTCGTAATCCCGCTTGCCGATCTCGCAGGCCATGTGACGGGGCTGGCCGTCGTAGTCCACGAATCCGAAGGAGACGCGGAGACGGTCCCCCTCGTCGTCGCGCCGGAACTGGCGGAGGGCCGACGCCGAGGGCCGGCGAGGCTCAGGGCCCCTCGGAACGATGGACGGCAGCCGGGTCCCCTCCCGGGCCACGGTCCCCGCCGCCAGCGCGAGGGCGAGCACGAGCCCACCGGCGCAACCGAGGGCGGCGCAGCCGGACCCTTTCACGGCAGGCGCACGACTCCCGCGCGACCGTAGGGGATGAGCGACCGCGAGAGGTCCTCGATCCCCTCGTTCAGGATCACCGTGATGGCGAGCAGGACGAAGGCGTAGAAGATGGCCACGGCCACGTTGTCCCGGAGGATCTCGGACTGCTCCGGCAGCGACCCCGTCATCCGGTCGAACAGCCAGCCGGCGACCCAGACCGAGCCGATGGAGACGGCGCCGATCACGAGGAAGAAGATTCCGCACTGGCCGGCGACCGTGAACAGGGTGAACAGGGAGGCCCGCTCCAGGAAGAGGTCGCGCATCACCGCCATCACCGGGAAGACGACGTGGCGCAGCAGCAGGGCCTGGCTCAGGATCGTGGCGCCCAGGGCGATGGCGATCGAGCGGTGCCCGGAGAGCAGCAGGCGCTCCTGCTCCTCGCGATGGCGGAGCATCGTGTTCAGCCGGAAGACGATGAACACCAGCGTGGTGCCGGCGAACACCGCCACGCCGCAGGCCAGCAGGCCCGCCAGAATGCTGGGAAGGTCGAAGGGACGCATCGTTGATGACCCGGGGAAGAACTATAGGACAGGTTCAGGGTCTCTTCGAGGAGCTGTCTGAGCCGGCCCCCGTCCCCAAATTTTGAAGATGGTCCCGTTTTACGGAGGATGGTCCCCATCTTTTTTCCCCTGTCCCCATCTTTTTTCCCTGTCCCCATCTTTTTATCCTTGTCCCCTTTTTTCCAGGATGGTCCCGCTTTAATGATCCCTGTCCCCATCTTTCCAGGATTGTCCCCGAATTTGGTTCCGCGGCCCGATCGAGGGTGAAACACCTCCTGGGAAGGTCATCTCTGTTCGGGGTGACGTCCTACACTAGAATGAGGACTCATGAGCAAGCTGCCGATAAAGATCCGGGACGTGATCGTAGAGCTGGAGCGCGGTCTCAAGGACCTCTACGGCGATCGCTTCCGCGGGCTCCTCCTCTATGGCTCCTACGCCCGCGGCACCGCCTGGGAGAAGGCCGCGGGCGCAGGCGGCGGCCGTGCCGGCTCCTGACCCCCGCTCCACCTGGAGCCCGCTGCGGCACACGATCTTCCGCTGGCTGTGGATCGCCAGCGTGGCCTCGAACGTCGGGACCTGGTTCCAGAACGTCGGCGCGTCGTGGATGATGACCACGCTCAGCCCGTCGCCGATCCTGGTGGCGCTCGTCCAGGCGGCCACCAGCCTGCCGATGTTCCTGCTCTCGCTGCCCGCCGGCGCGGTGGCCGACGTGCTCGACCGCCGCCGCCTGCTCCTGATCACCCAGGCCTGGATGACGCTCGCCGCCTTCGGCCTTTGGGCGTTCACGGCGGCTCACGCCACGACGCCCTGGATCCTCCTCTCCTTCACCTTCTTCCTCGGCCTCGGCGCGGCCCTGAACGGTCCGGCCTGGCAGGCGAGCATCCCCGAGATGGTGCCGCGGGAGGACCTCCCCGCCGCCGTCACCCTGGGGAGCATCGGCTTCAACATCGCCCGCGCGCTGGGTCCCGCCCTCGCCGGCCTCGTGGTGGCCTCCGCCGGCGTCGCCGTCACCTTCCTGGTGAACGCCGTCTCCTTCCTCGGCGTGCTGGTCGTGCTCTTCTTCTGGCGCCGGCCCACCAAGGAGGCGGTGCTGCCGGCCGAGCGGATCTGGGGCGCCATGACCACCGGCCTGCGCTACGTCCGCCACGCGCCCGAGGTGATCGCGCCCATCGTGCGCGGCTGCACCTTCGTCTTCTGCGGCGCCTCTCTGTGGGCCCTGCTGCCGCTGGTCGCCAGCCAACGGCTCAAGGCGGGACCGGAGGGTTATGGCCTGCTGCTCGGCGCTCTCGGCATCGGCGCGGTCGTCGGCGCCATGGTTCTCCCCCGGCTCAAGCGGGACAACTCGATGGACGCCGTGGTGGCGGTCGCCACGTTGGTGTTCGCCGGGGCCACGGCGGCGCTCGCCTACGTCCCCTCCTTCTGGCTGCTGATGCTCGCCATGCTGCTCGCCGGCGGCGCCTGGCTCTCGCTCCTCTCCAGCCTCAACGTGGCGGTGCAGACGGTGGTCCCCTCCTGGGTGACCGGACGGGCGCTCTCGGTCTACATGCTGGTTTTCTACGCCGGTCTCGCCGGCGGCAGCGCGCTCTGGGGCTTCGTCGGCGAGCGCATGGGCATCTCCAGGGCCCTCCTCGTCTCGGCGATCGGAATGGTGGTGGGGCTCGCCGCCACCTACCGCATTCACATCCGCTCCGGCGAGGGGCTCAACCTCGCTCCCTCCCGCCAGTGGCCCGCCCCCATCGTGGTCCACGAGCTCGAGCCCGACCGCGGCCCGGTGGTGGTGACGGTGCGCTACCGGATCGATCCGGCCCGCGCCGCCGAGTTCGCGGCGGCCATGGACGGCGTCCGCCGGATCCGTCTCCGCGACGGCGCCATGCAGTGGGGGCTCTTCGTGGACTCGGCGCAGGCCGATCTGTATACGGAGGTCTTCCTGGTCAAGTCCTGGATCGAGCACCTGCGCCAGCACGAGCGCGTCACCCACGCCGACAAGGACGTGGAGGAGCGCGCCCAGGCCTTTCACATCGGCCCCGAGAGCCCCCTCGTCGAGCACCTCATCGCCGCGCCGGTGACGCGGGAACGATTCGCGCCAGCCTCCCCTTAGAGCTCCACGTCCCTCCGCTCGCCCCGCTCCTTCCCCAGCGAGCGGTCGAGATTGAAGGCGGCGCTGATCACGGCGAGGTGGGTGAACGCCTGCGGGAAATTCCCCAGCGCCTCGCCGCGCAGGCCCGTCTGCTCGGCGTAGAGCCCGAGGTGGTTGGCATAGCCGAGCATGCGCTCGAAGGTGAGGCGCGCCTCGTCGAGCATCTCCGGCTTGGTCCAGCCGGCGCGCGTCAGCGCCTCGACGAGCCAGAAGGTGCACATGTTGAAGGTCCCCTCGTCGCCGGGGAGGCCGTCGATGCCGTGCGCGGCGTTGTAGCGGTACACCAGCCCGTCGGAAACCAAGCCTCCCTGGTCCGGCGGCCGGCGGATGGCCTCGATCGTCTTGAGGATCCGTGGATCGCTCGGCGCCACGAAGAAGACCAGCGGCATCAGCAGGCTGGAGGCGTCCAGCCACTCGCCGTCCAGGGTCTCGACGAACGACTGGCGCTCCGGGTTCCAGCCGCGGGCCATGATCGCCTCGTAGATCTCGTCCCGGGCGCCGAGCCAGTGCTCGCGGTCGGTCGGGAAGGAGCGCTGATCGGCCAGGCGCAGGCCGCGGTCCATGGCCACCCAGCACATCAGCTTCGAGAAGACGAACTGCTGCCGGCCGCCGCGCACCTCCCAGATCCCCTCGTCCTCCCGCTTCCAGTTGTCGCAGACGTAGTGCAGCAGGTCCCGCAGGTGGAGCCAGGTGTCGTAGGCGATCGGCGAGGCGTGCTTGTTGAAGAGATAGACCGAGTCCATCAGCTCGCCGTAGATGTCGAGCTGGAGCTGGTTGATGGCGCCGTTGCCGATCCGCACCGGGCGGGAGCCGCGGTACCCCTCGAGGTGATCGAGCGTCACCTCGGTCAGATCCCGCCGCCCGTCGATGCCGTAGACGATCTGCAGGCCCTCGCCCCGGGTGGCCTCCGAGCAGCGGGCGTCGAGCCAGCCCATGAACGCCGACGCTTCCTCGGTCAGGCCGATGCGCAGCAGGGAGTAGATGCTGAACGCGGAATCCCGGATCCAGGTGTAGCGGTAGTCCCAGTTGCGCACGCCGCCCGGATGCTCCGGCAGGCTGCAGGTCGGCGCCGCCACGATCGCTCCGGTGGGCTCGAAGGTGAGGAGCTTCAGCACCAGGGCCGAACGGTGGACCATCTCGCGCCAGCGGCCATGGTAGGTTGACGCCGAGATCCAGCGCCGCCAGAAATCGACCGTCGCCTTGAACAGCTCCTCCGTCTTGCCGGCCGAGGGAGGCGCGCCGGGGTGGCTCCCCTTCTCGACCGGACGGATCACGAAGGTCGCGTTCTCCCCTTCGCGCAAGGTGAACTCGGCGGAGACGCCGCGGCCGTCCGGCCGCAGGGGAACCTCGGTGGCGAGCCGGAGACTGAGGCCGGCGGAGTGGAAGTCCGCGCCGTTCCCCTTGTCGATCACCGTCTCGTGCTTCGCCCGGGCATAGTCGAAGGCGGGATGGCAGCGCAGCCGGAACTTCATGGCGCCGCGGACCACCCGCACCCGGCGCACGAGATGGTCGCGCCAGTCGTTGGTGTCCCCGCCGCCGACCGGCATGAAGTCCTCGATCTCCCCCACTCCGTCCGGCGACAGGAAGCGGGTGATCAGGACGTTCGTCTCCGGCCAGTAGAGCTGCTTGGTGGCGGCGCCGTCGCCCACCGGCGCGATCTCGAAGCGGCCGCCCCGCTCGTCGTCCAGGATGGCGGCGAAGACGCTGGGCGAATCGAAGTAGGGAAAACAGTACCAGTCGATCGACCCGTGCTTGCCCACCAGGGCCGCGGTCCGCATGTTGCCGATGACGCCGTAGTTCTCGATCGGTTCGTACGCCAAACGCTCCCCCTCTCCGGACCGGTGCCCGATGCATGGGCAAGAGCTGCAACTTGCGCGCCGGGGGAGGGCGACCTGCGGTCGGCCTCGTTCCAGTCAGCAGATCTCGATATAAGCTCTCCATACCGTCTCCCATGCGACACAGACTTCTCCTCCCGGTCCTTCTCCTCGCGGCCCTCGCCTGCCGCAAGGCCCCCGCGCCCGGCCGCCATGCCGCGGCTCCTCCCCCGCCGCCGCCCGCTCCCGAGATCGCCGAGGCCGCGCGGCAGGCCCGGCCGGTGATCTTCGTGGGGCTCGACGGCGCGGACTGGGAGCTGCTCGACGATCTCATGGCCTCCGGCGCGATGCCCAATCTCGCGGCCCTGGCGCGGTCCGGACGCACGGGAACGCTGAAGACGCTCCATCCGCCGCTCTCGCCGCTCGTCTGGACGACGATGATGACCGGCGTCTCGCCGCTCGAGCACGGCATCCTCGATTTCACCCGGCGCAACCCCGCGACCGGGGCGCTGGAGCCGATCCCCAGCAGCGAGCGGCGGGTGCCGGCGATCTGGAACATGGCGGGCGACGGCGACAAGAGCGTCGCCGTCTTCGGTCTCTGGGCCACCTGGCCGGCCGAGGCCGTCAAGGGACTGCTGGTGGCCGACCGCTTCTCCTCCTTCACCTCGCAGGATTATTTACCAGATCATCAGCCGCCTCCGGGCACCGTCTATCCGCCGGAGCAGGAGGCCTGGGCGCGGGCGGCGCTGGCCCAAGCCGAGGCCGGCGTCGGCTACGAGGCCCTCCACGCCTATCTGCCCTGGCTGAGCGAGGCGGACGCCGGGAAGGCGGCCGCCGATCCCGACCCGTATGCCCACCCGGCGAGCGCGCTGCGCCGCATCCTGATCGAGACCCGCGCCTACCAGGCGCTCGCGACCTCCTGGCTGGGCCGCGAGAAGCCGGACCTCGCCGTGGTCTATTTCCAGGGAACGGACACCATCGGTCACGTCTTCGCGCCCTACGCGCCGCCGCGCCAGCCGGCTGTCTCGCCCGCGGACTTCGAGCGTTTCTCCCGCGTGCCTGGGCTCTACTTCGCCGAGATCGATCGCATGCTCGGCGAGATCCGCAAGATCGCCGAGGCCCGCGGCGCGGTGCTGATGATCGCCTCCGATCACGGCTTCCGCTGGAAGGAGGGACGGCCGGCGCGGCTCTCGAGCGCCACCGCGGCGACCGCCGGCAAATGGCACCGGGACGAGGGGATCTACCTGCTCTGGGGGCCGGACGTCAAGCCGGCCGCCGACCGCGGCAGCGGCGAGGTCGGGCAGGTCTGCGCCACTCTCCTCGCGCTCCTCGGCCTGCCGCCGGGGCACGCGGTGACGGGTCCGCCGCTGGGTGGGATCGACCCTGTCCACACGCGGCTCGCCGACTACCAGGCGCACTACCGGCCGGCCGCCGAGGTGGCGAAGAGCGAAGGGGATCAGCAGGCGGACGCGGCGGAAGTCGAGAAACTCCGGGCGCTCGGCTATCTCGGCACAAAAGAAGGGAGCGGCAAAGCGCCCGGAGGATCGACCCGCACCGCCGGCTCCTACAACAACGAGGGTCTGCTCCGGCGCGAGCGCGGCGAGATGGACGCCGCGGCGGGGGCCTTCGAGAAGGCGCTCGCGGTCGATCCGCAGAGCGCCTCGGCGATGTGGAACCTGAGCGATCTGCTGCACGAGCAACGGAAGGACCTCGACCGCTCGGACGACCTGCTGGTGCAGGCCCTGGCCGCCGGCCTTCCCGAGGGGGCCGACTTCGCCATGGGCCGCACGGTGGCCTACGCCCGCGGCGGCGAGGCCGCGAGGGCCTCGAAGCTGCTCGACCGGCTCCTGGCCACGCGGCCCCAGGACCCCCGTCTCCATCTGCTGCGGGGCCGCTACCTGCTGGAGCGGCACCAGTGCGAGAAAGCCCTGGGCGACTTCGAGACCGCCACCCGCTCCGATCCGCGGAGCTCCCTCGCCTTTGCCTCCGTGGGGCTCGCCCGCCTCTGCATCGGGGACGGCGAGGGAGCGGCCCGCAGCTTCAGGCAGTCGTTGAAGATCGATCCCGACCAGCCGGAGATCCGGCGGGCCCTGGGGCAAATCGGCGGGTAGGGCCGGCCGGGAATAAAATTTCGATTCCCCCGCAGGAAACCTCCGACTCATGTGTTCATACGTCAGAACGCATTTCCTGGAGAGGAGGAACAGCCTTGGATGGCGCGACTCTGACCCGAAGAACCCTCTTCCGCTCGGCCGCCGCGGGAGCGGCCCTGGCCGGCCTGCCCGGCGCGGGCCTTTCACCGCTGCTCGCGGCCCGCCCCGAGGTGAGCTGGAAGGCGGCGTCCCCCGGCAACCTGCCGGCGCCGGACCCCATCGTCCACCTCGTCAACCGCATCACCTTCGGCCGCGCGCCGGACGACCTCGCGCACGCCCGCTCGCTGGGCTTCGAGAGCTTCATCGCCGAGCAGCTCTACCCGGAGAACGTCGGCGACCGCGAGTTGGAGGCGACCCTCCGCTCCCTCTTCCCCACCCTGACGATGAGCAACGCCCAACTCGTCGGGCTCGACAAGGCCCAGGTGGTGCTCGAACTCAAAGCGGCCACGGTCATCCGCGCCATCGCCTCGCGCCGCCAGCTCTTCGAGATGATGGTGGATTTCTGGAGCAATCATTTCAACGTCTATCACCTCGACAACAAGGTCGCCTACTACAAGACGGTGGACGACCGGGAGGTGATCCGGCGCTACGCCTTCGGCAAGTTCCGCCAGCTCCTGGGCGCCTCGGCCAAGAGCCCGGCGATGCTCGACTATCTCAACAACGCCACCAACACCAAGAACGGGCCCAACGAGAACTACGGCCGCGAGGTCATGGAGCTCCACACCCTCGGGGTGGAGGGCGGCTATACCCAGGACGACGTCGAGCAGGTGGCCCAGTGTTTCACCGGCTGGACGATCGGCGGCCGCAAGGGAGGCACCCCCGGCGCCTTCTACTTCCGCGCCGCGGACCACGACGACGGCCCCAAGACCGTGCTCGGCAACCCGCTGCCGGCGGGCCTGGGGATCGGCCACGGCGAGCGGGTGCTCGACATCCTCGCGGCCCATCCCGCGACCGCCCAGCGGATCGCCACCAAGCTCTGCGTCCGCTTCGTCTCGGACACCCCGCCGGCCTCGCTGGTCGGCGCCGTCAGCCAGACGTTCACCAGCACCGGCGGCGACATCCGCGAGACGATGCGGACCCTGCTGCTGGCGCCCGAATTCCGCGCCTCGGCGGACCAGAAGCTCAAGCGCCCGCTGGAGGTGGTGGCCTCGGCGGCGCGGACCCTCGCCGCGCAGCTCGGCCCGGAGTCCGGCAAGCCCCTCCTCGGCGTGCTCCGCAACATGGGGCAGCTCCCCTTCGACTGGCATCCGCCCAACGGCTACCCGGACGCGGCCGGCGCCTGGGCCAACACCAACGGTCTGCTCAACGGCTGGAACCTCGGGCTCGCCCTGGGCGGCAACCATCTCCACGACGTGCGGACGGACCTCGCCGCGCTGGCGTCCGGCACGCCCGGCTGGCCGCGGCCCACGGCCTGGAACCTCACCGACCATCTGACGGACCGCCTGCTCTCCCGCGCCCTGGATCCGGCCGACCGCGCGCAGATCGCGGCCTACGCTGCCGGCGGCCAGCCGCCGCAGACGCCGCTCACCGCGCCGCAGGCGCAGGCGAAGCTTCCGGGCCTGGTGGCCCTCATCCTCGATTCCCCCTACTCCCAGTGGCGGTGAAAGGAGAGCCCTGACGATGAATCCCTTCACGAGACGCAGCTTCCTTCGCACCGTGGGACTCGGCAGCCTCGCCCTCCCCACCTGGTTTCCCCGGCTGGCCTTCTCCGCCACGCCTTCGCCGCAGCGGGACGTCCTCGTCTGCGTCTTCCTGCGCGGCGCCGCCGACGGGCTCAACATCCTCGTCCCCTTCGGCGATCGCGACTATTACGCGAACCGGCCCACTTTGGCGATCAAGAAGCCTGCCGCCACCGCCGGCACGGCCGTCGATCTCGACGGCTTCTTCGGGCTCCATCCGTCGCTCGCCCCCCTGAAGGAGCTCTACGACGACGGCGCGCTCGCCGCCGTGCACGCCGCCGGCTCGCCGGACGAGACCCACTCGCACTTCGAGGCGATGGATTTCATGGAGCGCGGAACGCCGGGCAGCAAGTCGTTGACGACCGGCTGGATCGGCCGGCACCTCGCGACGCTGAGCACCGGCAACAGCTCGCCGTTCCGGGCGGTGGGCGTCGGCCATCTCGTCCAGGCGTCGCTGCGCGGTCCGGTGTCCGCCACGGCGCTCCAGTCGATCGCCGATTTCCATCTGAAAGGGCTGCGCTCGCCGGCCGAGCTCGCCGGCTTCCAGACCAGCCTCGCCTCCCTCTATCCCAGCAGCGATTTCCTGGACGGCCAGGCGAAGCAGACCTTCAACGCGGTCGCCATGCTGGCCGCCACCAACCCGGGGACCTACCAGCCCCAGAACGGCGCCCAGTATCCCGCCTCCGACTTCGGCAGCGGTCTCGAGCAGGTGGCGCAGCTCATCCGCGCCGACCTGGGGCTGGAGGTGGCCTGCGTCGACGTCGGCGGCTGGGACACCCACTCGGGCGAGGGGAGCGCCACCGGCACGCTGGCCAATCTCCTGGCCGATCTCGCGAGCGGCCTCCACGCCTTCCACACCGACCTCGCCGACCGCATGGGCCACATCACGGTGGTGACGATGAGCGAGTTCGGCCGGCGGGTGAAGGAGAACGCCTCCGGCGGCACCGACCACGGCCACGGCAACTGCATGTTCCTCCTCGGCGGCGGCATCGCCGGCGGCAAGGTCTATGGAACCTGGCCCGGGCTCGCCGCCGAGCAGCTCTACGGTCCGGGCGACGTCGCGATCACCACCGACTTCCGCACCGTCCTCTCCGAGGTCGTGGAGCGCCGGCTGGGCAACCCGAAGACGGCCGACATCTTCCCCGGCTTCACCAGGCCGCCCTATCTGGGAATCGCGAGACAGGCGGTGTGAGCAAGGGGTGAGCATCTGGCGGGCGAAGCCATATATCCTTCGCGCGTGACTCCCCTCCAGATGCTCATCCTGGTCGCCGCGGCGTTCGGCGCCGGGGTGATGAACGCGATGGCGGGCGGCGGGACGATCCTCACCTTCCCCTCGCTGATCTTCCTGGGACTCCCCGCCATCACGGCCAACGCGACCTCGACGGTGGCGCTGCTGCCCGCCGCCGTGGCGAGCCTCTACGGCTTCCGCGATGAGGTGAGGGCGAACCGCGGCTGGCTGAAGACGCTGTTCCTGCCGAGCCTCGCCGGCGGCACGATCGGCTCGGTCCTGCTGCTGCGCACGCCGGAGAAGGTCTTCGCCGATCTCGCTCCCCTGCTGATCCTCTTCGCCACGGCGCTCTTCATGCTCCAGGGATTCCTCTCCCGGCGGTCCACCCTCACGGTGACCGATCCCGCGGAGCTCTCCCGCGGCCGCTGGGCGCTCGCCACGGTCCTCCAACTCGGCGTCGCCGTCTACGGCGGCTACTTCGGCGCCGGGATCGGCATCCTGATGCTGGCCCTGCTGGGGTTCCTGGGATTGTCGAACATCCACGCGGCGAACGGGATCAAAAACTTTTTCAACCTGTGCATCAACACGATCGCGGCGGGCTACTTCATCTCCAAGGGGGCGGTGGTGTGGCCGGCGGCGCTGGTGATCGTGGCCGGCGCCACCCTCGGCGGCTACGGCGGCGCCCGCTTCGCCCGGCGCATCGGCAAGCGGAAGGCGCGGACGGCGGTGATCGTGATCGGATTATTGGTGACCGCGATCCTGGTCTGGCAACAGGCGATGAAGTGAGGCCCGCCCTACACTTTCGCCGCCGCCGCCTTCCGCTGGAGCTGGAGCACGTAGCCGTCGGGGTCCACCACCACGCGGTCGGGCTCGAAGGGGCAGCGGATGCGCACCTCCTTCGCCTCGCCGGCCCCGAGCACGACGGTCGTGCGGGCGTCGCGGTAGCCCGGCGCGAGCCCGCCCTTGCCGTCGAAACGCGGGCCGCGCGTCGCCGCCACCTCGGCGGGCATGCGGCCGGTGCCGGCGTTCTCCACCTTCACGGTCAGCTCCCAGACCCCGCCTCCCAGCGGCCGCTTGCGGAGGTCGTCCAGGTGGTATTCCGGGATCACCCGCTGGTAGAACCACTGCTGGACGAAGTCCTCGAAGCCCGCCTTGTCCGGCGCGTAGGGGCGCATGAAGGCCGCGAAATCCTGGAGCACGGGGTGGTCCGGGCTCTTGTGGTAGACCTCGATGAAGTGGCGCGCGCCGTCCAGGAAGGCGGCGCGGCCCATCTGGTGCATCAGCATCCAGAGCACCCATCCGCCCTTGTCGTAGACCACGGTCTCGTCGCCCGGACGCCCGGCGACGCTGAGCGTCTCGGCCAGCGGCTTCTCCGTACTCGGCTGCCGCGCCTCGCCGTAGCGGGCCTCGATGCGGGTGGCGAAGCCCAGGCGGTTCTCGAGCCCGCGCACCTGCTCGACGAGCATCATGGTCGAGAAGTTGGCCGCCCCCTCGGCCAGCACGATCCCACCCGGCCCCTCCCCTGACGCCAGGATGTGCCCCCACCACTGGTGGGCCGACTCGTGCGCCGCCACCTCGAACGCCGGGTCGGAGTCCGGCGACCGCTTGTTCAGGAAGCCGGCGCCCTCGGAGAAGAAGATGTTGGTGGCGTTCCCCCGGGCATACCCGGCGTAGTTGGGGAACTCGTTGAGCCGCAGCTCCTTCCAGGGATAGGGCCCGAACCACTGGGCATACCACTGGCGGGCGCCGTCGAGCGCCGAGACCAGGGTGTCCACGTTGTAGGGGTGATGGCGGTCGTAGAAGACGGCGGTGCCGTTCCTCCCCCGCTTCACCTGCCAGCGGCCGGCCGCGATGTTGAACACCCGCAGCGGATAGTCGCTCTCCCAGACCACCGTCCGCCGGCCGTCCTTCACCACGTCGGCGGTCTGGATGCCCGTCGAGTTGATGGTGTACTCGGCCGGGGCGCTGATGCGCAGCCGCTGGATGAAGGCCGAGCGGTCGAGATCGGCGTCGGTCACCCCCTCGTACCACCGCGGCGCGTAGATCCGCGGCTCGGTGCGGTTCTCCTCGTCGACGCCGATCTTCGGGTCGAAGCCGATCTTCGGCACAAAGTCCGGATTGCGGCCGGTCACCAGCACCCCCGCGGGGAGGATGAACTCGCCGAGATCCACCGCGCCGCCGTTCTTGGAGACGCCGGGGAGCACCGTCCCGCGGTAGCGGAAGCCGAGCCGCACGGAGGCGCCGGGCGCCAGCGGCCGCGGCAGCCGGAAGACGTAGAGGCCGTGGCGGTCCTCCGGCACCCAGGGCCGGCCGTCGAGCGTCCAGGCGAGGTCCTTCCAGGCGATCCCGCCGGTCACCGGGAACCAGTCGAGATCCTTGTCCTTCCGGTTCTGGAGATCGTAGAAGCCGCTCGCCCGCAAGCCCCTCTCCCGCGGGTAGAGATCGATCGCCATCTCGACCCGCGTCACGTAGGGCAGCGGCTGGTTGATCCAGGTGGCGAGGTTCTCCCGCCAGTAGTCCTTGTGCCGCCTCTCCACCGTGGCGCCCTGGAATCCCTGGTTGACCAGGAACCAGAGACCGATCCCCAGCGCCAGCGGCGGCACGGCCAGGGCCGCCGCCGTCCAGCCCGTCCGCCGCCGCGCGCCGGGCGCGATCGCCGGGTGCAGCCGGTCGCGCTCGCGGCGGGCGAAGGCGCGCACGGCGATCCAGGCGAAGAGGACGGCGAGCGCCAGCGCCAGCAGGCGGTTGAGCACCAGCGCGGCGCGATCGATCTCGAAGGCCCCCATGTCGCTCCAGCGCAGCTCCGTGATCAGGGGCCAGTTTCCCACCCAGCTCATGTGGTTCCGCATGAGGGCGAAGACGGTGAGGATCACCGCCCCGAGACCGATGCCGTAGGTGGCGTAACGGCTCCGGGTGAGGGCGACCACCGCGGCGATGAACGCCGTCCACAGCGCCAGGGTGGGAATCAGCAGCAGCCCCCAAACCAGCAGGAAGGGCCGCGGGCTGAATCCCACCTTTCCCTCCGCCACCATCACCAGCGCCGGCACGACCCCGCTGGCAACGATGGCGACGAGCGTCACGACGCCATGGGCCGCCCACTTGCCGGCGAGCACGGAGGAGGTGGGGACCGGCGTCGCGTAGTAGACCGGCGCGACGCCGGTCGTCCGCTCGCGCTCGACCGATTCCACCATGTAGAACATGAGCAGGAGACCGAGCCACAGGGTGAGCGGGATGAATCCCTTGGTGGCGGCGTTGCCGGGCATCAGCAGAATCGGCGTGAGCTGGTCGTCGTAGTTCTCCCGGAAGACGATGAGCAGGAACAGCAGGATCGCGGGAATGAAGATGTAGAGCCCGGGCTGCGAGCGCAGCTCCGCCAACTCGAAGCGGGCCACCGTGAGCGTCCCGCGGAGGAAGCCCGGCGTCCGCGCGCCCATGCCGAGCGTGGAGAGAGGTTTGGCGGCGGCGGGAGCCGCCTGGATGGCCGCGGGGACCGTCTCCGGTTCACGGACGGCGCGGGCCGGCCGGCGCAGGCGGCCGGTGAAGTGACGGCGCGAGACGTCCACCAGCAGCAGGCCGAGGAGGCCGAAGGCGGCGCGGCTGAGCAGGAACGGCGTGTCGTAGGCGACCGGCCGGGTGTTGTAGAAGGCGATGCCGCGGTCCACGAACAGCCAGTTCTCCTTGAGCCAGCGGAACCCCGACGGGTCGAGCAGGCGCAGCAGGGCCGAGACGGAAGGATCGAGGTTCGGCGGAAACCAGTGCCAGACGAACTGGTTGAAGAAGAGGAAGAGGCTGATCGGCACCAGGAAGACCAGGATCGGCCGCCCCGTGAAGCGGCCGATGGCGAAGCACGCCCCCGCCATGAAGAGGGTCGCCGGCACCAGGAAGACCAGGAACGGCCGGACGTAGCTCAGGGCGTGGAACGAGCCGTAGATGTCCGGCTGCCCCGGGTCCGGCAGGAGATGGCTGAAGATCCCCGTGAACAGCGGCATGAAGGCCACGGCGACCAGGCAGGCGGCCAGGGCGGCGAGGAACTTTCCCCACACGTACTCGCTCGGGCGCAGCGGCGTCGAGTGCAGCAGCGCCCCGACGTTGCGCTCCGTGTCGCGGATCAGCGGCAGGCCGGCGGCGACGGCCACGAAGAAGCTGACCAGGAAGAAGCCGATCAGCCCATAGATGTAGGCGGTCTGGAACTCGGAGTCCGCCCAGGCCTTGGTGCCGCCGAGCGAGGTGTCGATCGAGTGGAAGATCCACTCCCCCCGCGACTGCCAGTAGCCGTTCAAGGCCATCAGCAGCGCCCAGATCAGCAGCAGCGGGCGGCGGACGCTCTCCGCGAGATCGAGACCGGCGACCAGCCCGAACCGCCGCAGGCTGAACCTCTCGGCGTCGCCGGCACGAGTCTGGCCGTGGGTGGATGACAGCGAGCGTTCCATGAGTGCGCCTCCCAGCGAGCACTACGGTCGTATGGCGGGAGGGTTTCAGGGACCTGATGGAAGAACGCCGGGGCTCGCCTTTGGCGGGACGAGGCACCCTACATTGTATAGACCTGACGTAGAAGCTCAAATTGCAGGGCCGCGCGGCCCTGAAGTCAGTGGCGTACCGCCGCGGCCCTCCATTCCAAGGAGGTGGACGATGAAGCTGAGTCGCCGCGACCTGCTCAGGCTTGGAGCGATCACCGGGGCGGGAGCGTTGTTGCTGCCCCGGAAGTTTGCCTTCGCTCAGAGCTCCCCCACCCTCACGCCCTTCGTGGATCCCCTGCCGATCCCGCCGGTCCTCTCGCCGGGCGCGGGGACCATCGACGTCCACATGCGGCAGTTCTCGCAGAAGCTGCACCGCGACCTGCCACCCACCAAACTGTGGGGGTACAACGGCACCTATCCAGGCCCGACCTTCGAGGTGCGCAGCGGCTCGCCCACTTCCGTGCAGTGGCTGAACGACCTGCCGCCCCATCACCTGCTGCCCATCGATCACACCATCCACGGCGCGGAGTCGAGCGTGCCCGACGTGCGCACCGTCGTCCACCTGCACGGCGTCAAGGTGCTCGGCGACAGCGACGGATATCCGGAGGCCTGGTTCACCAACGGCTTCGCGCAGACGGGCCCGTTCTTCTCCAACCGCGTCTACCGCTATCCGAACGATCAGGCTTCGATGATGCTCTGGTATCACGACCACGCCCTGGGCATCACCCGCCTCAACGTGTTCTCCGGCCTCGCCGGCATGTACTTCGTCCGCGACGAGGCGGAGGACCAGTTGCCCCTGCCGAAGGGGAAGTACGAGGTGCCGCTCTTCTTCCAGGACCGCTTCTTCAACCCCGACGGCTCGCTGGACTATCCCGTGCAGGATCCGGGGGTGACCCCGCCGATCCCCCCGCTCTGGATCCCGGAGTTCTTCGGCGACACCGGGCTGGTCAACGGCAAGGTTTTCCCCTATCTCGAGGTCGAGCCGCGCAAGTACCGCTTCCGGATGCTCAACGCCTGCAACGCCCGCTTCCTGCACCTGACCCTGGTCAACAGCCGGGACGCGCGCGAGCAGTTGATCTTCAACCAGATCGGCGCCGACCAGGGGTTCCTGCCCAGGCCGGTGCAGTTGCAGGACCTGCTGATGGCGCCGGCGGAGCGCTACGACGTGGTGATCGACTTCACCGGCAAGACCGGCAAGTCGTTCACCCTGCTGAACGACGCGCCCTCCCCCTTCCCGGGCGGCGGCGCGGCGGCGGTGCCGCAGTTCCTGCAGTTCCGCGTCACGGCCCCGCTCACCCACCACGATCAGCCGCTCCCCTCTTCGCTCGTGCCGGTGCCGCTGCTCGACCCGCGCGCCGCGGCGCAGACGCGGCAGCTTCTGCTCTCCGAGGACGACGATCCCACGACCGGCGATCCCATCGAGGGCATGCTCGGCACCGTCGCCGCCGGGGCCCTGCACTGGAGCTCGCCGGTGACCGAAAACCCGCGGACCAACTCGACTGAGGTCTGGGAGTTCTACAACACGACGACCGACGGCCATCCGATCCACGTCCACCTGGTCCGCTTCCAGGTGCTGAACCGGCAGAAGTTCGATCTCAACCGTTTCCAGTCCACGGGGCAGATCCATTTCATCGCTCCGCCCGAAGCGCCGGGAGCCAACGAGCGGCCGGCGTGGAAGGACGTCGTGAAGGTGTTCCCGGGCGATCCCGGCAACGGCGTCGGCAGCGTCACCCGCATCATCCAGAAGTTCGAGCTGCCCAACGGCGCCACGGCGGTACCCCGCGGGGTGCCGCCCTACGTCTGGCACTGCCACATCCTCGAGCACGAGGACAACGACATGATGCGACCCTACAACCTTCTGCCTTGAGGAGATCCGAACGATGACGCGTATCGCGATCTGGATCGTCGTCCTGACCCTGCTCGCTCCTCTGCCGGTTGTCCTGGCGCAGGAGCACTCGATGCACGGCGCTCCGGCCGGAGCTCCGGGCGGCCACATGGCCGGCCTCCCCGCGGCCGCCCCGGCGGACGTCGCCTCGCCGGAAGCGATCGTCGCCGCCTACTACGGGGCCCTTTCCGGGCCGGCCGGCAAGAAGCGCGACTGGAACCGGTTCCTCTCCCTGTTCTTCCCCGGCGCGCGGCTGCTCCCGGCCGAGGGCAAAGGGCACAGCGGCACCATGCCGCATACGTTCACCCCCTCGACCTACCTGTTCGACACCGAGTCCAACATGTTGGAGGAAGGTTACATCCCCCGGGAGATCTCCCACCGGACCGAGGGGTTCGGCAAGATCCTCCACGTCTGGAGCCCCTACGAGGTGCGCCACGCCGAGAGCGATCCCAAGCCGTTCGTCCGCGGCGTCAACAGCTTCCAACTGTTCTTCGACGGCAAGCGCTGGTGGATCTTCGACGCGGTCTGGCAACCCGAGACCAGCAAGCTGACGCTCACGGCCGGAAACCTCCAGCCCTGAGCGGGCGCAAGCCCGCTATTCCAGCGGGGCGGTCGTCCGGGGCCGCCCCGCTTCCCTGCCCGAAGGCCTGTGATACATTCACGTCACATTCCTGTAGTACATGGTCGCTCGCCAGTCGTTGCCAACGTCGGGTTGAGGCTCGGGTTGGTCTGGTCACCACGGAACCACAATGAGATAACTTCTCTTACGGATGGAAGCATGCCTGATCAGGGATGGGGTCATTCGGTATCTCGCCCGACTGATAACCATAGCTCCTGAGGACAGAGCCGGAGAAGTCACGCACCTCAAATCTCAGGAAGCCTCGGCCAAAACCATAGTAGTAGTACTCACTCCCTGAAAGGTCATCGAAGGTGGACGACATGATGAGCGTGGGTAAGGTACCAATTGTTCCCCCGTAGTTGTAGTTGCTGTAGGAGACGGTCGATTGATATTTACTGCAACCCGAAGGATCAGTGGAAACATATTGACATGGACAGGAGTTGCAATTGGTATAGTGAGATGTGCCCGCGGAGCATGAAGTGAATCGATTCAGGTTTCTGTAGGTCTGATTCCCGCTGGTACAGACGATCCTTGGCATCCAGTTCGCTCCTAGATAGTATCCTAGGTATCCTGGCTTCCAAACTCGTGTTTGAGGAGTGCCGTCTTGCTTGTTCTCTGCTGTTATGTAGATCCATTGGCTATCGAAAATGTAGGTCTCTGATGAGTGCGGGTCATCGAACTTGATCAACTCAAGCTGAGTGGGGCCGTACAAGAGCTTGCGAAGGTAAGTTACCGAACCATCAGAGCCCTGAAAAATGAGCTTGGCCGTTTGCCAGCCCGAGTAATTCGGAATGAAGTAGGCCGTCGAGTCGGCCCAGGTATAACAGACTGGCGGGGGCGGTGAGGCTAGGCCTACGGTTGCGACAAATAGAAATAGGGCGCAGCCTGAGAAATCCAGAATATGACCCCTCATTGTCTGATCCTCCCGTGGTTTCGTTTGGTTGGTCCAAGTTATTTGAAGCTACATTTCTTAGAATAGCATGCAAAATCGAGTGGCGCACCACGCACCGCCCCCTCCCTCTTCTCCCGGTGTGGGAGGGGGGAGGGGACGGGAGAAGAGGCCCGGGGTGATGAGGGTCTACGGCGTCAGCGACCGCCGGCCGGCCAGCCGCGCCACGGTGGCGATCAGCTCGGAGGGATCGACGGGCTTGGCGAGGTGGGTCTGGTAGCCGGCTTCCAGGGCGCGCAGGCGGTCTTCGGCGCGGGCGTAGGCGGTGAGGGCGGCGGCGGGCACGTCGCCGCCGCGGCCCGGCGGACGGGCCCGCAGCTTGCGGATCAGCGAGTAGCCGTCCTCGATCGGCACGCCGATGTCGGAGACCAGGACGTCCGGCACCGAATGGTCGAACCAGGCGAGCGCCTCGGGCACCGAGCCGAAAGCCGCCACCTCGGCGCCGCACTGCTGGAGGGAGATCGTCAGCAGATCCCGGGTGTCGACCTCGTCCTCCACCACCACCACGCGCACGCCGGCGAGGATCTCCGGCGAGTTGTTGAAGATCCCCTGTCCCACGGCGGTGCGGTCGAGCGGGTCCTCGGCCAGCTCCGCCCGCAGCGGCAGCCGCACGATGAAGGTGGCGCCCCTCCCCTCCCCCTCGCTCTCCACCTCGACCGTGCCGCCGTGCAGCTCGATCAGGTGGCGCACGATCGAGAGGCCCAGCCCCAGGCCTCCGTGGGTGCGGGTGATGGAACCCTCGGCCTGGCGGAAACGGTCGAAGACGTAGGGCAGGAAATCGGGGCGGATGCCGATCCCCGAGTCCGTCACCCGGATGTCGGCGCTCGCTCCCGCCTCGCGCAGGCGGACCTCGACCCGCCCGCCGCGCGGCGTGAACTTCATGGCGTTCGACAGCAGGTTCCAGACCACCTGCTGGAGACGGTCGGCGTCGCCGAGCACCGGGCTCGCCAGCGGCGAGACGGAGACGTCGAGCAGGATCCCCTTGGCGTCGGCCGCCGGGCGCACGCTCTCCAGCGCGGCGTCGATGATCCGCCGCAGCTCGACCGGCTTGAAATCGAGCCGGAGCTTGCCGGTGATGATGCGCGAGACGTCCAGCAGGTCGGCGATGAGCTGGGCCTGCGCGCGGGAGTTGCGCTCGATGGTCTCCAGCGCCCGCGCCGAGGCCGCCGCGTCGAGCTTGCCGGCGCGCAGCACCTGCACCCAGCCGAGGATGGCGTTCAGCGGCGTCCGCAGCTCGTGAGAGAGGGTGGCCAGGAACTCGTCCTTGGTGCGGTTGGCCTCCTCGGCCTGCCTGCGGGCCGCCTGCTCGAGCACGAGGAGGCGCGCCCGCTCCTGCTCGGCCCACTCGCGGACGTGGATCTCCCGCTTGAGCTCCTGGTTGGCGACCGACAGCTCGGCCGTGCGCTCCTCGACCAGCACCTCGAGCTCGTCGTACATCCGGCGCAGCGCCGCGTTGGCCTCGGCCAGCTCGGCCGTGCGCTCCTCGACCTTGCGGCGCAGCGACACCTTCTCGATGGCGTTCTGCACCGCGTGCTGGAGCCGCTCGCGCCCGACGCTCCCCTTGAGCAGGTAGTCCTGGGCCCCGCTCTTCATCGCCTCGACGGCCACCGACTCATTGCCCTGGCCGGTCAGCACGATGACGGGCACCAGCGTCTCCGCCGGCAGGCGGGCGAGGAACTCCAGGCCGTCGAGGTCCGGCAGCCGGTAGTCGAGCAGGAGGCAGTCGGGATTCTCGCCGCGCACCGCGCGCAGCCCCTCCTCTCCCGTCTCGGCCTCCAGGAACTCGTAGACGTGGTCGCGGTCCTGCAGAAGCAGCCGGCGGTAGAGCTCCCGGTCCTCGGCGCTGTCGTCGACGATCAGGAGGCGGATGGGGGCGTCACTCATCGTTTCGCTCACGTCACCTTCGGCAGGATCACGACCTCGAACCAATAGTCGTTGAGCCGCTCGATCGCCCGCATGAAGCCGTCGAGGTCGACAGGCTTCTGGATGTAGCTGTTCGCCCCCGCCTTGTAGCAGGCGGCGACGTCGCGGTCGTCGCTGGAGGTCGTCAGCACGATGACCGGGATCTGCTTCAGCTCGGGGTCTGCCTTGATCTCGGCCAGCACGTCGCGACCGTCCGTCCCCGGCAGGTTGAGGTCGAGCAGGATGACCCCGGGCTGCGGGGCGTCGGCATGGCGGCCCCGGCGGAAGAGGAAATCGAGCGCCTCGTCGCCGTCGGCGCAGCGGAAGATGGGGTTCTTGAGCCCCGAGCGGCGGAAGGCTCGCTCGGTGGTGACGTAATCCTCGGGGCTGTCCTCCACGAGGAGAATCGGCTGGTTGGGGCTGTCAAGCAACGCGCACCTCTCCTTCCTGCAGGGTGAAATAGAAGGTCGTCCCTTGATCCGGGGCCGACTGGAGCCAGATTCTGCCATGGTGCCGCTCGATGATCTTCTTGACGATGGTCAGCCCCGCGCCGGTGCCGCCGCCGAACTGGTCGCGGCCGTGCAGCCGCTTGAAGATACGGAACACGGCGTCGTGGTGTTTCTCCGGGATGCCGATGCCGTTGTCGCGCACGTAAAAGACCGGCGGGCCGCCGCGGTTCTCCAGCCAGCCGATCTCGATCCATTTCCGCGGCTTGTCGTTGTACTTCATGGCGTTGACGACCAGGTTGTAGAAGATCTCGCCGACGCGGACGCGGTCGGAGCGGACGGCGGGCAGCGGGCGCGGGACGCGCACCTCGACGTTCTCCTGCCGCAGCGAGATGGCGAGCGAGTCGAGGATCTCGGCCACGATCTCGTTGAGGTCCACCCGGTCGACGGCGAGGTCGACGCGGCCGAGGCGCGAGAACTGGAGGAGCGAATCGATCAGCGTCTCCATGCGGCGGGTCAGCCGCATCAGGGTCTGGAGCTTGGAGCGCCCCTCCTCGTCGAGCTTGTCGGCGTAGTCCTCGATCAGGAAATTCGAGAAGTTGTGGATGCCGCGCAGCGGCTCCTTCAGATCGTGCGAGGCGATGTAGGCGAAGTCGTCCAGCTCCTTGTTGCTCTGGCGCAGCTCCTCGTTGCGCAGCTCGAGCTCGCGGGTGCGCTCCTGGACCCGAGCCTCGAGCACCTCCTTGGCCTCCTGGAGCTCGGAGTCGCGCTGCTGGATCTGGCCGAGCATGCCGTTGAAGGCGTCGACGAGCGCCCCGAGCTCGTCGGAGCTCCGCCGGGCGGCCCGGATCGAGTAGTCCTGGCGCTCGGACACCGCCCGCGCCGTGCCGGCGAGATCGAGGATCGGCCCGGAGATCAGGCGCTGGAGCCGCGAGGAGAGCACCAGGGCCACGATGCCGGAAGCGACGAAGACGGCCAGCACCGTGATCGCCTGCGCCCGGGCCCGCGCCACCAGATCGGAGAGGTTGCTGCGCAGGTAGACGGTGCCGATCCGCTCCTTCTTGAGCAGGATCGGGCGGAAGACCCCCACGGCGCCGTCCTCGGACACGGTCCCGTCCCGGCCGGGATGGATAGGGTACTGCTGCACGCCGCCGTTCGGCTCCACGTGCACGAAGCGGGTCCCCTGCCGGTCGTAGATGGCGGCACCGACGATCGACGGGCGCGCCTTCAAGGCGCTCAGCGTATCGGTCTCAGCGGCCGGATCGTGGAAACTCAGGGCGGCGGTGCTGTTCTGGGCCACGATGTCGGCCAGCGACTGGAGGTCGCGCTCCATCTCGGCCCGAAAGCGCTGGACGTTGAAGTAGATGATCGCGGCTCCCGCCAGCAGCAGGGTGCCGCCGGTGGTCAGCAGGGCGATCAGCATCAGCTTCTGCCGGATGGGGGCGCGCTGGAACCATTGCAGCATGGCGTCAGCCCCCCGGCCTCGTGCCCGGGGCGGCGACGACCCGCTTGGCCAGTTGCAGCAGCTTCGAGCTGATCCTGAGCCCCACCCGGTCGGCCGCCTCCGTGTTGATCTCGAAGCGGACCTTCGAGCCTTCGAGGATGAAGTTGATGATCACCCCCTGATCGACGAAGCCCTTGGTGTCTCCCACCGTGAGCACGGGAGAGTCCCGGACGGCGGCCAGGATCTGCGGCAGCCGCTCGCGCTCCGACCGGCTGATGAAGAGGATCTGGCAGCCGGCGGGCCGGGAGATCGAGTCCGTCCGCACCACCGTCAGCTTGCGGCTCGCCACCTGCTCGCCCGCGACCGATTGCAGGCTGTGGCCGAAGGGATCGTTGCCGAGCACGCAGAGCTTGAGACTGGCCGGGTCCGGGAACGCCGCGGGGGGCCAGTCCACGAACTTGGTGAAGTTGTAGAGGAACGCCGCCTTGAGGTCGTACTCCGAGGCGCCCTGCGCCCGCAGCGGCGCCGGCGCGGCCAGCAGGAGAGTGAGCAGCAAGAGGAGGAGCGTAGGGGCGGGGCTTGTCCCCGCCCGCCTCACGGCCCGGCCGCCCCCCGCCCGGGCGGGGACAAGCCCCGCCCCTACGGAGGACAGGCTTTCCAGGCACCCTCTCAGAAGCGCCACGTCACCTTCCCGAAGAGACTGCGCTGGACCTCTTCGCGCAGGGGCGAGTCGGCGCCGAACTCGGGGTGGCGGGCGTGCAGCAGGTTCTGCCCGACCAGCGAGAGATCGAGCCCGGCGGCCGCCTGCCAGCCGAGCCGCAGGTCGAGCTCGGTGTAGGCGGGCACCACGGGCGACGGCAGACGGCCCATGTAGCGCAGCGTACCGTCGAGCTCCAAGCCGGCCGGCAGGTCCATCTGCGAGCGCACCAGGAAGCGGCTGCGGGGATCGTTCCCCTCCAGCTTGCCGCCGGTCGGATCGTAGCTGGCCGGATCGAGGCTCAAGATCTTGTCGAGGAAGGCGTAGGCCGCGTGCAGGCGCCACCACGAGGCCGCCTGGAGGCTCGCGCGCGCCTCGAAGCCCCAGGTATCCGCGCTCAGCCGGTTGCGGAAGCTGTAGGGGAACACGGCCGGCGCCGCCGCGGGCTCGTAGCTGCGCAGGTGGTCGTAGACGTTGTAGTACGTCGAGATGTCGAACACCATCCCGGTCCGCGGCTGTACCCGGTAGCCCACCTCGTAGGCGAGCAGCTCCTCGGAGAGGAAGTCGCTCGAGCCCTCCAGGATCGGCGTGTGGGCCGGGGTATAGAAGACGATGTCCTCGTCGTAGCGGGTGGGCGTGCGGACGGCGCGCGAGATCGCTCCCCAGAGCGTGCGGCGGTCGTCGGGAACCCAGGCCAGCCGGACGCTCGGCTGCACCTCGAAGCCCGTCCAGTGATTGTGCTCGAGCTTCGTGCCCACGGTGAGCCGCACGTGCTTCTCCAGGGCGATCTCGTCCTGCGCGAAGGCGCTGAACAGGTTCTCGGTCACCCGGTCCGGGAGGAACGCCACGCCCGCACTGTTCCCCACCTGGTCGTGGGTCACCCGGAAGCCGCCGCCGAAGACCACTTCCTGCCGCGAGCCGGCCCGCAGCCGGTGCTGGTAGTCGATGTCCAGCGTGTGGCGGTGCTCCTCGAACCACTCGGGGATCTTGCGGTGGGTATAGTCGTAATAGACCTGGAGATTGCTCCCCGAGTCGGCGGAGTAGTCGTGGCTCCAGCGGCCGAGCAGGTTGGCGCCGTCGAGAGCGGTGTCGGACCGGATCACCACCGTCTGGCCGGCGAGCCCGTGATAGGCATCCCCCTGAAAGGTGAGGGCGCCGGTGCCCGCGGCGGCATCCTCGGCGCGGTCCAGGCGGAATCCGGCCTGGCCCCGCCGCAGCGGATCGCGGGCGGAGTCGCCGTTGGCGAAGGCGAGCGAGTCGCGGTAGGAATACTTGCCGTAGGCGCGGTAGGTGGTCCCGTCGGCGATCTTGCCTCCCTGGCGGAAGCTGCCGAAGGCCTCCTCCTCGTTCCCGCCGCCGAGGGTCACCAGGGAGCCTTGAGTGTCGCGCGAGCTCTTGGTGATTATGTTGATCACGCCGTTGACGGCGTTGGCCCCCCACAGCGTGGCGCCGGGGCCGCGGATGATCTCGATGCGGTCCACGTCCTCCAGCATCACGTCCTGGACGTCCCAGAAGACGCCCGAGAACAGGGGGGTGTAGATGCTGCGGCCGTCGATCAGCACCAGCAGCTTGTTGGCGGTCGTGGTGTTGAAGCCGCGGGAGCTGATCGCCCAGGTGTTGCCGTTGGACTGCGCCACCTCCAGGGAGACCGAGAGCCGCAGGGCGTCCGGCAGGTTGTTGGCGCCCGAGCGGCGGAGATCCTCGCCGGTGATCAGGGTGATCGCCGCCGCGGCCCCGGAGACCGGCTCGCTGCGCCGGGAGACCGAGGTCACGTCGATCTCCATCAACTGCTCGAGACTCAGCCGTTTCAGCTCGGAAGCCGGAGCCGCCGCGATTTCTTCCTGGATTGGCCAGGCCGGAGCGGCGGCGGCCAGCACGAGGAGCAGGGCGGCGCGTCCTGCGGGGAACCTGCGATTCCTCACCGCTGTTTCCCTTTCCGAGCGGGTGGAGCCGCTCACGTCCCGGCCTCCGTCAGCAGCCTGCGCAGCACGTCGAGGTCGGCGGGTTTGGTGAGATGGGCGTCGAAGCCCGCTTCGAGGGCGCGCCGGCGGTCCTCCTCCTGGCCGTAGCCGGTGAGGGCGATGAGGAAGGCCCCTCGCAACGCCGGATCGGCGCGGAAGGCGCGGGCGACGGCGTAGCCATCCATGCTGCCCGGCAGCCCGATGTCGCAGAGCACCACCTCCGGCGGCGACCGGCGCGCCTTCTCCAGCCCCTCGACGGCCTCGAGGGCCACCTCGGCCTCGTGCCCGGCGAGCCGCAGCAGGAGGCCCAGGCTCTCGGCCGCGTCGACGTTGTCCTCGATCACCAGGCAGCGGCAGGACCGTTCCGGCGCCTCTTCGGGCGGGACCTCGGACGGGGTCTCCGGCGCCCCGCTCGCGAGCGGCAGCCGCAGCACCACCTCCGTGCCCCAGCCGGGCCCGGGGCTCGTGGCCTGCACCGAGCCGCCGTGCAGCTCGGTCAGGGCCTTCACCAGGGAGAGGCCCAGGCCCAGCCCCCCGCGGCTGCGGTCCAGGGCCCGGTCGGCCTGGCTGAACGGCTCGAAGACCCGGGAGAGCATCTCCGCGTCCATGCCGATGCCGGTGTCCCGCATGGTGAGCACCGCCATGCCCTGAGCCGTCTCTTCCCGCAGGGAGATCGTGATGCGGCCGCCGGCGTCGGTGAACTTGCCGGCGTTGTGGAGCACGTTGCCGAACGTCTGCGAGACGCGGGTCGGGTCGCCGTCGATCCAGACCGGCGAGCCGGGCAGGTCGAGCGCCAGCTCGAGGCCGGCGTCCTCCAGGCCGGTCCGCTGGTCTTCCACCGTGGCGCGGACCGCCGCGGCGAGATCGAGCCGCTCGCGCCGCAGCAGGATCTTGCCGCGCGAGATGCGGCCGATGTCCAGCAGGTCGTCCACCAGCCGGGTCAGGTGGATCACCTGGCGCTCGATGGTGCCGAGGGCCCGCTCGGACTGCGCCGGGGAGAGCTGAGGCGAGTGCAGCAGGTGCAGGCAGTTGCGGATGGGCGCCAGCGGGTTGCGCAGCTCGTGGCCGAGCATGGCGAGGAACTCGTCCTTGCGGCGGGCCTCATCGCGCAGCGCCTGATCGGCCCGCTTGCGGTCCGAGATGTCGCGGTCGATGCCGGAGGCCCCGACCAGGCGCCCGCCGCTGTCGCGGACCGGCGAGAAGGTCAGCGAGATGTCGAACCGCTGGCCGTTCTTGCGCACGCGGGCGGTCTCGAAGGGCTCCACCTTGTTGCCCTGGCGGAGTCGCTCGAAGACGGCCGACATCAGGGGCCGCTGGTCGGGCGGCACGATCAGGTCCAGCGTGCGGCCGACCGCCTCGCGCGCCGAGTGGCCGTACATCCGCTCCGCGCCCGCGTTCCAGCTCGTGATGACGCCGTCGAGCGTCTTGCCGATGATGCCGTCCTGCGAGGAATCGACGATCGCGGCGAGCTGCTCGCGCTCCTGCTCCGCCGCCTTCAGCTCCGTGATGTCCAGGAAGGTGAGCACCACCCCGTCGATGACGTCCTCGACCGTGCGGTAGGGCAGGATCCTGAGCAGAAACCAGGCGGCGCCCTCCTCGACCGCGACCTGCCGCTCGCGCGGCGAGAGCGTCCGCAGCACCTCCCGGATGTCCGTCTCCAGGTCGCCGCCGGGGAAGCGGGGGGTGATGTCGGCGATCGGCCGGCCGATGTCGCCGTCGATCAGCCGGAAGACCTCGACGGCGGCGGGAGTGAATTTCTTGATCCGCAGCTCGCGGTCGACGAACAACGTGGCCAGGCGGGTGCTCTGGAAGAGGTTCTGCAGGTCGCCGTTGGCGCCATCGAGCTCCTCCAGCTTTTTCTTCAACTCGGCGTTGACCGTCTCCAGCTCCTCGTTGACCGACTGCAGCTCCTCCTTGGAGGTCTGCAGCTCCTCGTTGGCCGACTGCAGCTCCTCGTTCATCGACAGCAGCTCTTCGTTGGAGGAGACCAGCTCCTCGTTCGAGTTCTCCAGCTCCTCCAGGGTAGCCTGGAGGTGGTCCTTGGTGGACCGCAGCTCGGCCTCCAGCCGGCGGACGATCGGATCGTCGGCCACGATCGTCCCCGGCTCCCAGTCGTGCTGCGCCTCCCCCGACGCCGTCACGACCTCCTGGAAGACCACCATGAACAGCCCGGGATCCTCCCCCAGCTCGGGCATCGGCCGCACGATGACGTTGACCCGCTGCGCGCCGCCGTCCAGCTCGAAGGCGACGTTCTCGTGGACGACCTGCACGCGCGAGTTGACCGCCTTGTGGAGGGCGGTGCGCACGTCGAGTCGCAGCCCCTTGCGGGCCATGTCGATGACGTTGACCGTCGGCGTCCCCGAGGGCGGCTCCAGATAGCGGCCGGTGCGCGGCGAGAAGTAGACGATGTCCCCCCATTCGTTGACCACCACGCAGGCCGGCGCGTAGCTCTCGAGCAGGATGGTCTCGAACGTCCGCGCCACCTCCTGCTGGCGGGGGGCCACGCGCCGCGGATGCTCCTCCATCGGCCGCACGCCGAGGCGCCCGCGCTCGCTCAAGGGGAAGCTGAACGGCGGCCGGGCGACCGTGTCGCGCGACTGGAAGAGGCGGTGCTTCTTGTCGATCGTGCGGAACAGCTCGGGCTGCCCGGCCACCATCTCCGAGGGGCCGAGGAACAGGAACCCTCCCGGCCGCAGCGCGTAGTGGCAGAGGGCGATGACCTTCTTCTGCAGGTCGCTCTCCAGATAGATCAGCAGGTTGCGGCAGGAGACCAGGTCGAGCCGCGAGAACGGCGGATCGGCGATCAGGTTGTGGAGCGAGAACAGGCAGAGGTCCCGGATCTCGCGCGCGACCTGGTACATGTTGCCGTGCCGCACGAACCACCGCTCCAGCCGCTCCGGGGAGATCTGCCCCGCGATCGTCTCCGGATACAGCGCCTGCCGCGCCGACTCCAGGGCCTGGGCGTCGATGTCGGTGGCGAACACCTGGATCTGGGGAGGCGCCGCGAGCGTCGCCAGGTGCTCGCGCAGCAGGATGGCGATCGAGTAGACCTCCTCCCCCGTGGCGCAGCCCGGCGCCCAGACGCGCACGAAGCCGTCCGCGTCCTTGCCCTCGAACAGACGGGGAATGACCTTGGCGGCCAGGAGGTCGAAAGCCTCCGAATCGCGGAAGAAGTGGGTCACGCTGATCAGCAGGTCGCGGAAGAGCAGTTCGACTTCTTTGACGTCGTGGTTCAACGACTCCACGTAAGCATATACCGAAGGGGACCGCGCCTCGCCCATGCGGCGGCGCACGCGCCGCACCAGGGTGCTCTGCTTGTAGTGGCGGAAGTCGTGGCCGGTCTGGCGGCGCAGCACGGCGCAGATCTTGCCGAGATGGCCGACGATCTCCTCGCGGAACCGCTCGGGGTTCCCCCCCTGCCCGTCGCGCACCCGCCGCTGGTGCTCGACCAGCCGCGCCGGCATCTGCTCCACGGCCAGGATGTAATCGGCCGCGCCGGTCAGGATGGCGCCGCGGGGCATGCTGTCGTAGCGGGCCGTCTCGGGAGCCTGCACCAGCGTCAGCCCGCCGCGCTCCTTGACCGCCTTCAGCCCCAGCGCGCCGTCGGTGCCGGTGCCGGAGAGGACGATGGCGACCGCCTCATCCTCCTGGTCCTCGGCGAGCGAGCGGAAGAAGCGGTCCACCGGCGACCGCCGGCCGCGCGTCCGCGCCGGCCGGGAGAGATACAGCACGCAGTCGTCGACCGTCAGCGTGCCGTGCGTGGGCATCACGTAGACGTGATTGGCGTGGACCACCGTCTCGTCCTCGACCGTCCGCACCGGCATCCGGGTCAGCGGCGCGAGCAGCTCGGGGATCAGCGTCTCGTGGCGCGGCGACAGGTGCTGGATGACGACGAACGCGCAGCCGGTGTCGGCCGGCATGTGACGGAACAGCTCCTGGAAGGCCTCGAGGCCGCCGGCCGAGGCGCCGATGGCCACGACCGGGCAGGGATGGGAGGCGGGGCCCTTGTCGGAGCACCCCTCCGGGTGGGGGCCGGCCGGATTCTCCCCCCGGCCTTCTTTCAGGTCCTCCATGCCGTTTTCCCTCTACGATGGACGTCGATGAGCCGCACTTGATCGGCTCAGTCTATCCAAAAAGCATGCCAGTCCCTGGGTTGGTTATGATCGGTCTGGGGCCTGGACTTGGAGCCGTTGAGGAAGGCGCCCTTTCGGAGGTAATATTTCCCGTCCGTCGATTGCCCAAGCTTTTCTGTCGTCCTTATGGAGTCCAACATGGCTGCGGTGAGATGGGGTTTCAGGCGGCCGCCCGTGGTCTCGCCGGTCGTCGCCCGGGCTGAAGAGAGGCTCGCCGAGCGCTACGGCTGGAATCTGCCGGTTTTCCGGGGCGAGGTCGCGGTGGACGAAAGCGGCGGCAGCGGCGCGTTCCTGCTGGCGGCGCCCGACGCCTTTCTGCAACAGGGCGCGAGGCCGCCCGACGTGCTGCGGCTCAACCGCTGGATGCGTTTCGGCAACGCGGTCTTCCAGCTCCAGAATGTCTTCAACATCGCGGAGCGTTACGGTGTCCAGCGCATCGAATTTCCCAAGCCGCATCCGTTTTTCGCCGGCAGCCGGGCCGGCGCGTTCCATCTTGACTGGCAGCCGTCCGCGGAGCTCTCCAGCATCACGGGAGAGTTCTTCTTTCTCGCCGCGCTCGGCCAGCGGCCGACGTCCGTGGAACAGGCCCGCGCGCTGGCCCGGTACGTCCGGCCGCTGCTGGTGCCGCGCCTGCGGGAGCCACACCCGCGGGTCCGCGACGGCGACATGGTCCTCCATTTCCGGGCCGGTGACATCTTCGCTCGCGAGGGTTTCATAAACCCCCAGTACGGCCAGCCGCCGCTCGCCTATTACCTCGCCGCCGTCGACCGTGAACGACCGTCGCGCGTCTGGCTGGTGTTCGAGGACCGTGGCAATCCGTGTATCGACGCGGCCGAAGCCGCGCTGCGCGAAAGGGGCTTCGAGGTCCTCACGCAATCGGGTGAGCTCGCCGCGGACCTGCACCTCCTGCTCCATGCACCGTGCCTGGTGGGGAGCGTCGGCACGTTCTGTCCGGCGATCGCGGCGCTATCGACGCGAACGCGGAAGATCTACCTTTTCGGATCGAGGATCCAGAGCCTGCAGGACCTCGGCGTCCACATCGTGGAGGGAAGAGACCGGCAAGGCGCTTACAACCGGGCCGTGCGATCGATGAACTGGCAGGCCTCGCCCGAACAGATCGCGCTGATGCTCTCCTATCCGGCGGACGCCCTCGATTTCGTCGATCACGAACCCATTCCACCCTTATGATAAGCTGGCGCCAGCATGCATCCGCCGACCGTTGCCAGCCCAGGAGCTGACGGTGGGAGCGGCCAGCCGGCTTCGCTCGCCGCGCCGGCGGACTTCCTCGCCGAGGTCTCCCGGCTCGTTCACGATCGCCGTGTCCGGGACTTCTGCGACCGGCTGTCTTCGATCGACGCCGGTGCGTTCTGCAAGAGCTGGATCGGGATCAATTGCCGCGAGGCCGAGCTGCTGAGCCTGAAAGTCTATTTCACTTTCTACGAGCTGTTCGACGAGGAGACCCTGGCGAGGATTCTACCCGACGAGGGAATGCGGTCGGATTTCCTGGCGAGCGCGCCGCAGGCCTCGGCGAAGCACGCCGCCGATCCCTTGCACCCGGGATCGGGCTATACGTTCTGTATCAAGATCGACCGCGGCGGCAGCCCGACCCATGGGTTCTATCACCGGGTCGGGCGCGGCGAGAAAGGGGTCTTCCGCCTGTACGGGCGGGAGGTCTCCGTCAAGGAATACTTCTACGTCACCGAGCCGCGGGCCCGGCAAGCCCTCGCCCGCCGGTTTGGCGTCCCCTTCGTTGCCGGCTGCGGCACCATCGAGCACGGCAAGGGACCCGGGCATGGATTCGAGTCCGGCCAGCGGGACGAGAAGATCATCCTGATCGGTGACTTCGAACAGCTCCGCCGCCAGCTTTTCGACGGCGATGAACAGACGATCATCGCCGCGCTCGAAGCGGCCTACGGGCTGCGGGCCACCTGCGGCGGCGTCTACCGTAACGGCGTCAAGTCGTTCTACCTCGTGGCGCCGAAGGACGAGGCGCGGAACCGTGTGAGAACCGTCGCGGCCCTCTATCGCGACCAGCGCGACCGGCGCGACCGGTAGGACCTCGGGGAGAATCGATCCCATGGCGATGACCGACGAAGAGAGATTCCGCTTCGACCTCGCGGGCTACTTCGTGCGGCCGGCGATCCTGAGCGCCGGCGAGGTCGCGGCCATCGTCGATCAGATCGATCGCATCGCGCACGATCCCGAGTCGTTGCCGCCGGCGCACCGGGCGGTCCCGGGAGGTCCGGCGAGCCTCCTGATCGATCATCCCCGCGTCAGGGACGTGCTCTTTCAGGTCATCGGTCCCGACATCCGCCTGGAGCACAGCGTCGCCGTCTGGCGCCACAAGGGCGACTCGCACGGCCAGGGGCTGCACAGCGGCGGCCCCATGCAGGCCGACCCGATCTTCGGCTATCGGGTGCAGAACGGGCGCATCCATGCCGGAATGGTGAGGGTCGTCTTCGAGCTCACCGAGGTCGCTCAGGACGACGGCGCCACCGTCTTCCTGGCAGGCAGCCACAAAGCCAATTTTCCCGTCCATCCGGACCATCTGTCGCTCGAGGACGGCCGGCGCAGCGAGTTCCTGACCAGCTATGCCTGCCCGGCGGGGAGCGCCATCTTCTTCACCGAGAATCTCTGCCACGCCGGCCCGGTGTGGCGCCGCGACACACCGCGCGTCGCCGTGCTCCATGCCTACTCGCACCTGGCGATCAACTACCACCGGCTGACCCTGCCTCCCGAGGTGGTCACCGGCCTGCCGCGGGCCAAGCAGCTCTACTTCCGCGAGCCCTGGATCGCGGACTTCCGCACGCAACCGCCGACCCACAACACCGTGAGCCGCTTCATGGCCGGCGACGAGCCGCCGATCGACACCGACACCCAGCCCTGAGATGTCCGCCGCCGACGCCGCCGCCACCGCCGACGCCGATGCCACCCTCGGGGCCGAGCGCTGCCGGCCGGACGACCCGTTCCATGACTATCTCCTCCTGCCCTATCTGCCGCCACGGCCGGCCGCGGGCAAGCTGCGCTCGGTCAACCTGCTGCTCGAGAGCTTCGCGCTCATGGGCGTCGCCGAGCAGGGCCGCCGCCTGGTAGCGGCCCTGCTCGGCGAGCTTGGACCTTTCCGCACCGTCTGGGGGATCAAGCACGTCCCCGCGCAGGGCGGGCTGTCGCTGGGCTGGGAGGTCTATTTCTACCGCCGCGACGCCGGCAACGGCGAGCCCACTCTCGAGGGCGTGCTCGGCGCCCTGGCGCCGCATCTCGAGGTGGCGGCCCGGCCCGCCATGCCCTACCGCTGGGAGCTGTTCAGCGTCGAGCTCACGGCCGGGACGCTCGCCTCCGGCCGCGGCGGCGAGCTCGACGTCTACGTCGGCATGCGGGCCTATCGCGCTCACGGCCGCGAGCTCGAGCTCAAGAACTTCTACACCTTTGACGATCCGGGCCTCCGTCTCGACCGGGTCCTCGAGCGGCTGCTCGCGGCGGTACACGCGCCCCGCGACGGCGAGGAGATCTCCCGGCTGTTGCCGCGCGAGCTCCTCGCGGGCTGTCCGAGGGTCTGCGTGGCCAACAAGCGCCAGGCCGACGGGCTCTACTTCTCGCACCTGCGGCTCGAGCAGCTCCGCGTCTTCCTCGATGCCCACGGCTGGCCGGTGGAGGTCAGGCAGTGGATCGACCGGCACGCCGATCAGCTCGACCACCTGCTGTGGGACGCCGGCTACGACTTCCGGCGCGCCGGCCGAGGGCTCGAATTTCTCCGCAGCGGTCTCTACGGCTTCCTCTGAGATCGGCTTGCCTTCTCTGAGGGGCCGTGATACTTAGAACTGGCCGAATGTCCCAGGAAATCAGGTTGGAAATGCAAAGCTTCTCCTATGAATGGTGATTCATCGATTGAAGGGAGGAGTCGTGACGGAGACGCATGAGACCTCCGAGATCCTCAGCGCCATGGCCGCGGTGCGCGGCAAGCCGGAAGAGCTGGCGGCGTTGCTCGCGATCGTGAAGCGGGAGGGATCGCCGGGGCCGCAGGGATCGACGGAGGAAGACCGGACCGCCCTTCGAAAGCTGCTTCGCGAGCGCCTGCGCCATCTGCTCGCCGAAGCGCAACGAGACATCGAAAATATCCTTGCCCGCGTCGATCGACGGCCGGGGCCACGCTCTGCCGGGAGCGCCGACGAGGCCGTGGCGCTTCCGAGCAACGGCGCCAGCTCCAGCGGGGCCTATCTCGCCACGGCCGCGACGATCCGGCGTGGCGGCGCGATCGCCCCGGCGCCGCCGACCTCCGGCGAGCGGCCGGAGCCCGAGCCGGACGGCCAGGCGGCGCCCCTCGAGACGGCCGAGATCGGGAAGCTCACCGCGCAGATCGTCGAGATCCAGAGGGGCCTGAGCGCGCTGTGAGCGCCGGTGGCGCAGGCAAGGGGAACAAAGTCGACGTCCTCATCCCCTTCTACAACCAGCACCAGCTCCTGGGCCGCTGCCTGAAGGCCCTGGAGCTCGCCGGCTGCCGGGACCTGGAAGTGATCCTGGTCGACGACGGCTCCTCGCCCGTCGAGCTCGACCGGGTCCGCGGCTTCTGCAGCCGCCTGAGCCTGCCCAACCGGCTGGTGTCGCATCCCGAGAATCGTGGTTACAAGGAGAGCATCCATAGCGGGCTCGCGGTCTGCGACAGCCCCTATGTCATCCTCCTCAACAGCGACACGATCGTGACCCCCGGCTTCGCCGACCGCCTCGTCGAGGTGCTCGCGGGCCACCCGGAGATCCGGGCCGTGGGCCCGATATCGAACAACCCGACCGACCTCTACCAATATCGGGAGTATCTCGAGCTGCCCGCAGACGCCTCCGGCGGCGCTCTCTTCCGCGCGATCGCCGGACTTTCCGGCCAGGCCTGCCGCCAGTCCGCCGGCCGTCTCACCAGCGTGCCATATCTGACCGCCATGTGCCTGGCCCTCGACCGCGAGGTGTTCGACCGGGTCGGCTATTTCGGCGCGCGGTACCGCTACGGATATTTCGAGGATCTGGCGCTCTCCTGCGCCATCCGGGAGCTGGGCTTCAGGCTCGCCGCCTGCGAGGACTGCTTCGTCTACCACCAGGGGCAGGGAACCTTCCGCGACAAGCGCCGGAGCGAGAAGATCGAGATCATCCGCTACAACTTCTCGACGTTCACCGCCGAGTGGGGGCATCTGCCCGAGCACGAGGACCTGCTGCGGCGCATGGAGCTCGCCGGAAGGGCGTGCCCGGTATGAGCGCCGCGACGGCGGCGGGCCCGGCTCCGTTCGATGTCTTCCTGCGCACCGGTTTCACCAGCGCGCCGGGCGGCCAGGATCTCGGACGCCGGTTGGGCGCCCTCGCCGACGGGGAAACGCGAAGCTTCCGTCTGAGCGACTCGTTCGCCGAGCTCTGGCCCGAGGTCCGCCGGGGCCGGTCGCCGTTCGTGCTCTTCGCCGACCAGGCCGTGGAGGTCGCCGAGAGCGATCTTCGCCGCTTGGGCCGCCTGCTGCGCAACCATCCCGGCATCCCCGCCCTGACCTTGAGCAGCCCGGCGTCGGGCCGGGTCTACGGCGATCCTGCCGCCGGGATCCCGGCCCGGTGGGTGCCGCAGCGACTCGCGCCCACCAGCCGGTTGCCCTCCTGGTTCTGTGTCCTCAACCGGGAGGTCCTGGCGGATCGGGTGGTGCCGGACGGCGAGCTCCGCAGTCTCGAGTTCTTTCTGCTCGACCTCGGCCGCCAGCTCGCCGCGGCGGGCAGCCCGCCTCTGCGGATGAGCCCGACGGGGCTGGCGCTCGACACCCGGCGCTGGGCCGGCGACCTGCTGTCTCAGGCCGCCGACCACCTGGCGAGCGATTACCACCGCTACCGCTCGCGCCACGGCGAGGCGGCGGTGCCGCCGCAGCTCAGGGTCGAGATCCAGGGTGAATGGATTCCCCACCCCGGCCTTCTGGGGCTGCGGGAGACCGCTCTCGAGCCGCCCAGGATCAGCATCCTCTGCCCGGTTTTCAAGCCCGAGTTCCTCGCCGAGATGCTGGGCTCGGTATTGCAGCAGAGCTGGCGCAACTGGGAGCTCCTGATCCTCGTCGACGGCCCTCCGGAGGAGGACGAGAGGCGGATTCTCGAGATCCTCTCGCGCGTCGCGTCCGAACCCAGGATCCGTGTCCGCCGGTGGCGGAACCGCGGCACGGGTCCAAGCCGGCAGGCTCTGGCGGAGGACGCGAGCGGCGACTTCCTGCTAGCGATCGACGACGACGATCTCCTGCCCGCCCACGCCCTGGAAGTCTTCGCCAGCGCCGTGCGGCGGCATCCCGGAGCGAGATGCTTCCGCGGCGGCACCCGGCTGGTCGGCCTCGTAGATCAGTACCTGAGGCCCCGCCGCCGCCTGATCGTGAACGGCATCTCCAGCGATCCGTTCGAGGTCAGCCAGCCGTTCCTCATCTCCCGCGAGACCCTCGCCGAGCTCGGCGGCTTCGAGGGGGACCCGGCGCTCCGCAACGCCGGGGAGGATACCGACCTCTTCCACAAGCTGGACCAGGCGAGGGTGCGGACGCTGATCATCGACGAGCCCCTGTACTTCCGGCGCCTGGGCCACGGCAACCTCAGCCTGAGCTTCGAGCACGGCGAGGTGCTCGATCACTTCCGCAACCTGGAGCGCCGTTTCTGCCCCCCGGGCTGGCGCGTCGTCGACCGCCAGAACGAGCTGGAAGGCGGCTTCCAGCACGCCCTCGTCGCCTATCGCCCCGGCGACGAGGGTCCGGAGGTCGTGACCGCCACCCGTTTCTTCCAGTACAAGACCCTCGGGGAGGAGAGCCTCGCCGCCATCGACCTCGAGATCACCTCGGTCTGCAACGCCGTCTGCTCCTTCTGTCCCCGCGAGGCGATGCCCGACAAGAGCAGCTTCATGCCGATCAGCGTGGTGCAGTCGCTCGCCGACCAGCTCGCGCGCGAGCCGCGACAGCGCCAGGTGGTGCTGTGCGGCATCGGTGAGTCGACCCTGCATCCGCAACTGACGACCTTCGTCGAGCTGTTGTCGCGGGCCGGCGCCCGGGTCTGCATGACCACCAACGGTTCGCGGATGAGCCCCGAGCTCTTCTGCCGCCTCGTCGACTGCGGCTTGAAGGAGATCAACTTCAGTCTCAACGCCGCCACCGCGGAGACCCACTTGCGGGTGATGCGGCTGCGCGACTTCGCGGCGATCAAGCGGAACGTGCTGGAGATCCTGGAGCTCAAGCATCGACGATTCCCTCACCTCAAGGTCCACGTCAGCTTCGTGCTGTGCAACCTCAATCAGGAGGAGGTCCACGGCTTCGTCGACGAGTGGCGCCGGCTGCCGGTGTCGCAGATCTGGATCCATCCGGTCAACAACCGGGCGGGGTTGCTGAGCCAGGACGTCTCGCCGGTCGATCTCGGGCCGATCGCCCGCGAGTTCGAGGGCGACGAACGGGTGGCCGTGGACATCTTCCGCCACCATCCCGAGCACGGCAACGTCTGCAGGATCGTGCAGTCGCTGGACTTCATCTCCGTGGAGGGCAACGTCAGGCTGTGCGCGATGGATTACGAGCGGAAGACCAGCTACGGCAATATCAAGGAGAACCTGCTGCGCCATCTCTACCTGGAGAAGATCCTGAGCTACCGCCGGGGAGAGACCCTGAGCCTTTGCCAGGGCTGCGATTTCTTTCCCGGAGCGGTGGCGGACGCGCGGTGAGGAGAGCGGAACGTGGATTGGCAGACCTTCGCCCGTGAGCTCCGGTTGAGCGCCGATCAGGCGCCGGTGGTCAAGGACCTGGTCGACGCCGCGAAGGACGGCTTCGCGGCGGTCTGCCAGCGTTCGGCCGACGGCCTCCAGATCTCGCCGGTGGAGGTCATCGTCGCCCAGCTCCGGCTGCTGCCCCAGCCCGGCGAGGCGGCGGTCGCGGCCCGCTTTTTCGCCTTCCTGGCGGAGGAACGCGACAGCACGACGGGGCGGCCCTTCGCCGAGTCGTGCGGCGAGATCGACGGCGGCGCCCGCAGCCAGCTGCTCGAGCAGCTCGCTCCGTCGCAACGGGACCGGTTCAGCGAGCTGGCGATCGACAGCCTGTTCGACATCGCCACCGGTCACGATCCGCTCGGCGATCAGGTCCGCCGCTGCCTGCTGTCCGGCGAGGAGCCCGGAGAGGCCGGGGGGAGGGAAGGAACGGACCCGGAGCCCAGGTACCGGGGGCTTTTCTGCCCGCAGCCCTTCGAGTACGCGCAGGTGGAGCCCGACGGCAGCCTGTATCTCTGCTGTCCCCAGACGCTGCCGCAGCCGGTGGGCAACGTCGGCCGCGGCGGCCTCATGGCGGCCTGGAACTCGGAACAGTCCGCCAAGGTCCGCGCGTCGATCCTCGACGGCACCTACCGCTACTGCTCGGAGCGCACCTGCGGCCTGTTGCAGCAGCGCCTGCTGCACCGGGTCGAGGAGGTCACCGACCCGTTCCACCGCGAGGTCATCGCGCGGGGCCTGACCCGGCTCGAGCGGGGACCCAGCACCATCAACATGTCCTACGATCGCACCTGCAATCTCGCCTGCCCTTCCTGCCGCAGCGGCCCCATCGTGCTCCGCGGCGAGCAGAGGCAGCGCGCGGCGCTCATCCACGAGCAGGTGATGGGCGAGCATCTGCGGGACGCCCGGCGGTTGATCATCACCGGCAGCGGCGATCCCTTCGCCAGTCATTTCTATCTCCAGTTCCTGCGCACCTTCGAGCCGGAGGGCGCGCCCGGGATGCGGATCCAGCTTTCCACCAACGGCGTGTTGCTGACGCCCGCGATGTGGGCCTCGATCTGCCACCAGGCGATCGATTGGATCGACGTCTCGGTGGATGCCGCGACGCGGGAGACCTACGCCCTCAACCGGGGCGGGGACTTCGACCGTCTGATGGAGAATCTCGTCTTTCTCCGCGCGCTGCGCGCCACGGGCGAGATCCGCCTGTTCCAGCTCCACTACGTGGTGCAGGAGAACAACTACCGCGAGATGGCGGCCTTCGCCGAGATGGGATTGGCGCTGGGCTGCGACAAGATCTGCTTCAAGCAGCTCGTCAACTGGGGCACCTTCTCCACGCAGGAATTCCACCGGCGAGCGGTCCAGCGGCGCGAGCACCCGGCGCACGGCCTCTTCCTGGAGACTTTGCGACAGCCGATTTTCCAGCATCCGAAGGTCTATCTGCACGACCTGGGGAAGGTCCACCAAACGGTGCTCGGCGCCGCCACAGCGCCGGAAGCCCATTGGATCGTTCCCACCTAGACGATGCGATCGCCAGCGTCCCAGGCCCCTCTCCCGAGCTCCAGGCTGCTCTTCTCTGCCTATCCCTGCCGGCTGCCCCACGTTTCGATCGCGGATGGGGAGGTCTATTTCGGCCGTCTCAAGGACGGGGACGCCGGCGACGCCGAGCGGGAGTTTCTCGAGCTTGCCGACGGTCGCACGCCGTTCGCCGAGATCTTCGGACAACGCCCGCATCTGCTGACGGCGGCGGGGGCTTCCCGGCACGCCGTCTGGCTGTCGTCGCCCCTGGCGGCGCCGCAGCTCCCCGCCGGCGGGCCGCGGAGCCTGCTCCTCGCGGCCCATCCCGGCGACGTCGAGCTGTCCATGGGAGGCCTGGTGATGAGCCGCCGGCACGCCGAGCGGTTCACCCTCCTCAACTGTTTCTCCCGCCAGCTCGCGACCCGGTCTCCCGCCGCCTTCGGCTCGCAGCAGGAGGTCACGGCCATCCGGCGTGACGAGTCCTGGCTCGCCGCCACGGTGCTGGGCACGGAGACGCGATATCTCGATTTTCCCGAGCTCGCCCTGCGTCAGGCAGAAGCCGCCGGCGGGCGGGCGGCGCTGCCGGCCGAAGAGCCGGCCGCGGAGCTGGCCGCGGCGGTGAAGCTCGCCCTCCACGATGCCATCGCGGAGCTCGCCGCCGAGCACGTCTATGCCCCGGCGGCCGTGGGGGATTCCCCGGACCAGCGCATGGTCTTCGATGCCGTGCTGGCGCTTTACGAAGAGGACTACTTCCCCACCACCCGCTATCATTTCTACGAGAACCTCCCGCTCGCCGCTGCGCACCTGAACGTCGACGACTTCCTCTCGCGGTTCGAGGGCTCCTATCTCGGCCTGGCTCCGTGGTTCGAGGGGATCGACGACGTCCTGGCCGACAAGCTGACGCTGCTCGAGATCTTCAGATCGCGCCTGGAATTCGGCAGCCGGCGGCTCCTGGTCGAGATCGGGCAGCGGAACGCCCGTCTGGAGCGGCGTGGCGCGGACTGCGCCGAGAGGTTCTGGACGCTGCGGGACACCTCTCCCAGCGAGTGAGACAACGATGGACGTCATCCTCATTCCACCCGCCGGCGAGTCTCCGGGATCGAGTGCGACACACGAGCTCTACCAGCCGCTGGGGGAGCAGCGCCTGGAGGCTCTGATCACCTGGCTCATCGATCGCGGCGAGCTCTCCCGCCTCTACGCCTTCCTGCCGGAGGAGGCGGCAGCCGCCCGCTGGACGCTCGGCTACCTGGGCGAGGCCGGCAGGAAGTTTGGCGTCGAGGTCTCGCTGCTCCTGCCGCCGGAGCGTCTCACCGCCGATCTCCTGGAAGCGCTGCATGCGCGGGGCATCCTGGATCTGATCCTGACGGCCGGCGCGGGAAGCTTCGGCGCCTGCCGCGCGGCGCTCGCGGCCCTCGACGACTATCGCGCCGGCAGGGCCGTGGTCGCGAGATCGGGCCGGGGATTCTCCTGCCGGCTGTGGCTGGAGGCCGGCGAGGATGGCGCGGACTACCGGCGGCTGGCCGCGCTGACGCGGGAGGCGCCGGGGCTCGCCATCGATACGCCGGCCTTCGGCCTCGCCACCCAGGGAGCCGGGCGGACGGCGCTGCCGGAGGCGCTGCTCTCCCGCTCCGGAAGCTGCCGCCTCTTCGAGCTGAGCCTCACCGTCGACCCTTCCGGGGGGGTGTGGATGTGCTCGCGCCAGGGCGGAGCCGCGGAGGGAAGGCTGGGGGACCTGTTCACCGACACGCCCGAGGAGTTGCTCGCCGGGAAGGACGGCGGACGCGCCCGGGTCGGCACGACCGCCGCCTGCCGGAGCTGCGGGGTCCGAGGCCGGTTCCAGTGGCCGGAGAGCGAGCCGACACCGCTCGCGGCGCAGCCCGCGGCCCCCGGGGCAGGCGTGGCTCGCAAGCGGCCGGACCGCCCGCCCCTGACGCAGGAGGTCTCGGCCCTCGACCCGCGGCAGGCCGGGGAGGCGCTGGCGGAGTTCGAGGCCCGGCTGGAGGCCTGGAGCACCCGGCTGGCGGATTGGGAAGCGGACGGGCAGAGCTGAGATGATCGTCTCGATCGAAATCCCGGTGGTCAAAGGCGGCTGGTTGATCCCCTGCATCGAGTCGGTGCTCCATCAGACCTCCTCCGACTGGCGGCTGTCGTTGTTATGGGACGGCGGCGATGAGCTGTCGCGCTCGATTCTTCAGCGGGTCGAGCGGCTGGGCCACCCGAGGCTCCGCGTCTATTATCAGGAGCGCACCGGCATCGCCGCCAGCCGGCGATTTCTCACCGCGGCCTCCGCGGAGGCCCTCATCCTGCCGGTGGACGACGACGACCTCCTGGCTCCGACCGCCGTCGAGGAGCTGCTGGCCGCCGCCCAGGCCATGCCGTGGAGCGGCATCGTCCGCGCGCGGCGGGACTTCATCGACGAGGCGGGCCGCCGCGTGCCGATGGCCGACTGGTTCCCTTTCGAGCCCAGGCATTTCGATCGCGGCATGACGACCGACCTCTACAACCACTCGCACCCGTACCTGATCCGGCGCTCGGCTTACGATAAAACCGCCGGCTGGCGGGGTTTCACGGACTTTCAACTGGCGGGAGAGGACTGCGACATCTTTCTCCAGATCGAGGAGGTGGCGACGATCGAGCTCCTCGATCGCTGCCTCTATTCCTACCGCCTCCATCCGCGGCGGGCCAGCAACCAGCTCGGTCCGGCCGCCGCCGAAGAGATGTGGCGCCGTCTCGCCGATCAGACCCTCGCCCGGCGCGGCCTGCCGCTCGCGCGGGTCAACGAAATCCAGCCGTTCCAGTATCGCGGCGTGCCCCGGCCGCGGCCGGGGCTGCCGGAGATCGATTGCGTCGTCCCGTTCTGGGAGTCGGACCGCGAAGAGCTGCCCTATGAGCTCAGCCGGCCATCGTCGCAACGGCACGAGAGCCTGTGCTTCCCCACCGTGGGGAATCCCTTTCTCCAGGAGCTGGACGACACCGGTTTCGATCAGCTCGCGCTCGCCGTCTCCGCCGCCGGACCGGTCTCCGGAGCGCTGCGGGTCGAAGTCCACCGCGACTCCTGCGGGTCGCCGGCGGTGGCCGAACAGCGGATCTCCCTGGACCGCCCGGTGATGAAGTTCCTGCACTTCGACCTTCAGCCGCCGGCCGGCCCTCTCCGGCGCGTTCGCCTGGCGGTCTCCTTCCAGCCCGACGCCGCGAGCCGCGACGCCCTCGGCCTCCACGTTTTCACGGTCGGGGACGACGGGCAGGCGCTGCTGATGCGCCTGTTCAGGCGCTCGCCCGGTTTCTCCCGCCGCCAGCTCGAGCGGTGCCTGCGGAGCCTGCGGCGGGCCGGCGTCGACGGCGAAGCCCTCCACGTCGTGGCCGAGCGGCAGAGCAGCGCCGCCAACAAGAACGAGGGTCTCCGGCGTTCCAGCCGTCCTCTGGTCTGCTTCGTCGATGACGACGTGGAAATCCTGCGACCGGGCGTCTTCGACGAGCTCCTGGCGGGTCTCGAACGGCGCGCCGCCGACTTGGCGGGACCCAAGATCGTCGACCGGGCGGGCCGGATCTTCTGCGCCGATCCCTTCTTCGACGGCGACTTTTTCCCCAAGCCGCGCGGCCTCGGAGAAGAGGACGGCGGCCAGTACGACTACTCGGCGGAGGTTCCCTGGCTGCCGTCGACCTTCCTGCTGGTGAGGCGGGAGGTCTGCCGGTCGGTCGGCGGCTTCGACGAGGCCTATCGCGGCAGCCAGATGGAGGACGTCGACTTCTGTCTCAAGGCCCGCCGCCTCGGCTTCCGGTGCCGCTACGTCGGGGAGACGGAGGTGACGCACCTGAACCAGCAGCGGAACGATCGCTTTTCCGAGAACTTCCGGATTTTCTTCCAGCGCTGGGGTCGGCAGGGCGAGCGTCTCCGCGGCCTCGCGCCCACCGGCGAGAGAGGTGGGGAGCCGTGAGGATCCTCGTCGTCACCGAGCACCTGGACCGGGAAGGACACAACGGCTCGGAGGTCTTCGCCGGCGAGCTGTGCGCGGTCCTCGAGCGGCGCCACGAGCTGTGCCTGGTGACGCGCGGCGAGCCGCGGTCCGCCCTGTCCGGTTCGTCGCCGGTGGTCGTTCTCGGCGACGAGATGGCGCGGCCGGCGGCGAGCCTGGCGGCCTTTCTGAAGGCCCGGTTGCGGCTCGACGACTTCGATCTCGTCTACAACCTGGGCGGCCTGCTCTTCGGCTCGCAGATCACGCACGTGCTCGGGCTGCTCGGCGGCAGCGTGCCCGTGGTCAATCACTTCCAGGCTCTGCTCGGCTCCTACGCGCGGTACGAGGGTCTGGACGAGATCCATCAGCAGGCGCACGCAACGCTCCAAAGGGCGGTGAGCCGAGCGGCCGTCCTGAACATCTTTCCCTCGCTGGCGGAGCTTCAGCAGGCCGCGCGGGAGGGCTACGGCTCGCCCCTCACCGATGCGATCGTGATTCCCAACGGCGTCTCGCGCGAGGCGTTCCGGGACCTCGAGCCGGACGGCAGCCATCCGTCCGATCGCCAATCGCCCGAGAACCTGGGCGGTTCCGGCGAGCGGCCGCTGATCCTCGCCACGGCGGGCAGGTTCTCCGACTACGTCAAGGGAGCCGATCTCGTCTACCGCGCCTTCGCCGAGCTGCGCCGGGATCGCCGGGACGTGTTCCTGCTGTCCATCGGCAATGCGCCGCGTTTCGCGGAAATCCTCAAGGGTCTGCCCGAGGATTGCTTCCGCCTGCGGCCGTGGCTCCCGCGCCGGCGGTTCCTGGCCGCGCTCGCCGCGGCCGACGCGGTCGTCCTGCCGTCGCGCTACGAGCCGTTCGGCATGATCGCCGTGGAGGCGATGATGCTCGGTCTGCCGGTGGTCGCCAGCGCGGTTGGAGGTCTCCGGGAGATCGTCTCTCACGGCGAGACCGGTCTGCTGAGCAACCCCGAGGACGGGTCTCTGGGGCTTTACGAGGCGCTCTGCGAGCTGGCGGCCGACCGCGAGGCCGCGCGCGCCATGGGAGAGGCCGGCCGCCGGCGGGCCGAGACGATCTACGAGATCGAGCGGGTCGCCAGCCGGGTCGAGCAGGCCTTTCATCTGGCGGTGCTCGACTCCCGCGCCCGCCCGGTGCGCTCGATCCTGGCGGATTTCGGCCAGGCCGAGCTCGCCTGAGACGCCGAGATGCCGTCGCCAGTGACAGCGCAGGCAGGGCCGCCGTTGCCGCCTCCGGAACGCGAGGTCCTCCAACGGGCCTTTGAGCTTTGGGGCGCCGAAGCGTCCTGCCCCGAGCTTCTGGGCGGCTCGAACTGCTGGGTCTACGCGCTCGACCGGGCGGACGGCAAACGGGTGCTCCGCCTGACTCCGGACACCGGGCCCTCACGGACGGGCCAGGTGCGGGCGGAGCTCGACTGGCTGTGCTACCTGGCACGACGCGACGCTCCGGTCTGCGCACCGTCCACCTCTCTGCAAGGGCGCCTGGTGGAGCGGCTGGGCGGGGAGCACGACGGCGGCGTCTATCTGGTATCGGCCTTCCAGCGCGCCCGGGGCAAGCCCGTCTACTCCAGCCACCCCGAGGTCTGGACCCCCGAGCTGTTCGAGATCTGCGGCCGCACCCTCGGCGAGCTGCACGCGCTGAGCAAGGATTTCGTGCCGGATCCGGACGCCCGGCGCGAGGGCTGGAGCGCCCCCGGGCTCGTGGCGCTCGCCCGGCAGGCCCTGCCGCTCGCCGAGCGCGGAGCGCTGAGCACGCTCGAGCGTTGCTGCGAACGGATCAGCGAGCTATCGTGCGGCCGCGACGACTACGGCCTCATCCACGGCGATTTCCACCAGGGAAACTACTGGCTCAACGGCCACCGTCTGGAGGTGTTCGACTTCGACGGCTGCGCTTACTGCTGGTTCGGCTTCGACATCGCCATTTCCCTGCTCGCCTCGCTCCTCGATCACGTCGATCGCGGCGAGCGGCGGCTGGAAGGCCACGCCCGGGCCTACTTCAGCCATTTCATGCGGGGCTACGTCCGCGAGAACCGGCTGGCGTCGGCCTGGGCCGAGCGCCTGGGCGACTTTCTGCAGGTCTTCAACCTTCTGATCTTCGTCTCTTTCTTCCGGAGCAGCAAGCGGCCCGCCGGCAAGCTGTTCGATTTCGTCAGCGAGCACGCGCGGAGCGGCGAGCCCTGCATCAACCTCGATTTCAGCCGGCTCTACGAGGAGATCGCCTGAGGCGACAGGCCTCGGCCGAACCCCCGGCGCGCGCCGGGGGTATGGCAGAACGGCTCGCGGCGTGGCTCAGGCCCGCGCAGCCTTCAGGGCCGCCAGGTGATTCTGCACAGCCGCGGTACGAGCGTGGGCGTGAGCCTTGACCGCGGCATGCTGCCGGGCGACCTCCGCGGCCACGGTACGAGCATGGACGTGGGCCTTGAGCGCAGCCTGCTGCCGGGCGACCTCAACGGCCGCCGTCGCCTGCGCCTTGGCCTGGGCGACTCGCACCTTCTCCTGGTGGATCGCGTGCACATTGGCGACGTTGACGCTGTGGGCCTCGAGCTTCTTGGCGTTCACTCTGGGATCGTCTGCCATCTCTCTCCCCCCTTTGGCTCAGATTCGAGAATCCTCCCTGACAGGATAGCACGGGGAACGATTGGTGCCGGAGAGGGGATTCGAACCCCTAAGCCCGAAGGCGGAGGATTTTAAGTCCCCTGCGTATACCGTTCCGCCACTCCGGCGCGAGGGGATTCTACCGTGCCGGCCCCACCACCCGCTCGCGGCCGAGCAGGCGGGCGAAGACCTCCCGCGAGCGCTCCAGCAGCTCCATCCCCAGCTCGGCCCGCCCCAGACGGCCGGCCACCAGGGCGAGATTGAAGAACAGCGCCGCGCCGTCCGCCGAGCTCAGGAGATCCGCCTCGACGGACATCTTCTCCATCGCCTCGACCAGGCGCTCGAACGCCTCCGGGCGGTCCCCCTCCGCGTCATGGGAGATGCCGATCTCCAGCAGCTTGCCGAAGCTGCGGTGGGCGTTGAGCCGGCTCACGTTCAGTGCGCTCATCCCGGCGGTCTCCTCCGACGGGACCCGGGAGCCCCGCGACGTCAGCGTAAAAATTAGCCGTTCGGCTATGGAAGTCTAGCACGGCGGACCCGGGGTGTCCGTCCTGGCGATTCCGACGCGCCGTCCGTGATATCCTCCCCTTTCGACGAGCCCCAGGGGATTTTCCCCTGGGGCTTTTCCTTTTGGGGGCCTTCTTTGGGGAACCACCCCGGGAGCCACGACATGACCGACGCCGAATTCGTCCAGCGGTTCGAGGACTGCACCCTGCCCAGCTCCGAGTTTCATCACCGGGACCACGTCCGGCTGGCCTGGATCTTCCTGCGCCGGTCCACGCCCCTGGAGGCGCTGGCGCGCTTCACCGCGGGGCTGAAACGCTTCGCAACCTTCAACGGCCACCCCGGCCTGTACCACGAGACGATCACCTGGGCCTACCTGTTCCTGATCCACGAGCGGATGGACGACGGAGCCGCGACGGAGACCTGGGAGGAGTTCGCGGCGCGCCATCCGGACCTGTTTCTCTGGAACCCCTCGATCCTCGACTATTACTACGACCCCGAGACGCTGCGCTCCGAAAAGGCCCGGCGGGTGTTCGTGCTACCGTCCCCGTGAACCGAAAGGAGGGTGTGATGCTCAAGGAATTCAAGGAATTCGCCGTCCGTGGCAACGTCCTCGACCTGGCGATCGGCGTCATCATCGGCGCCGCCTTCGGCAAGATCGTCACCTCGCTGGTGGAAGACGTCATCATGCCGCCGGTCGGCCTGCTTCTCGGCAAGGTCGACTTCGCGAACCTGTTCATCGACCTTTCGGGCAAGCACCCGCAGACGGTGGCCCAGGCCAAGGCGATGGGAGCGCCGACCATCAACTACGGGCTGTTCCTCAACGCCGTGCTGAGCTTCCTGATCGTGGCCTTCGTGGTCTTCCTGATCGTCCGCGAGGTGAACCGGCTGCGGCGCGGCGAGGAGAAGCCGGCCGCGGCGCCGGTCGTGAAGGAATGCCCGTACTGCCTCTCCTCGATCCCCGTCAAGGCCAGCCGTTGCCCGCACTGCACGTCGGAGCTGAAGGCGGCCTGAAACTCCGTTCGCCGGCTCTCGGGGGCGGAAAAATGCCACTCTTCCTGAAGGGGCGGTCCGGGCCGGTCACGGAGGCCGGGCCCGCGGGCCGCCCAGAGAGGAGAGATCCCGATGCATCGAGCGATCCGTTCCCTCGCCCTCGCCCTGGCCCTGCTGGTCCTGGCGTCCGGCGCGGTCCACGCCCGTCCCGTCGCCGTCCACCCCTCCCCCACCGGCTTCCTCGACGCGCTCTGGCAGTGGGCGGCCTCGT
>DASWRX010000152.1:0-5781 GCA_036402955.1 Thermoanaerobaculia bacterium
CTCTCCCCCTCCGGGCAGGCCAAGCTCCTGCGCGTGCTCCAGAGCGGCCAGCTCGAGCGCCTGGGGAGCAGCGAGACCCGGCGGGTGGACGCGCGGCTGATCTGCGCCACCAGCGCCGACCTGCGCCGGGAGATCGCCGCCGGCCGCTTCCGCGAGGACCTCTTCTACCGCCTGAACGTCATCGAGCTGACCGTGCCGCCGCTCGCCGAGCGGCCGGAGGACGTGATCCCGCTGGCCGAGCACTTCCTGCGCGACCTCTCGCCGGCGCCCACCGGCGCCCTCTGGCGGCTGGAGCCGGCGGCCCGCGAGCGGCTGGTCCGCTACGGCTGGCCGGGCAACGTCCGCGAGCTGGAGAACACCCTGCGCCGGGCCGTGCTGGTCTCCGCGGGCGACACCATCCGGCCGGAGGACCTCGGGCTCGGCGCCGCGCCGTTCGCCGCCGGCCCCGCCCTCGCCGCCGAGGCGGACGAGATGGGGCTCGCCGAGCGGGTGAAGATCGAGCGCGCCCTGGAGAAGGCGGGAGGCGTGGTCGCCAAGGCCGCCGAGGCGCTCGGCCTCTCCCGCCAGGCGCTCTACCGCAAGCTGGAGAAGCACGGCCTCACCGTCGAGCGGCGGCTGCCCGGCTGAAGCCCCGCGTGCTATCCTTCCGCGCCGTTCCTGAAATGCCGGCCGGCGGGAACCTGTTGCACAGGAGATCGGCGGCGACCGCGGCCGGTCTCGATCGATCCCAACCCCCTCAACGACTGGAGACGACGGTGTCCCTGGCAAGCTGGTTTCGCAAACTGCTCTCCCCCCGCGCCGCAGGGCCGAAGGCCCCGATCGGCCGCAACGACGTCTGCTGGTGCGGCAGCGGCAAGAAGTACAAGAAGTGCCACCTGAAGACCGACGAGCTCAAGCGGGTGGAGGCCTCCTACTCGGCCCACATCACCGCCCGCAACCGCATGGGCGACGGCGTGATGCCGGGCGGCCCGGGCAGGAAGAAGAAGCCGGGAGCCCCCGAAGCCGCCCCCAGCCCCGCCGAGCGGGGCTGAGTCTCGCCGGGCCGCGGTGGGTGTTTCCAGCGTGCAAGACAGAGTCGTCATCGTCACCGGCGGCGCCGCGGGGATCGGCCGGGCCACGGCCCGGCGCTTCGCCGCGGCCGGGGCCCGCGTCGCCGTCTGGGACGTCCGCGAGGGGGAAGGGAGCGAGGGAGCCGCCGGAGCCGGCGGGACATTCCAGCGGGTGGACGTGACCGATCCCGTTGCCGTCGAGGCCGCCGTCGCCGAGGTCCACGCGCGGTGGGGGCGGATCGACGTGCTGGTCAACAACGCCGGCATCGTGCGCGACGCCCAGCTCGTCAAGTGGAAGGAGGGGCGGCAGACCGGCGAGATGAGCGAGGCGGATTTCGACGCCGTGATCTCCGTCAACCTCAAGGGGGTCTTCCTCTGCACCCGCGCCGTGGCGCCGCGCATGATCGCCGGCGGCGGCGGCGTGATCCTCAACGCCGCCTCCGTCGTCGGCCTCTACGGCAACTTCGGCCAGACCAACTACGCCGCCACCAAGGCCGGCGTGATCTCGATGACCCGGACCTGGGCGCGCGAGCTGGGCCGGCACAACATCCGCGTCAACGCCGTCGCGCCCGGCTTCATCGCCACCGACATGGCCCTCGCCATCCCCGAAAAGGTCCTGCAGGGAATGATCGCCCACACTCCCCTCGGCCGCATGGGCAGTCCTGAGGACGTCGCCGAGGCCTATCTCTGGCTCGCCTCGGACGCCGCCGGCTTCATCACCGGCACGGTGCTCTCGGTCGACGGCGGCCTGGTTCTGGGGACGTAGCCCGGAGACGGACGGCTTGCTCCGGTTACGCCTGCACGTGCCGGTGACACGGCGGCCGGCGCTGTTTTTGCGGTCCAACTGAAACGAAAGTCCTCCCCGCGACACTTCTGCCTGAGAGCGCCATAATTGCTCTCAAAAGCAGGGGAGGACAGCCGTGGATCATCCCTCCGAAGAGACCCTGAAGCGCTTCGCCGCGGGTACGGCCTCGCGGGAAGAGAGCCGGATCGTCGTCGCGCACCTCGTCAAGGGGTGCGCCCTCTGCGCCTCGAAGCTCCGAACGCTCATCGAGCCCGCCGCCGTGGCGGGCTCCACCTACGAGGAGGCCCTGGAACGCTTCGACCAGGAGCTGATCGGCTCCCTGGAGAGCTCGGTCAGCCCGGCGCAGGTGCTGCGGATGGTGCTGAAATCCGTCCCCCGGCAGCGGCTGCTGGAGGATGAAACGCTGAAGAAGCGGTGAGGCGAGCCCGCCGACCCCATCGCTGACAGGCGGCGTCCGCCGCCTCGGCCCGCCAAGATGTCAGATCCGGCCGCCCGGCCGCGAAGAACCGGGTATGCGGGATCCCATCACTTCCCACGAGTTCGAGAAAAGTTTGGCGGCGGCGAACGGGGGGCCGCCCGGAGTGCCCTCGCCGGCCGTCGACTCCCCGCGCACCTGGTACGGGGAGCGGGCCGGCGGCGAGCTCGGGTGCCGCGAGCGGGACGCCGCGCGGAAAGCGGCCGTCCACGCCGGCACGCCTGCCGTGGCTCATTTCGATACCCTCGGCCGGCCGTTCCTGACGATCGCTCACAACCGCTTCCTGCGGGACGGCACCGCCGTCGAAGAACGGCTCGCCACTCACGTCGTGACGGACGTCGAGGGCAACCAGCGCGAGGTGGTCGATGCCAAGCAGCGCAGCGTCATGCGCTACGGCTACGATCTCCTCGGCCACCGCATCCGGCAGGCGAGCCAGGAAGCGGGCGAGCGCCGGATGCTGCAGGACGTCACCGGCAAGCCGATCTATCTCTGGGACAGCCGGGGGCATGCCGTCCGCACCACCTACGACGCCCTGCGCCGGCCGGTGGACGTCTTCCTGCGTGAAGGCGACGGTCCAGAGAAGGTGATCGGACGCATGATCTATGGCGACTCGCTACCCGATCCCGAGCCCGCCAACCTCCGCGGCAAAGTCCACCAGGTCTTCGACACCGCGGGCCTCGTGACCAGTGAGCGGTACGACTTCAAAGGCAATGCGATCGACACGCGGCGCCAGCTCGCTGAGGATTACAAGCAGACGCCCGACTGGTCGGCGTCGCCCGCGCTGGAGGCGGAGACCTTCGTCGGTCACACGGTCCATGACGCCCTGAACCGTCCCATCCAGATCGTCGCGCCGCACGCCGCGGGCGCCGAGGACGGCCACTCCGCCGTCCTCCAGGCCGCCTACAACGAGGCCGGTCTGCTGGAAACGCTCGACGTCTGGCCCCGCTTCGCCGGCGAGCCGGCCGAGTTGCTGGACGGCGCCGAGGCCGAGCTGCACGCGATCAGGAACCTCGACTACAACGCCAAGGGCCAGCGCACGCGGATCGAGTACGGCAACGGCGCGCGAACGGATTACGATTACGATCCGAAGACCTTCCGGCTCCTGCGTTTGCGAACCCTGCGCGGCGAGCACGCGCTGCAGGATCTGAGCTACACGTTCGATCCGGTCGGAAACATCACCGATCTCCGCGACGACGCCCAGAAGACGATTTTCTTCCGCAATCGCGCGGTCGAGCCGAACGCCGGCTACACCTACGACGCGCTGTACCGGTTGATCGAAGCGACGGGTCGGGAGCATCTGGGGCAGGGCGGAGGTCCGGAACCCACCAGTCCCACGGACGCGCCGCGCGTCGGCCTCCCGCAACCCGGCGACGGCGACGCCATGGGTCGCTATCTGGAGCGCTACGTCTACGACGAGGTTGGCAATTTCCTCCAGATGATCCACCGCGGCAGCAACCCGTCCCGCCCCGGCTGGACGCGCGCCTATCGTTACGATGAGCCGAGCCAGCTCGAGCCGGACCGGGTCAGCAACCGCCTGACGAGCACGGCGATTGGCAACCATGCCGCCGAGAGCTATGCCTACGACGCTCACGGCAACATGACCGCCATGCCCCATCTATCCTCGATGCAGTGGGACTTCAAGGACCAGCTCCAGGCGGTGGCGCGGCAGGCGACCGGTGACGGCATCACGCCGGAGACGACGTACTACGTCTATAACGCCACGGGGCAACGAGTCCGCAAGGTGACCGAGCGATCGCACTCAACGCTCCGCTCGAAAGAGCGCCTCTATCTGGGCGGATTCGAGGTCTACCGGGAGTACGAAGGTGATGGCTGCACCGTCAGCCTGGAGCGGGAGACGCTGCACGTCATGGACGGCCAGCAGCGCATCGCGCTGATCGAAACACGCACGCAAGGCAGCGACCCGGCGCCGGCCCAACTCATCCGCTACCAGTTGAGCAACCATCTCGGCTCGGCCACGCTGGAGCTCGACGCCCGGGCACAGATCATTTCCTACGAAGAGTATTACCCCTACGGCAGCACGTCGTATCAGGCGGTGCGCAGCCGAACGGAGACGCCGAAGCGGTATCGGTATACGGGCAAGGAACGGGACGAGGAAAGCGGGTTGTATTACCACGGGGCTCGGTATTACGCGCCGTGGCTCACGAGATGGACGAGTGCCGACCAAGCCGGGCTTATCGATGGAACCAACGTATACGCGTATGTGTGCAATAATCCGATGCGCTTCGTCGATCCGGATGGGCGTGAAACTAAGCAGCAACAATGGGAAAGAGAGTTTCGTCGCGAGTATCCCTATCTCGAGGGTGTCGGCCGAGTTCAAGGAACCTTTGACGAAGGCGTTCTCACTGAAACCGGGGTTCGGGTTTCCCTCTACGCCGGCGATTTCCTTGCCCCTCGGCAATTCTATGAGCGCAAAGACGCTGCCTTTCTCGCATACCAGGGCTTTGTTCACTATGCCGAGCTCGTCGAGGCAGGGCACGATGCCACGGCTTTCCAAATAGGCTTGGAATTCTATCATCGCACGGGTAGGCAGGCCCCAAGAGACACTGAATTAGACCTGGATGCCTATACCGGGTGGTCACGCCGCGCAGTGGCGTCACGCCAAGGGACCGAGCTCGGCTTGCTCGTAGCGCAAGTAGCCTTGACAGTGTCAGCCTTGGCGGAGGCTCTCACTCTTCCAAGATCGCCATCTCCCCAGACGCCGCCATTGCCACGGGGCTCCGCCAACGGCGTTCCTACTGAATCGGCCTCTGGCGAGTTTACAGCCGCAAAGCCGGCAAAGAGGACTCCGGGCACTGACAGCCGCGTTCAGCCGACAAGAGATGCGAAATCTTGGCCGAGTCGAACCGTGCGCGTTGACCGATCAGTCGATCCCGGCCGCCGTCCTGCTATTCCGGCAAAGGCAAAGCGGATCATACAACAGAGGCCTGCGGCAGATGAAACAGGTCCGTTCGACTATGGGCACAAACCAGGCCACGAGGCTTGGAGGATGCAGAAGAAAGTCAGAGGTGGGGAAATCGAGCATGCTGACTTCAAACGAGCCCAGCAGGATCCGGACATTTATCAGTTTGAGAACCGTTCAATCAATCGAGGCCATTCACGTGAACAGAAGCGATGACGAGGCCGAAAGGGCAGATCCTGGATGTGACGATCGAGGTGCCGCACTACACCCTCTTAGACCCCCCGGTAACAAAAACCCCCCACCCCACGCCTAACCCCAAAGACGTCAGATTCGGCCTCACGGCCGCGAAGACCAAATTATGCCCGAGCGCAGCAGTTCCCCACCCACCGACCAGAGCCCTGAGGCGGCGTCCGCCACGGGTCAGCCTGGGGCGCCTTCGCTGTCGCTGCCCAAGGGGGGCGGCGCCATCCGCGGCATCGGCGAGAAGTTCGGGGCCAACCCGGTCACCGGCACGGGCTCGCTCTCGGTGCCC
>DASWRX010000153.1:0-18220 GCA_036402955.1 Thermoanaerobaculia bacterium
CCGCCATGTAGTCCGGCAGGTATCCCGCGCTCCGCCAGACGTCGATGGGGCTCGCGTCCAGCATCCGCTCGATCTTCAGCCGCAGCGCCTCGCGCTCCTTCTCCTCCCTCACCTCCCGCCGCCGGCGCTCCTGCTCCTCGAGCCACGGCCGGTAACGCCGCGTCGTGGTGGCGAGCACCACCCATCCCGCCGCGCCCGCCCCCCAGACGATCGCCCAGGTGGGATCGTGGAACCACCACGTGGCCCCGAGGCCCGCCGCGCCCGCCGTGAGGTTCAACGGGTTTCGGAGCGCCTTGGCGATGCTCCGCTGGACGAGGATTCTTTTCTTCAGGTAAGGCATGGCGTGATGATTCTACGAATCCGGACCCCGCGAGGTTTCTCCAGCAAAAAGCTGGCCGGGTCGGGGGCCCAGGAAGATTGTAGCGCGGCCGGGTAGCCTGACGCCGATCGTCCTGGTCAGGAGGGACCGTCTGCGCCGCTTCGAGCCCTCACTCCCCCAACCCCCTCTCTCCCATCCTCCCCCCCATCCGCCGGGAGAGAGGGGGCTTCAAGAGATCTCCGTTTTTCTTCGTCCCAGGACTAACCACTCCCTCTTCTCCCGGCGGCAGGGGGGGAGGCCGGGAGAAGAGGGCCGGGGTGATGAGGGTTTCGGAGGGCAGACCGCCCCGCCTTCCCCCCTACTTCTCCGCCGGCGAATACAGCAGATCCAGCAACTGCTTCTCCACGGCCCTGAACTCGGGCGCCGACTTCAGCGCCACGTCGTGGACGGGGAAGGCGGGGACGTCCACCTTGTGCAGGATGCGGGCGGGCCGCGAGGAGAGGACGTAGACCGTGTCCGCCAGGTAGACCGCCTCGGAGACATCGTGGGTGACGAAGAGGATGGTGTTGTCCTCGCTGCGCGAGACGTCCAGGAGGAGGCTCTGCATGCCCCAGCGGGTCTGCGGATCGAGGGCGCCGAAGGGCTCGTCCATGAGCACGATCTTGGGCCGGTTGATCAGCGTGCGGGCGATCGCCACCCGCTGCTTCATGCCGCCGGAGAGGTCCTTGGGGTAGCGGTCGGCGAAGTCCGCCAGCCCGACCGACTTCAGGTACTTCTCCGAGCGCTGCCGGCGCTCCTCCTGGGGCACGCCCTGGAGGCGCAGGCCATACTCCAGGTTCTCCCGCACGGTGAGCCAGCCGAACGAGGTGTAGGCCTGGAACACCATGCCGCGGTCGCGGCCGACGTCCTCCACCGGCTTGCCCTCGACCGTGATCTCCCCCTGAGTGGGCGTCAGCAGGCCCGCGATGGCCTTCAGGATGGTCGATTTGCCGCAGCCCGAGGGACCGAGGAAGACGACGATCTCCCCCACTCCCGGCTTGTCCTCGATGTCGAGGGAGACGTCCCGCACGGCCTCGGTGGCCCGCCCGGCGCGGTCGAGATAGGTGATGTGGACGTTCGACAGCCTGAGCTTGGGAGTCGTCTCGCCCGGCTGGTGGCGATAGGTGGGGACCTGGTGCTCTTTGGACGGCAGGGTGACGGCGATGGTTCCCAACTCGCCGATGGTGTTCGGGACTTGCGGAGCCTCGTGGTCGCTCATGCCGTTTCCCTCCAGCGGAAGAGCAGCGAGCTGATGGTGCGGATGATGAAGTCGGTGAGCAACCCGATGCCGCCGATCACCAGCAGGCCGGCGAACAGCCAGGAGGACTTCTGGTGGGTGCGCCCGAGCTCGATGATGTAGCCGAGGCCGCCGCCCGGGTTCACCAGCTCGGCGAGGATGATGTACGTCCAGGAGATGGCGTTCATCACCCGGAAGGAGTCGAAGATCTCGGGCAGCGCCGCCGGCAGCAGGACGGTGCGGATCACCTGCCAGCGCGAGGCGCCGAGGGTGAGCGAGGTCTGCACCAGCTCCTCGGGCACCGTCCGGATCGCCGTGACCACCACCGGCAGCAGGTAGACGAAGACGCCCAGGAACAGGAAGGCGACCTTCTGTTTCTCGTAGATCCCGAACCAGAGGATGAGGATGCCGATGAAGCCCGAGATCGGCATGTAGCGCAGAGGGGCCACGATCGGCTCGAAGAAGCGGTTGACCGGCTCGAACGCGCCCATCAGGACCCCCAGGGGGAGCGCCACCGCCGAGGCGAGCAGGAAGCCGAAGAGGATGCGCCGCGTGGAGATCAGGATCGCCCCCAGGAGATCGTACTGGAGGAAGAGCTGCAGGGTGCCGCGCAGCACCTCGGAGGGAGAGGGAAGGAAGTCGGGAGTCACCAGGCCGCCGTAGGTCAGCAGGCACCAGACGGCGGCCAGGAGGATGGGCGCGATGAGCCCGATCGCCGACGAGGTCGCCCGCGGCAACGGCTGGCGCAGGGCGAAGAGGCTGGATTTTTTGTGGGCCATGGTTCCCTTTGTGTTTCGGCATTGCCGCGGCCGCGCCGCCGGGTCGCCCGTAGGGTGCGCTGTGCGCACCTTGAACGATCGAAGGTGCGCACAGCGCACCCTACGGGCTCGACGTTCCTGCAAGACCCTACTGTGTCGCCAGCACCACCTTGATGTCCGTCCGCCGGTTGAGCTGCCGCCCGGCCTCGGTGGTGTTGTCCGCCACCGGGTTCTGCGCGCCGTGGCCGATGGTCTGGAAGCGGGCGGCCTCGATGTTGGGGAAGCTCTTCAGGATGTAGTCCTTCACCGCCAGGGCCCGCTTCTCGGAGAGGGTCAGGTTGGTGCGCTGCGAGCCGGTGGCGTCGGTGTTCCCCTCGACCCGCAGGTAGGTGTTGCCGAAGGAGGTCATGGTCTCCCCCAGGGCGTCGAGCACGAGGTAGGAGCCGGCCATGATCTCGTCGGAGCCGGGGGTGAAGTGGATCTGGATCTGCTTGTTGATGATCGCCCGGTCCTTCTCTGACGGGGCCTTGGCCGCGAGCTTCGGCTCCTCCACCTTCTGCCCCGGATACGCGTCGGCGAGGGCCTGGAGGAAGCGGGTGTCGGCCCAGTCCTTGGCCTCGACCGGCCGGGTCACCAGCCCCTTCTTGCGCCAGATGATGAAGGCGGTGTCGAACAGGGTCTGGTAGTGCGCCTTGCCGCCGGTCAGCCCGTAGAACTGGGCGTTGTCGGCGTAGGGGGTGAGCTTGAGCCCCGAGAGCATGCCGGAGACGGTGTCCGAGTCGAGCTTCAGCGCCTTGCCGACCAGGGCGTAGGAGCCCTGGGGATCGTTCTTGATCACGTCGATCCCCTCGAGCCAGCCGTGGACGAAGTCGCGCAGGGTGTCCGGGGCCTTGTCGATGACGTCCTGCCGTGCCACCAGGGTGTCGGCGATGATGTTGGTGGCCGCGGCGGTGGACACCAGGACGTGGGCCTCGGCGCCGCGGGCGGTCACGGCGGCCGAGAGGTCCGGCTCCCAGGTCACGGCGGCGTCGACCTGCTTGGCCTTGAAGGCCGCCGCGGCGGCCGGCGCGTCCTGGGTGAAGATGATGTTCTGCTCGACGTCGGCGCGGTCCTGGGGGGAGAGGCCGGACTGCGAGAGCAGGTAGAGCAGCAGGAAGTGCGAGGGGGTGAACTGGGTGCAGGCGATCTTGTGGCCCTTCAAACCCTCGACCGAGGTGATCGAGGCCAGCGAGACGATGCCGTCGCCGCCGCGGGACCAGTCCTGCATGATGATCGACTTGGCCTGCTGGTTCTGCTCGGCGAGGATGGAAGCCTCGCGCGCCCAGTTGTCGACCGTGTCCCACATGACGTCGACGTCGCCCTTGCGGAAGGCCGCGAGCTTGGTCGCCGGGTCCTCGAAGAGCACGAACTTCACGTCCAGCCCGTACTTCTTCCTGAACTGCGAGCCCGGGTTGGGGTCCATGCCGTTATTGAAGACGATGCCGGGCGAGTGGCCGGCCCAGGTGTTGATGGCCACCACCAGCGGGCGGTCGAGCTTGCCGCCGCTCAGGTTGTTGCTCGCCGGGGTGACCCCTTCCGAGCCCTTGCCGCGCTCCGGATCGGCCGGGGCGTGCCCCAGGGCATCGAAATCGCCCTTGTTCACGGTCTCGGTCGTGCCCGTGCCGCCGGCGCCGCCCTTCTTTCCGATCGCCCAGGTCTTGAGGCCGGGAGCGAACCGGAGGACGGCGAAGACCGCCGCCACCAGCAGGGCTATCACGATGATCGCCTTCCCCAGAGGGGTGAGTTTCATGTCTCTTCTCTCCTTTCGACGTCGAGGTCGAAATGGAACAACGGTTCAAACGGGATTCAAGCCACCCATCAGCTCGTCCATGGCGGGACGCAGGGAGTCGACGAACTTCTCGGTCTCCACCACCTGCTCCACCACCGTTCCCATGTAGCTGGCGACCTCCGTGGCGCTGAACTGCGAGGCGCTGACCCGGCCGAGGATGACTTCGAAGACATCGGAGAACGCCCCCAGTTGCGCCACCACGCACTGATCGCGCTTCTGGCACTCGAGCAATAGATCCCGCTGCTTCTGCAGGATGCTGATGTGGAACTGGCGGGTGCGGGCCGTCGCCGGCTCCTGCTGCGCCAGCTCCTGGAGCTGCTTGACCTTGTCGTCCACCTCGGCGAGCCGCTTCTCCACGCTCGGCAGCGGCGCGGCCGGCGGCGGCGCCGGGAGCGGCCGCGGCTGGATCTGGATCTGGATTCCCCGCCGCCGGTCGGGCGCGGGCGTCGCCGCAGGGGCCGCCGCCAGAGCCGGCTGGGGAGAGGGGGTGTCCGCGCCGGGCCGGATGGTGGTGAGGATCTGGAGATAGGCGACGCGCTCGCGCACGAAGTTGAGATAGGCCGTCAGCATGTAGCCGAGCTGCTGGAGGATGCCCGACTTGCTCACGGCGTCGAGGTCGTCACGGTCGCCGAGGACCTTGGAGACGCGGCCCCGGATCTCGGCCAGACGCCGGTAGACGGCCATGTAGTCCGGCAGCAGGCCGGCGCGCATCCAGTTGCTGATCGGAGCCTCGGCGAGGCCGGCCTCGACCTTCTGGCGCAGGACCTCGCGGTCGGCCTCCGCCTTGAGCTCGGCCTGGCGGTGCTCCTCGTCCTCGATCTGGCGGACGTAGCGGTCGCCGGTCGCGGCCAGGCTCACCCAGCCGGTCGCGCCGAGCCCCCAGAGGATCAGCGGCAGCGGGTTCCACAGCACGGCCGAGGCGGCGAGGCATACCGCCCCCGAAACGACGTTCCCCGGGGACTGGATGGCCTTGGCGATGCTCTTCTTGAGGAGCGTTGTCTTGTCGATGGGCATCTAGACGCTGGATTCTACATCGCGCGGGAGCGGACGACGCGGGCGGAGCCCATCCTGCCCCGCGCGGGACCCTCTTGAGGAGATGGCCGGGAGGGGGAAATGATTTCGGACCCATCCCCTCTACCCCAGAAACCGTCCCCGCAGTTCCGGCGTCGGCAGCCAGCAGGTCTCCTGCTTGCCGAACCAGCGGTAGCGGTTGCGGGCGAGGAGGCGGTAGGCCGCGTCGCGGAGCGGCCGGGGGATCGCGCGGAAGACCGCCAGGGCTCTCCAGGCGCCGTTCAGCCCGGCGGCGATGCGGAGAGCGGCGTCGCTCTCCCGGTACCAGCGGTCCCCCTCCACCAGGATGATGCTGTCGACGATCCGGGGATCGCTCCCGAAGCGGGCGGTCAGCTCCTGCCCGAGAGGCGACTGGAGGGAGGCGAAGCGGAAGCGGCCCTGGGGATCGTGCCGGATGATGAGCTGCACCGAGCCGTTGCACAGGTTGCAGACGCCGTCGAAGAGCACGAGGGGGTTCGCCGAGGGCGGATTCACCCTTCGATCTCCTCGCGCAGCCCCAGCGTGGTGATCAGCCGGTGCAGGTGGTTGGGATGCAGCCCCAGCCGCTCGGCCGCCTTGGTGATCGTGCCGCCGCTGTCGCGGACGGCCTCGACGATCAGCCGGCGCTTCAGATCGTTCAGGGCGTCGTGGTACTGGGTCGTAAGCGGGGTCGTAAGCGGGGCCGTGGAAGCATCCGAGGAGGCGGGCGCCGTCTCCAGGAGGGTCTCGGGGAGGTCCTCCGGGCGGATCGTGTCCCCTTGGCCGAGGACGACCGCGCGCTCGACGGCGTTGCCCAGCTCGCGGACGTTGCCCGGCCAGTCGTAGCGGACGAGCAGGGCCCGCGCCGCGGGCGAGATCCCCACCTCGCGGCCCCGGATGTCCCGCCCGTGCAGGGCGGCGAAGTGGCTGGCGAGCAGCGGGATGTCCTCCCGGCGCTCGCGCAGCGGCGGCATGGTGATCGACACCACGTTCAGCCGGTAGTAGAGATCGGCGCGGAAGGTCCCCTCGGAGATCGCCTTCAGGAGGTCGCGGTTGGTCGCGGCCACCAGGCGGATGTCCACCGGGATGGGCCGCGTGCTCCCCACCCGCTCGAAGGTGCGCTCCTGGAGCACGCGCAGGAGCTTCGCCTGGAGGGGCGGCGGCATCTCCCCGATCTCGTCGAGAAAGAGCGTGCCGCCGTTGGCCACCTCCAGCTTGCCCGTCTTGCGCTCGATCGCGCCGGTGAAGGCCCCGCGCTCGTGGCCGAAGAGCTCGCTTTCCAGCAGCGTCTCCGAGAGCGTCGCGCAGTTGATGGCGATGAACGGCTTCCCCGCCCTTCGGCTCGCCCGGTGGAGGGCACGGGCGGCCAGCTCCTTGCCGGTGCCGCTCTCGCCCAGGATCAGCAGGGTCGTGGGCGTCGGCGCCACCCGCGCGATCACGTCGTAGACCCGGCGCAGGCCCGGGCTCTCCCCCACCAGCCCATGCCCCAGCTCCGCGGCCTGGAGGCGCCGGTTCTCCCGCTCCAGCCGCTCGGCCCGCAGCGCGGAGGCGAGGGCTCCGGACGCCAGGGAGGCCGCCGCCGCGAGCCACTGCAGGTGTTCCTCGCCGAGGTGTCCGCCGGGCACGCTGATGTCGGCGTAGAGGATGCCGAGCGGTCCGCCGGGTCCCGGCAGCGGCAGGCAGGCGAGGGAGCGGATCCCCGCGGAATCGACGCTCCCCGAGGCTGCGTCCCCCCGCGCCCGGTCGATCAGCAGCGCCTCGCGATCGCGCAGCACCCGGGCGACGATGGTCCGGCTGACGGCGAAGGGCTGGTCTCCCGCCGGCGAGCGGTGGATGGGCGCGAGCCCGTCGCCGTCCTCGTCCACCGGCAGCAACCCCGCCCTCTCCGCCGGCACCGCCGCCAGGACCCGCTCCAGGAGACGCGCTCCCAGCGACGCCGAATCGCCGGCGTCCTTCGACGGCGCGGCGGCGATCTCCAGCAGGGCCGCGAGGGCCGCCGGCTGCCGGTCGGGCCGCAGATAGATGGAATCGGTGATGGCGAGGCGGATCTCCGTCTCTCCGGCCAGACCGGACGACTCCACCGGCTCCACGTCCGGCTCGATCCTCCGCGCGGCCTGCAGCGAGACCAGGAACGTGGATTCCCCGACCACCAGGAAGTCGCCGTGGGCCAGGCTCCGCTCCCGCACCGGCAGGCCGTTGACGAAGGTGCCGCGGCGGCTTTCGAGATCCCCCACGAGCCAGCCGTCGCCGCTCCGCCTCAGGGCGCAGTGGTGGCGGGAGACGGATGGATCGGGCAGCCGCAGGCCGTTCGAGGGGTGGCGGCCGAGGGTGACCTCGTCGCCGCGCAGCTCGAACGTCTGGCCTTGCAGCGGACCGGTGAGGGCGACCAGAGAGGGAGTCAAGAAACGTGCGCCTGTCTAACGATTCCGCGTGTACTCTAGCGCATCGGCCAGAGCTTCGTCACAGCGGAAGCGTTCCGTAGGGGACCCCTATAGGAGGCGCGCCCTGGTACGCTCCGTGCTCTTCCAGGAGAGCGAGCGCGCTGAAAACTTCAACTTTCGCCGGGACGCGGGCGAGGAGCCCCGCCCGGATCGAGGAGACCCTGACCATGGCAGACGAGCAGCCCGCCGGTCCCGTCGAACACCTCATCCCGGTCGACTGCGACCTCGTGAGCTCGACCCTCAATCTCACCCTGCCCGCCGTCGGGATCAAGCCCGGCGACCGGGTCGTCTGGCAGTTCTTCGGCGCCCCCGGTGACTGGAGCCCCTGGATCGAGTTCCGCCCGGACGCGCATTTCCTCGGCCCCTTCATCAGTCTGACCCAGAGCGGCTCCGCCGTCTGGGGAACGTGCAGCGAGCAGCAACTCCTGGGGAGCGGTCCGTTCATGTACCGCGCTCTCCTCCAGAAGGGGCAGGGAACGGCTTGGGAGAACGGAGCCGCCTCGATCCACAGCGGCGCGGGCAGGCTGACGCTCAACGCGCCCGACACCGGCACCACGAAGCGGTTCACGGTCACCCAGAACGGCGACGCGCTCAGCGTCTCGCCCCTCGGGGTGATCGTCACGGCGAGCGATACGGTGGAATGGAGCTTCGAGAACATCAAGCGTGACGCGGAGGCGTGGCGTCCCCAGGTGACGTTCCACCGCTACGACGGCAGCGGCGAGGTGGCGAACCTCTATCTCGGCCCGTTCACCGGTCTGACCACCGGGGCGGACCGGTTGCGGGGCATGGGCAACAACCACGTCGCCGGGACCTACTACTTCCAGGTCGCGATCGTCCGGATCAGCGACGGCTCGATCCTCTGGATCAGCAGCCCCGACCCGGCGATCGACAACCGTGGCGGGGTGGGCGACCCGACGGCTCCCGGGGGAACCGGCGGCTAAGGGCGGGGAGCCGGCCGCGACTCCATCAGCTCTCGAAAGGCCGGATCGGAGCGCAGCGAGTCGAAGGCCGGAACCGCGAACCAGCGCGGCTGGTACCCGAGCGCGACCGCTTTGCGGGCGAGGGACAGGGCGGACGCCCGCTCGCCCGCCAGCGAGAGAACGAGGGACGTCTGGTAGACGACGTCCGCGTCCTCCGGGCTGTCCTGGAGAGCCGCGAGGGCGACGTCCACACCCTTGCGGCTCTCTCCCAGATAGGCCAGACACTGGGCCCGGAAGGTCCGCTCGATGGGGAGCAGCGAGGCGCCGTGCTCCTTGGCTTCCAGGGAGGCGAGCACCCGGCGTTGCAGCTCGGCGGCCTCCTTGCGGTGTCCCAGGGCCAGCTCGGCGTCCGCGAGGTCGAGGGTCGCCGTGAGGTGACCGGGATCGATCGCCAGCGCGCGGCGATCGTCGTCGGCGGCCTCGGCGTATCGTCCGAGCAGGAAATGGACGAGCCCCAGGTTGGTCAGGTCGCTGCGCTGGGGACCGGACTTCACCAATCCGCGGTAGATCGCCTCGGCTCGGGAGAGGTCGCCGTAGGCCAGCTCCAGCTCTCCCATCTTCGCGAGCACCCAGGTATTGCCGGGGACGAGTCGAAGCGCGACGGCGAGGTGCTGCCGGGCAGCCGGCAGGTGTCCCGTGCGGGCTTCGAGCTCGCTCAGCGAGACCAGATTTCGCCATGTGGGTTGGCGTTCGACCGCCACGCGCATCCAGGAAGATGCCTCTTCAAGACGCCCGCGCTGAGACGCCAGAGACGAGCGCAGGAAGGGAACGACCCCCTCTCCGGGAGAGAGCCGCTCCAGCTCGGCGAGGAGCTGCTCGGCTCCCGTCCAGTCCCCTTCCTTGATCGCGAGACGGATCTCGGCCGCCACCACGGAGGGCATCTCCGGCGCCATCAGACGGGCGCGCCTCAACGAGGATCGGGCCCGCTCCAGGTACGCCGGGTCTTTCGCGTCGTCATAGAGATTGATCGCCAGCGTGGCGGACTGAAGATAGGCGTCGATGAAACGCGGCGAGCTGGAGATGATCCGGTCCAGATGATCGAGCTCGGGAGCCCACGCGTTCCGTCCCGCCTCGGTCCGCTGCCGGAGGCGCAGGAAATCGATGTAGCCGGAGGCGCTCACCTCGAGCTCCGGCATGTCCTTCCGGACACCGCGCTCGTCATAGACGCGCCGCACCGCTCGCGAGACGCTGCGGGCCAGAGCCAGGGCGTCGCGAGGGGCCAGCGAGCCCAGCACCTCCTCGGTCGCGAGCACGGCCCCATCCCTGCCGCGGATCCTCCGCAGGACGATCCGGCTCTCCCCATGCCTGCCTTCAACCAGGGTCGCGAGCGCCTCGTCCGCCGAAACGGCGCGCGCGATCTCCGGCACTCCTCCGCGCACCTCCTTGAACTGTGCCGGATCGACGATCGTCACCTTCTGAAGCGAGGCCAGGCTCCGGCGCACGCTCGTCAACACCCCGAAGGCCGCGAAGTCGAGCGCCTCTCCCCCGCTGCCCTGAGATACCGGGGAGAGGAAGGCTACCCGGAGCGGCTTCCCCGCCGCCTTCGCGCGCCGCGTCCAGAGCGCCCCGGCGAGTCCCAGCACCGCCAGAGCGACCACGAGAGTGGCGATCCACGCCGGTTTGCGGAGCCGGTCCCAGCTCCGCCCGGAATCCAGGAACGATCCCCGCATTCCGATCGGTCCACCGATGACGGTCGACGACTCCCCCGAGTCCTGGGACGGAGCGGCCTTCGCAACCGCCCAGCCGGACGGCAGGGACAGCTCGGGACGCGCGCCGAGCGCCCGGAGATCCGCCGCCACCCGGGCGGCGTCCACCGGGCGGCGGCCCGGATCCTTCTCCAGCAGGGAATCGACCAGCGAGAGGAGATCGGCGGGCAGGTCCGGCCGGAGGCCGCCGAGCGGCGCGGGCGGCGCCGCGGTCACGTTGCGCAGGGTCTCCAGCGGAGTCTTCCCGACGAAGGGCGAGCGGCCGGCCAGCATCTCGTAGAGCAGCACGCCGAGCGAGAAGAGGTCCGAGCGGGCGTCCGCCGAGTCCCCGGCCGCCTGCTCGGGCGCCATCGAGCGCCAGGTGCCGAGGACCGCGCCGTCGTCCGTGAGCGTCTCGCCGGAGCCGGACTCCAGGGGCCGGGCGAGGCCGAAGTCGAGGATCTTGGCCTGGCCCGCGGGCGTCACCATCACGTTCTCGGCCTTGAGGTCGCGGTGGACCAGTCCCTGGGCATGAGCGGCGGCCAGCCCCTCGGCCACCTGGCGGGCGAGATCGACGGCGGCTCCGGGGGGCAGCGGACCGCCCTCCTTCATACGCTCCTTCAGAAGCTCGGCGAGCGAGCGTCCCTGGACGTACTCCATGACGATCCAGTCGCCCGCCTCGTCGCCGGTCTCCACGAGATCGAAGATCTGGACGACGTTCGGATGGTTGAGGCGCGCCGCGGCCCGCGCCTCGCGGCGGAACCGCTCCCGCCGCGCGCCGCTCCGCTCGCGGTCCTGCCGCATCCGCTTGGCGGCCACCGTGCGCTCCAGCCGGCCGTCCCAGGCGAGGAACACCTCTCCCATGCCCCCCGATCCCAGGCGGCGGACGAGGCGGTACGCCCCGATGCGGTCGTTCGGCGTCTCGGTCAAGGTCCTGGATCTCCGGCAGGAACAGACTGGATTCTACGCTTTCGCGCCGGCTCTAGCGGACCCGCTAGACCCCTCTCGCGCGAGCGCTAGACGGGTGGAACCCAGGGCGGCGTTCCCATGATGGATGGAAGCGAAAAAAGCCGTTCCAGGCGTGATTTTCGAGCGATTCACGGGCCGGCGGCGGGCTGGCACGCCGGGTGCTATGACCTGGAAACGTCGACGTTCTGGCCAGAACAAAGATGAAGAGAACCGATCGAAAATGGCCGCAACAGCGGCTCACGAACCAAGATGATTTAACTTCTTGAAAGGAAGAACCGCCATGAGCACGAGTCAGCCGGTCGCCGCTGGAGTGTCCTCGTCCAAGCCCCTTCCCGGTCAGAGCAACCGCTCCAGCCAGAACTTCCAGTTCCTCGCGGTGCCGGGCTCCGGCAACGTCACGGTTTCCATCAACAGCAACCCCAACGGCGGGCAGATCAACTGCAAGCTGATGCAGGACGTCACGGGCACGGACCCGGTCATCGCCAGCCTCGCGCAGGGTACGAGCTTCCCCGCAGCCCAGGTCCAGACGGGCAACAACTACTACCTTTCGAACCCCGCCAACTCGGGCGGCCTGAACTTCGAGGTCACCTTCAGCGCCAGCGTCTGATCCTCCCGCCCGGCCGCCGCGCCTCCGATCCCAAGGCGCGGCGGCCCCCGCCTTTACGGCAAGCCCCGCTCTCCAGCAGAATCAGCCCCTCGCCCGGCACTCGGGCCCAGGAGGATTCGGCATGGCGGAGCTGACCGGCGCGCAACGGAAGTACCTGCGGGGCATGGCCCACTATCTCAAACCCATCGTCCAGTTGGGCAAGAACGGCCTCACCGATGGGGTGATCGCGTCCATCGACAAGGCCCTCGAAGACCACGAGCTGATCAAGGTGAGGATCGCCGGCGCCGGAGACGCCAAGCGCGCGCAGGCCGACGAGATCGCCCAGCGGACCCGCAGCGCCTGGGTGGGCATGGTCGGCTTCGTGGTGATCCTCTACCGCCAGCAGCCCGATCCCGAGAAGCAGACGATCGAATTGCCGAGCTGACCGCGGCCGTTGAAATCAGAGGAGCTGCTGGGGATCGATATCGATCACCAGGTCGTAGCCGGGGTTCTTCGGCAGGACGTCCTCGAGCATGCGGTGGAGGCCGCGGCCGTCGGCGGCGCGGGCGAGGAGCTGGAAACGCCACTCGCCGCGGAGACGCTCCAGCGGGGCCGGGGCCGGGCCGGAGAGGCGGGTGGAGCGGGCGAAGGGGTGGGCCGCGAGGTCGGCGGCCAGCCCGGAGATGAGGGTCCAGGCGCGGTCACGGTTCTTGTCGCGGACCAGGAGCTGGACCATGCGGGTGTACGGCGGATAGTGGAAGACCCGCCGGAAGCGCAGCTCCTCGCGGGCGAAACCGGCGTCGTCCTGCCGCAGGGCGGCCTGGATGGCGTAGTGGTCCGGATGGTAGGTCTGGATCACCACGCGGCCGGGGCGCTCTCCCCTCCCCGCCCGGCCGGCCACCTGCACGAGCAGGTTGTAGGTGCGCTCGACGGCCCGGAAATCGGGAAAGCTCAGGTAGGCGTCCGCCGCCAGCACGGCGGTGAGGGCCACGTTCGGGAAGTGGTGGCCCTTGGAGACCATCTGGGTGCCGATCAGCACCTGGATCTCGCCGCGGTCGAAGCGCTCCAGCAGGGCGGCGGGGCCGCCGGGACGGCGGGCGGTGTCGCGGTCGAGCACGTCCACGGTGACGCCGGGGAACAGCTCCCTGAAGTCCTCCTCCACCCGCTCGGTGCCGGCGCCGATCGCCTCCAGCGCGTCCGCCTTGCAGTTGGGGCAGAGCTTGGGGGCCGGGAGCATCGAGCCGCAGTAGTGGCAGACCAGCCGGCGGTCGCGGCGGTGGTAGGTGCGCGGCAGGCCGCAGTCTGGACAGCGCATGTCCTCGCCGCAGGCGCGGCAGAGGAGCACGGGCGAGTAGCCGCGGCGGTTGCGCAGCAGGATCACCTGGTCGCCGTCCGCCAGCGCCTGCCGGATCTCCTGCCGCAGTCGCTCGGAGAAGTGGATCTCGCCCGGCCGGCGCGACACCCCCTCCTCGCGCAGGTCGACGAGGATCCCCTCGGGAAGGGTGCCCTGGCCGGCCCGCTCGGTGAGGGTCAGCAGCTCCAGCTTGCCGCGCTCGGCGTTCCAGCGGCTCTCCAGGCTGGGCGTCGCGGAGACGAGGAGGGCCGCGGCGCCGGCGTCGCGGGCGCGGACGAGGGCGAGGTCGCGGGCGTTGTAGCGGGGCGAGAGCTCCTGCTTGTAGGAGGTGTCCTGCTCCTCGTCCACCACGATGAGCCCGAGGTCGGCCACCGGCGCGAAGAGGGCCGAGCGGGGACCGAGCACCACCCGGGCCTCGCCGCGGCGCACCCGCTCCCACTCCTGGTGCCGCTCGCCGGCGCCCATCCCCGAGTGCAGGATGGCGAGGTGGTCGCCGAACCGGCGCTCGACGGAGCGGGCCAGTGCCGGCACCAGGGCGATCTCGGGCACCAGCAGGATGGTCGAGCGGCCGCGGGCCAGCGCCTCCTCCGCCGCGCGCAGGTAGACCTCGGTCTTGCCGGAGCCGGTCATCCCCTGGAGCAGCAGCGGCGCGAATTCGCGGCGGTCGAGGACGCCGGTCAGCCGCTCCAGGGCGTGGGCCTGATCGCCGCGCAGTTGGATGTCGGGAAGCTTTCCGGGGACCCCCATCATGTGCCGGTCCAGCGAGAGGCGCTCGATCTGGGTGAACTGCCGGAGCACGCCCAGCGAGACGAGCCGCCGCACCACGGCCGGGGTGCAGCCCACGGCGTCGGTCACCTCGGCGGTGGTGGCGGGCCGGCCGATGGCGGCGAGATACTTGATGACCTCCTTGCCCGCGGCGGAGCGGCCGGCGGTGGCGAGATGGGCGGCCACCTCCCCCGGCGCCAGCTCGACCGCGTTGACGTAGCGGGCCGAGCGGGAGCGGTGCTCCTCGCTGCCGATGCGCCCGGATTCGGACAGCGCGGCGAGGACCGCGTCCAAGTCGGGAAGACCGCCGGTCCGGGACTGGAGCTCGGCCACCGTCATCCTTCCCCCCTCACGCAGGGCGTCGATCACGGCCGTCTCACCCGCGGTGCGCGGCAGGGCCATGGCGCCGGCGTTGGTGAGCCACACCTTGCGGTCTCCCCAGGGCGGCAGGTCGGACGGCAGCATGGTGCGCACGACCTCGCCGAGGGGAGCCATGTAGTAGCCGGCGGTGAAGCGCGCCAGCTCGAGCAGGTCGCCGGTGATCACCGGCTCGCGGTCGAGGATCTCCAGCAGCGGCCGCAGCGCCACCCCTTCCGGGCGGATCTCGTGGACCTTCACGACCAGCCCGGTGAGCCGGCGGCGGCCGATGAGCACGCGGGCGCGCACGCCCGTCCGCGCCTGGGAGGCCCAGGCGGCCGGGACCTCGTAGGTGAGGGGGTCCGGCAGCGGCAGCGGCAGGGCGACGTCGGCGAGGAGGTCAGGCACGGGGACCTACGCCGCGCCCCGCGTCCGGCACTCCTCGGAGCAGAACGCCTCGCCCCTCCCGCCCGCCCCCTTCAGGGCGCGGGCGGCGGGGACGTAGACGCCGCAGGCGGCGCAGGGGACCAGGGTCTCGGTGACGGCCGGGGGGGCTGCCTGCACGGAGGGTCGCGGCGGAGCGCCGAGCACCGATATCCGGAGTCGGGCGGAGAAGTTCTTCACCGCCAGCCGGAGGATGAAGAGCAGCAGGAGGATGCCGATGATACGGGACATGGACCTCAGGCGGCGCTGCGCTGGCGGGTGACGGCCGCCGCCAGCTTCGCCACGTCCGGATTGGCCGGCTGCAGCCGCTGGAGGTGGGCGAGGACCGCTCCCGCCTGGTCCAGCCGCTTGAGGTCGAAGGCCAGCACCACCACCTCGTTGTAATAGGCCTGCCAGTGATCGGGGGTCACCTTCTGGGCGCGGTGGAACTGCTCGAGCGCCCGGTCGAACTTGCCCGTCCCCCGGTAGGTGATGCCGAGGTCGGTCATCACGTCCGGATCGTTGGGCTTGAGCTCCAGGTAGTGGCTGTACAACTGCTCGGCCCGCTGCCAGTTCTGGATGTCGAAGTTCAGGTCGGCGAGCTTGCGGACGGCGCCGGCGTCGTTGGGGTTCTTCTCGACGTAGGCGCGGAGCTGCTGGATTTCAGCCATGGGGCCGCCGGCGCCACCGCCCGCGGCGGCTGCCGCGGCACCGCCGCCCGGGGCCACGCCGGCGGCGCCCGCGTCCGGCGCGGCCTCGTCCCCCATCGCGATCTGCGCCCGCAGGGCCGGGGTCAGGCGTGGCGGCTGGCGGGCGGCCATGGCTTCGAAGAGCACGTAGGCGGAGACGAAGCCGATGAGCAGGCCACCCATCAGGAACAGCAGGTTGTCCTTGTTCAATTTACGATCCGCCTTCCCGGACGGCGGTCCAGGTCCCACGGTTGGGCTGCCCCGTCACGAGCTCGTTGGTGGTCCATGTGCCGTCGATCCGGTTGCTGCCGACGGTCCCTTCCCAGACGCTGTCGGCGCCGCCCTGGGAGTCGATCCGCTCCAGCCGCACGTTGCCGTTGACGAAGCTGCCGCGGAACGAGCCCGAGGTGCCGCCGTCCACCTGGTAGGAGCCGGTGACGACGGTACCGTTGAGCCGGAAGCTGTAGGTGGCCGCGAAGCCCTGCGGCGAGATGGTCACCCGCCAGCGGCCGGTGACCGGGTCGGCGGGCCGCGGCGCCACGCCGGCGGTCTCCCCTTCCAGCAGGGCGATGCGGCGCAGGCGCTCGCCGAGCTTCTCGAGCTGGCTCTCGAGCCGGTTCTCGGCGGTATGGGCGGCCTCCCGGGCGTTGGACAGCTCGTCCTGGAGGCTTTCGAGCGCGCCGAGGGAGACCGCGTCGGACGCCAGCGCCTTGTCGAGACGGCCGAGGACCGCGGCCACCCGCTCCCGGGCCCGCCGCTCGCGCTCGCGCACCTCGTTGTAGCTGACGAGGTCGAGGGAGAGGAGCCGGCGCTCGAGGCGCAGCTCCATCTGCGCCGAGGCCGCGCCCGCCGCGGTGGCGGGAGCGGAGGGCTCCTGGGCTCCCGCCGCCAGGGGCAGGAACAGCACAAGGAGAAGGGTCCAGCCTGCGATTGCGCGGATCATGAGGAGCCGATTCTAGCAGGGTCGCCAATTTCCAAAGAAAAGCCGCCAAAGAAAAAAGCCGCTCCGGAGAGCGGCCCTTTTCTCTACCCCTGGCGTCGATGGATGTCGATGGGATGAAGATCAGCTCGCGGCCTTGATGCGCTGGCGCTTCTCGAGGCTGCTGTTCAGCGCCTGCTCGACCAGCTCCTCGGCTTCGCGCTCGGCGATGCTCTTGACGTGGGCGACCTCGCTCACGATGAAGTACTTGGCACGCTCGTACATCTTCTTCTCCCGGAAGGAGAGGCTCTTGCGCTGAGAGACGAGACGCAGGTTCTTGAGCACCTCGGCCACGTCGGTGAGACGGCCGGTTTTCATCTTGTCGAGGTTCTGCTTGTACCGCCCCTTCCAATCCTTGTAGGTATCGATGTTGCCGTCCTCTAGGATGTCGAAGAGAGCCCGCACCTCGCGGGTGTGGCACAGCGGACGCAGGCCCACCAGCTCGAGATTGGACTTCGGAACCATGACTTTGGAGTTATTTGCAAGGAGACGAAGATGAAAGTACATCTGCTCCACCCCATCGATATGCCCTGGCTCGATCTTCTCGACCAGGCTGACACCGTGGTTGGGGTAAACCACTTTCTGACCGACTTTCAATGTCACGTCGAAACCCCCTTGAATTGAGGCAAGATGAATGGAGCTGCGGTAAGTAAGTTAAGTCGCTGAGGGACTTCCGCTTACGTCGCTTGTTATACACCGGAACAAGCACTCCCGTCAACTCCGTCCGCAGAGACGGAGCGTAACTTTTTCGTCACGGGGCGGAAAAGCCAGGCGTAAGAGCGCTCCGGTTGACACTCCGGGGGTGAGCCCCTAGGATTCCCCCACTGCTCGGCCGGAGTGGCGGAATGGCAGACGCAGCGGACTCAAAATCCGCCGCCCCCTGCGGGCGTGTGGGTTCGACTCCCATCTCCGGCACCAAGCCTCCCTCAATCCAGCAAAGATTCAGAAAGTTGACGAGAAAAGGGCGCCCCCCTGGGGCGCCCCGGTCGAACCGCGGGCGTCGGCTACATCTTCTTCTTGGTGTGGGTGACGTCGACCCGGGCGGCCGTCTTGTCCGTGCCCTCCTCGGTGAAGGAGACGCGCGCGTCGTCGCCGACCTGGAGGTCCGCGAAGGTGATCTCCTTGCCGGCGCCCCTGAACTTGGTGGAGCTGTCGGTCTTGAACGTCGAGGTGTCCTTGCCGTGCGTGACCGTGAAGGTCTGAGCCGAGGCATCGATCGAGGAGATGTCGCCGTGCACGCGGTGGTACTGCTTGGTGCTGGCGCTGCTCTTGGTGGCCGCGGCGGAGACGACGGCGGCGGCCAGGACCAGTAACAAGGTCAAACTCAGAGTGATGTGCTTGCGCATAACCCTTCCTCCTCGGAGCGAAGGCATCGCCATGATGCCTTCCATGGGTGTGCTTCTGGAGGAATGAATACTGCAAAGCGCGGGCCAAGCGGCCCGCTCTACTCGTAGCGCAGGGCTTCGATGGGATCGAGCCGCGACGCCTTGGCCGCCGGGTAGATGCCGAAGAAGATGCCGACGGCGGCCGAGAAGCCGAAGGCGATGGCCACCGCCCACAGGGGGACGTGGGCCGGCGGGAAGCCGGGGATCAGCTTGGAGACCACGGCCCCCATGCCGTAGCCGAGAGCGAGGCCGATGGCGCCGCCGATCAGCGACAGGGTGACCGCCTCGATCAGGAACTGGATGAGGACGTCCTGGCGGCGCGCCCCCACCGCCTTGCGCACGCCGATCTCGCGGGTGCGCTCGGTCACCGACACCAGCATGATGTTCATGATGCCGA
>DASWRX010000154.1:0-8399 GCA_036402955.1 Thermoanaerobaculia bacterium
GACTATGACAAGAAGTTCCTGCTCAAGGCGGCGGACAATCTGACCTTCGACGGCTCGTCGATCCGCGGCTTCTCGCGGCAGCAGGAGTCGGACCTGCGGCTGGCGATCGACTGGCCGGCCTTCTACTGGCTGCCGTCGGACATCTTCGGCCCCGGCAAGGTGCTGGCCTTCGGCGAGGTCCGCGAGCGCGACGGCAGCCCGTACAGCGCCGACATGCGGGCCCTGCTCAAGGGGTACGCCGACAAACTGTACACCCAGGACGGCATGATCGCCCACGCCGCCAACGAGATCGAGGGCTTCCTCTTCCGCGGGCGCGACGCCGAGCGCGCCTACCACGAGACCGGCTGCTTCGAGTTCATCTCCACGGGCGGCTATTACCACTCGCTGCCGGGCGATGCCCTGCGGCAGTTCATCGACACCGCCGCCGAGGTGCAGCGGGCCATGGGCTTCGCCAACGAGAAGGACCACCCGGAGGTGGCGCCCTCGCAGTTCGAGATGAACTACAGCTACACCGAGGCCTCGGTGGCCGCCGACCAGGTGCAGCTCTACAAGCTGCTCTCCCGGCAGGTCGCGGCGCGCCTGGGGATGACGGCGTGCTTCCTGCCCAAGCCGGTGACCGGCGTCAACGGTTCGGGCATGCACACCAACCTCTCGGTGACCCGCCAGTCGACCAATCTCTTCTATGAGAAGGACGGCAAGGACGGTCTCTCGGCCGCCGGCGGGGACTTCATCGGCCGCATCCTGGCCAGCGCCACGGATATCTGTCTGGTGCTCAACTCGAGCGTCAACTCGTACCGCCGCCTCGACCCCCACTTCGAGGCGCCCAACCAGATCAAGGCCTCGGCCATCGACCGCGGCTCGATGGTGCGCATTCCCCTCGGCAACGAGCGCTCGGCACGCATCGAGGTGCGCTCCATCGCTCCCGACGCCAACCCGTACCTCGCGATCTACACTCTGCTCAAGACCGGGCTCGAAGGCCCCCAGAGCGAGGAGGAGGGGGACAAGCGGCCGCGCACCCGCTTCCTGCCGGACAACATCTACGACGCCATCCGGCTGTTCAAGGGGAGCCGGTTCATGCAGGAGGTGATGGGGGAGGAGGTGCACGCCAAGTTCGCCGAGCTCAAGCTTGCCCAGGCCGAACGCTGCCCCAAGGCCCTCGGCACCTTCATCAAGGCCTCTGAGGTGCAGTTCCACCACGAGGTCACGAATCAGCTCCTCTGGTCGCAGTTCTGAGCGGCCGGTTCCGGCAGGTGTCAAGAGGGTGCTACCTCTTCTCGGGGCAGCGAGCTGTGATAGGATTTCGAGGCATTCAGAAACACTGCCGACATTTACGTCGGCGTGAGACACTGCCCGTCGGCCTGTCGCACGCGAGCCCGATCGACTCTTGCCGTCGCGACGGACGCGAGGGGTGGGAAAGGGAATCCATGGACTCGGAGTCGCAAGACGGAGCCGTAAGGTCCTCGCGCCGGTGGGTGCTGGTCGCCTCGATCCTGCTGGTCGGCGGCCTCGCCGCCGGCGAGGCTCGCGGGGACATCTATGTGCACGTGATGAACTGCGCCTCGGACAGTACCGTCAAGGCCGACGCCTACGATGCCAAGGATACGGTGAGGGTAACCCCGGCCTCGTCGAAGAATGTCTCGACCGGTAACAACGAGCAGCTCCATTGTGCTGGCCAGGGCAAGGGGTACTGTCAGATGCAGTTCAAGTTCACGGGCAACCCGGTCCGGTGCTACAGCAGTGCTACAGAAGAGCTTGGGGTGCACGTCGATTCGGGCAAGTGGGCCGTTATTAAGGGATTCCAGATAGTCACATATTGCCAACCCGAGGTAGAGGTGCTCGACTCACAACCCAAAGATTGTTATTCCGTATGCGGTAATTGCTACTAGTAAGGGCGAGAAGCGAGCCAGAATAGGTTCCAGGGACTTCTTGAAGATCCCTCTGCTCGAAGCGCCCTGACCCGGCGATTCGGGCTGTGATCGGAGGCGCGAGGCAGCGCGCGGGACCTTTCGAGCACACCTCCGGCCAGGCGAGTTGTGGGGCGGAGCGAGATCGGCTCGGCCCTGCGGGTGGCAAGGCTCGAGCCGAGGCACGCTGTTACCACATGGTCACGGTTACCTGATCGATCCACTCCTGGAGACTGGCTCCGGTGCTCCCGATGTCGAGCTGATACTGGACGCCCGTATCGGCGGCCCAGGAACTCGCCTGCGAGGGCGCCTGGATGTTCCATTGCGTGGTGGTGCCGTCCAGGGTCACGTTGCCGTAGAGCAGCGTGTCGCGGCTGTCGCCGATCCGCTGCACGAAGTAGATCAGGTGGTGCCAGGTGTTGGTCGAGAACGAGCAGGGCAGGCCGGTCTGCGGCACCCATTGACCCGCCACCTGGTCCCAACTGTCCCAATGGCCGTGATCGCACTGCGTCCCGAACATGAACTTCTTCATCGTGCCGCTGATGCTCGTGGTCTGCCAGAGATCGAACTCGATCGCCTGGGCGCTGGTCGAGGAGCTCGGCAGGTAGAACCAGAAATCCCAGAGGAAGTTGGTCTTGGTGTCCTGTGCGCCCAGTTTGTTCCACCACAAGGCATCGGCGTACGGCGGACCCGTGATGGTGAAGTTGGTGCTCGCGCCGTCTCGCGCCGGCGTGGCCACGCCCTGGGTCATGGGGAACGTGGTGGCATCCGCGCCGCCGCCCGCGCAGGATGTGGTGCCGCAGCTTCCCCAGCCGCGGGAGGAGGTCGGCGTCGTCGTATCGTCGTCGATGTTGTTGACGGTTGTCGCCCCGGCGAGCGGCGTGGGAATCACCGTCCCCTGCACGCTGATCGGGAAGGTGGCCGACGTGCCGAAGGCGCCGGTCGAATCCCAGGCGCGGATATAGATGCTGTGACTACCGGTAGGGAGAATCACCCAGGTGTCGAGCGTGCTGATGTGATTCTGGTAGACGTTGGTGCCGTCCGAGTAGACGACGAATCCGGTGATCGAATGGGCGGTGCCGTCTGCCGCGCTGGCGGTGAAGCGGACCGGCGTGGGGACGTTCTGGGTCGCGCTCGGCGAGCTCACGGTGACGCAGATTCCGGCGCAGGGCGAAGCGGTCAGGGTGAGCGTCTGCGAGCCGAAGGCGCCGGTCGAATCCCAGGCGCGGACGAGGACGGTGTGGGTGCCGACCCCCAGGGACACGGGAGCGTTGATCGAGCTCGTGGAGACGCCGGTCGGCGTGTTCCAGACTGCGGTCCCGCCATCGTAGATGTACCAGCCGGTCACACGGGCGCCGGTGGCGTCGGTCGTGGCCGAGGCGACGACGTTGAACGAGGTCGGGACATTGGCGGTGGCGGCGGGCGTGCTGACGCTGACCGTCACCGTCGCGGAAGCCGCAACGGCCGCGAGGAGAAAGATCGAAAGGAGCAGGAGTGTCCGGTGGATGTTTCGGTTCATGAGGTGGCCTCCATCTCTATCGTCGAGCCGTGGTGAGTAAAAAGTAGGTTCGATCTCCCGGCTCAGAAGATTCAATATTTGGCATATGCAGAAATTGTGCCGGTAGGCCTGCACGGCCCTGGCAGTTCCTGGACTAGCTTCTGGAGAAATGGAGAAACAGGTGCCGGGGACTTCTGGAAGGCACCTCCAGGCCGAACACCCGGGCGGCCTGGTACCCGGCGGTTTAGTGCTGCTTTATTGCTGGCCGCCGGTCAGGGCGCTGATCCGGTCGTCCGGCGTCAGGGTGACGTCGATCGCCAGGCTCGTCTCGCCGAACACCGCCTGGTAGCGATAGGAGCGCGCGTTCCCTTTCGCTTCCCGCGCCAGCAGGGAGAGGGAGCGGAAGGGGCCGAAGGATCGCAGGGCTTGCTGAAAGCCCTGGATGCCCAACGGATTGAGCTCCTTCCACGCCTCCGGCGTGAACGGCTCCGGGCCGATGGTGCCGTCCTGAATCTTCAACAGCACCCGCTGGACCAGGGCGGTCACCGGCGGCTCCGTATCCGCGATCGGTTGCTGGGCGAGCCGGAGGGCCGGGGACAGGAGGCCGGCCACGTGGCGGGCGATGGTGGACAGGCTGGCCTGGCTCCGGTTGGTCAGCACGATCACCGTCAGCTTGTCGTCCAGATACCGGGCGATCATCGTCGAGCCGTCCAGGCGGTTGCCGTCGTGGTCGGCGAGCCGGTGCCCCTTGACCTCGTCCAGATGCCAGCCGAGACCGTAGGGATAGGTGGCGCCGCTGGCCAGCTTCACCGGCGTCCACATCTGCTCCCGGCTGGCCGCGTTGAGGATGCGGTCTCCGTACAGCGCGGCGTCCCAGCGCACGAGATCCAGCACGGAGGAGAGCAGGCCGGCGTCCGCGTTGTCGTAGAGCGTGGGCTCAAGAAAGGGACTGTTGCGCAGCCGGTCGTGATCCCAGACATATCCTTGCGCCCGGTTGGGAATGATGTCGCCGGGGCTGTTGCGGCGCGTGGCCGTCATGCCGAGCGGCGTGAAGACCCGCTCCGCCAGGAAGGCGTCGAAAGGCTTGCCGCTCAATTTTTCGATGATCCTCTGGAGCACCAGGTAGCCCGTATTGCTGTACATCCATTGCGAGCCCGGCGCGAAGTTCAGGGGGAGGGCGCCGATCTGGGTGGTGATCTCCTCCGGGCTCGTGCCGTTGCAGGTCTTGCCCTGCATCTCGTTCAGGTGGTCCCGAATGCCGGACGTGTGGGTCAGGAGCTGCCGGACCGTCACCTCCCTCCAGGCCGCGGGGGTCTTCTCCAGGCGGCGGCTGATCCTGTCGTCGAGCCCGAGCTTGCCGTCCTGCGCCAGCAGCAGGATGGCCGCCGCCGTGAACTGCTTGGTGATCGACGCCAGGCGGTAGACGGTCTCCGGGGTGGCCGGCGCGTTGAGCTCGACGCTGGCCAGGCCGTAGCCCCTGGCCTTGACGACCTGTCCATTCCTGACGACGGCGAGAGAGAGGCCGGGGATGTGCTGCGTCCGCATCTCGGACGCGATGTAGTCGTCCACCTCGTCGGCCCGCGCGCCGGGGGACAGACCCAGAAGCCCGAGGAGGGCCAGGCCGCAAACCGTTCTCCGGAAGGGGTGAAGTCGAGCCGGCATTCCGTTCTCCCTGAAAGCGCCCCGGTCCGTTCCGGCGACCGCTCCGCAAAGGGTATACGAAGCCGGGAGAATCGTGCCGGGCTGCCCTCCCCACTCTACGGCCAGGTCCGGGTTACGCTCAGGGAGTCCTCGATCGGTGGCGGCGGAGCACCTTCTCTTTTGGAGCCGGCCGGTCTCAGGCCGCCTCCGTCGACAAGGAGATGACTGTATGAAGAAGTCAGTTTTCGTCCTCCTGGCCCTCCTCTCCCTCCTCCCGCTCGCGCAGGCCATGGCCCAGACGCCGCCGGTGGCCACGCCTGCCGCGAATGCCGTGACGGCTCCTGGGCCCGACGCGGCGACCGCGCAGTTCCTGGCGACCTTGTCGGGCGGCGGGAGCCAGACCCCGGCGGACCTGGCGCCCGCCCCCTCGTTCAGGAGCGGCTGCAACTTCAGCAGCGATTGCGCGACGGGCCAGCTCTGCTGCCGCCTCTGCGGCAACATTCCCGAAGGTGGGACCTGCCCCGGGACCTGCTACACGGGAAGAAAGTGCCCGATCGTCCAGTAAGAGGCCGGTCACCAGGGAGAGGGTCGGCCCGCCATCTGCGGCGCCGGCCCTCTCGGATCGCGGTCCTCAGCAGCAGGAAACGCCGGAGAGGCAGCTTCCCCCGTGGCAGTCGGCGTTCGTGTGCAGTCCTTGACGAACCGGCAGCCGCATTGGCAGTAGCCTGTGTATTTGTTGGTGGTGGAGATCATGAACACCGGGGGCTCGGGCGCGGCCACTGCGTCGTTCGCTTTGCAGACCTGGGTTGGAGCGGAGAAGAGGTTCGCGGCCGGCGGGCATCCGGCCGGCGCCTGCAGGGTGGGCGCCTGGACCGGCTGGCCGGCGAAGGCGGGAGCGGCCGCCGTGAGGCCGAGCACCACGAGGGACAGGAGAAGCGTGCGGCAGAGCTTGGACGACATGCAGGGCTCCTTTCGGAATGCGGAAGAGCGTGCCCCTTCCTCATCTATTGGGGTGCTTCTCGCCGAGCGCCCGGGGACAGGCGAGGACGGAGACCATCATGATCTTCCACAGCGACGTCGAGCCGATTTCCGAGGCTGGCAAGGGCGCGGGATGTTTCGCTTTTCCGGGGGGCGACGCGGATACGGCGCTGCGCCGCCCTGCCCGGGAACGAGGCCCCCGGGAAGAACGGCGCAGCGGAGCTCACTCGATCGGCATCGATCAAGCTTCGGGTGGGACGAAGCTTCTGATCAGCCTAGCTGGTGCAGATTTCGTTGGTACCGCAATTCGTGCAGTCAGCCTCGAGAGCATCCGCGAGGCCTCCCGCCACCGAGTCGAGATCCTCGTCTGAGAGAGGCTCGATCTCGAGGTTGTTGACCTCGGCCAACTCGTCCGGCGTCCCGTTGACCTTCTCGTCGCTCATGCTGTCTCCTTTCTTGCCCGCTCGGGGCAGTAGACGTCCCCTTCAGCTCTCGGAAGGGTCCCAATCAACAAGCGAGCCCGATCTCATGAAAGGACTCTTTACGAGCTGCTACTGGTCGCAGACTTTCTCCCCCCGCATCTCGCTGGGAACCCCCCGGGTATGATCCAGATATGCTTCGGCCACGTTGGAGCGGAAGCGGGAGGCATAGCCGTCACAGAAGTTCGAGTTGAAGTGCCCGGTCTTGCCGACCGCCAGCACGGCGCAGCCGCCACCACAGCTCAAGGCGTACCGGCATTTGCGGCAGGCCGGGTTGCTGACCACGGTGCGGCTCCTCCACAGGGTGTTCACGGTGGTGTTGAGACTGACCTCGCCAGCCGCGTCGACGTGCCCGATACGGACCTTGGCGTCACCGGTCCGCTCCCAGCAGGCATAGATGTCGGCGAAGGCGTCGAAGATATACATCCGCGTGTGGGCACTGCAAAAGCTTTCCCGGTAGCTGGAGATGGCGGCGCGGCTCTTGGCGAAAATCTTGCGGGCGTTCCGTTTGATGCCATCATCGGCACGGCCGAAGATCCTGAGATCGGGGTCGGCCTCCTGCATCTCGGCCAGAGACTGGTCGAGCTCCCAGGTATCGAACGTGGTCCGGGCGTCCGTCTTCTTGTTCTCCGCGCGAAGGGGGGCCACGTAGGCGGAGAAATTGGTCTTCTGGTGCCATCCACGGGCCTGGAAATCCGCCGCCAGGATGGGCAGTTGCAGAATGTTGTGCCGATCTATGTTGAGGCGGACACTGACGCTGATGCCCTGCTCGAGAGCCAGAGAGATGTTCTCGGCGATCTTCTGATAGGTGCCCGAGCCATCCGCGCGGATCCGCCGCTTGTCGTGCTCTTCCGGCGGCCCGTCGAGGGTGATCTGCACGGACGTGATCCCGTCCGGCCCCAGCAGGTCGCGATAGGCCTCGAGCTCCGTCGCGTTGCTGACCGCCCAGAATTCGGCGGTGCCCATCGAGTGGGCTTTTTCGATGATGTACTGCACGATGGGCCGGCTGGCCTTCAGCAGCGGTTCGCCCCCGAAGAATCCGATGTTGCGGTGCCGCGGGCCCTCGCCTTCAATGCCGTGCATCGCTTCGATCTGCGGAAGGGCCGCGAAGATGCGGTCGACCATCGCCGGTTGGATCGTCCGCAACAGATGGGTGAAGCCGGAATCGGTGCGCATGTGATCCTGGAAGCAGTAGGCGCAGCGGAGGTTGCAATCGTAGGTCGGCATGAAGATGTAGCTCGGCATCTTGTGCACCGCGCGCTCGTGGAGGTCGTTCGCCAATTGAACGAAATGCGCCTCCTCCTCCTCCGGCGACATCTCGGTCAGATAGCCGCGCCGCTTCAGCGCCTCGACCGTGGCGTCGGAGGGAGACGTCACCTGTCCGTCGGCCGACGGCTCCGGGCTCCAATCGCCATAGAGTGGCTTCGGCGGACGGCGCCGCTCGAGGGAGCGAACGAAGGTGGCGGCGCGACGGCTGATCCGATCGTAAGCTCCCGTGTAGCCATGGACCAGCAGCATTTCCTCGGTGTTGCCCGGTAGATCGACATAGATCGTGTAACTGCTCGTGCGCAGCATCGCTGCCTCCTAGCTCAAGAGAGCGCCGCTTTGAGCCGGCGCGGTACCGAGTTGTCCTGTAAGGGCGAAGGCGGCATGGAGGAGACTCGCAAGCCGCTGATTCTGAGATGAGGCGCGGGTGGCGCCCTGCTCGAGCCACCGGCCGAGGCGGCCCCAGAGATCGGGGGATTCGATCTCGATCGTCTCCAGGGCGCGCGTCAGGAGCCGGGCGATGTACACCTCGTCGACGTTGCGAAGGCCCAGCCGGTTGGCGGTCATGTGGATCTGACTGACGGCGATCCGCTGTCTCACCGCCGGAGCCGCCCGGCGGAGCTCGCAGCCAAG
>DASWRX010000155.1:0-4332 GCA_036402955.1 Thermoanaerobaculia bacterium
GATTTCCTGCGGGGGGGCGCGGCGGCGGGGGCGCTCGGATCGGCCGGGTTGCTCGGCGCCGATCTCGCGGAGGCGGCGAAGAAGCCTCAGAAGCCGCAGGCCGAGGACGGCATGGAGGTGTGGGGGCCGGGGCCGGTTCCCGTGCGGCTGCGGATCAACGATCAGGCCTACGATCTCAAGCTCGAGCCGCGCACCACCTTGCTCGACGCCCTGCGCGATGAGCTGGAGCTGACCGGCGCCAAGCGGGTCTGCGACCGCGGCACCTGCGGCGCCTGCACCGTGATCCTCAACGGCAAGGCCGTCTACGCCTGCAGCCTCCTCGCCATCGACGTCCAGCGCCAGCCCATCGAGACCATCGAGAGCCTCGGCCGGCCCGCGAAGCTCCATCCGCTGCAGGCCGCCTTCGTGGAGAACGACGCCCAGCAGTGCGGCTTCTGCACCCCGGGCTTCCTGATGGCCGCCAAGGCCCTGCTCGACCACAATCCCAGCCCCTCCCTGCCGGACCTCCAGCAAGGCCTCTCCGGCAACTTCTGCCGCTGCGGCACCTACGCCGGCATGCGCCGCGCCGTGCTCGCCGCCGCGCCGCTGATGGCCGCCGGGGATGACGACGAGCCGAAGAGCCCCAAGCCGCCGGAGGTGAAGGACCATGGCTGATCCCACCTGGCCCGGCGAAAAGGACCGCCGGCTGATCGGCCAGCGGACCTCCCGCCTGGACGGCCCCGCCAAGACGACCGGCCACGCCAAGTACACTTACGACCTCAAGCCGGCGGGGATGCTGTACGGCAAGATCCTGCGCTGTCCCCACGCCCACGCCCGCGTCAAGCGGCTCGACGTCGCCGCCGCTCAAAGCCTGCGCGGCGTCAGGGCCGTGCGGGTCATCCAGGGTCCCGGCTCGGAGATCCAGTGGGCGCTGGACGAGATCGCCGCCGTCGCCGCCGTGTCCGAGGGGATCGCCGAGGACGCGCTGCGGGCGATCAAGGTCGAGTACGAGGTGCTGCCGCACTTCGTCACCGAGGAGAAGCTCGCCGACGCCGTTTCTCAGGGCATAAAAGTGGAGCCCGAAGGCGAGGAGACCCAGGGGGATGCCGCGGCCGCCCTGGCCGCCGCGGACTTCCGCGTCAAGGGGAGCTACGGCATGCCCCTGGTGGCTCACAACTGCCTGGAGCCGCACGGCCAGATCTGCCACTGGACGGGGCCCGACCACCTCACCGCCTGGTGCTCCACGCAGGCGGTCTCCGGGGTGGCCGCGCAGCTCGCCGAGGCGCTCGGCATTCCCGCCGCCAACGTGCGGGTGGTGGCGGACTACATCGGCGGCGGCTTCGGCAGCAAGTTCAGCATCGATCGCTGGGGCGTCGAGTGCGCCCGGCTGGCGAAGCTGACGGGCGCGCCCGTCAAGCTGATGCTCGACCGCCGCGCCGAGCTGACCGTCGCCGGCGACCGCCCGTCGGCCTACGCGGAGATCGAGGTGGGCGCGAAGAAGGACGGCACGCTCACCGCCTGGACGTCGAGGTCCTGGGGCTCGGGCGGCCTTGGCGGCTCGGGGAGCCCGCCGCTGCCGTACGTCTTCCAGATCCCCAACCGCCGGCATCAGCACACGTCGGTGCCCACGCACAAGGCGAGCTCGCGCGCCTGGCGGGCGCCGAACCATCCGCAGGCGTGCTTCCTCACGATGAGCGCGCTCGATGACCTCGCCGCCACGCTGGGGATGAGCGCGCTCGACTTCGTGCTCCAGAATCTCCCGCTCACCGGCGCGCTCGCGAAAACCTACCGCGAGGAGATCGAGGTCGCGGACTCGCTGATGGGCTGGCGCCGGCGCTGGCATCCTCGGGGAGACCCGTCGCGAGGGCCGGTGAAGCGGGGGCTCGGCCTCGCGATCCACACCTGGGGCGGGGGCGGGCACCGCAGCAACTGCGAGGTGATCCTCCATCCGGACGGCACCGCCGAGGCCAAGATCTCCACCCAGGACATCGGCACCGGCACCCGCACGGTGGTCGGCGTGGTGCTCGCCGAGACGCTCGGCCTGCCCCTCGACGCCGTGCAGGTGAGCATCGGCGACAGCCGCTATCCGGCCTCCGGCGGCTCGGGCGGCAGCACGACGGTGGGCGGCGTCTCGGCGTCCACCCGGCGGGCGGCGCTGAACGCTCTCGCGCTGGTCTTCGCCAAGGCGGCGCCGCGGCTCGGGGCGAAGCCGGACGATCTCGAGGCCGCGGAGGGGAAGATCCGCGTCAGGGCCGATCCCTCCCGCGCCCTCACCTGGCGGCAGGCGGCGGCCCTCTCCGGCCATACGCCGCTCACCGCCACCGGCGCCAATCCCGGCCCCGGCGAGCTGACCGGCAGCGGCGTCGGCGGCGTCCAGATGGCCGACGTGACGGTGGACGTGGAGACCGGGATCGTCAAGATCCAGAAGCTGGTCGCCGTGCAGGACTGCGGCCTGATCGTCAATCTGAAGACGGCCGAGAGCCAGGTCTACGGCGCGCTGATCATGGGGATCTCCACCGCGCTCGCGGAGGAGAAGGTGACCGATCCGGTGACCGGGACCACCCTCAGCGTCGACTTCGAGTCCTACAAGATGGCGGGCATCGGCGACGTCGGCGAGCTGGTGGTGCGGATGATGACCGGCCCCGGCTACGACGAGCGCGGCGTGATCGGCGTCGGCGAGCCGCCGATGGTCTCGCCGGCCGCGGCGATCGCCAACGCCGTGGCCAACGCGATCGGCGTGCGCGTGCCGTACCTGCCGCTCCACCCGCGCCGGGTGCTCGACGCACTGGTGGCCAACGGGAAGGGGATCGCCTGATGCATCCCATCGAGTACGCCTCTCCCAACACCCGCGAGCAGGCGGTGCGCCTGCTGGGGACGGACCCGGCCGCCGCCGCTCCCCTGGCCGGCGGCAGCGATCTGCTCGCCCTGATGAAGGACGGCGTCGAGACGCCCCGGCGGCTGGTCAGCGTCACCGGGATCGACGGCCTGACCGGGGTCCGCGCCGAGGGCGGCGGGCTGCGGGTCGGCGCCATCACCACCCTCGACGAGCTGGCCGCCGACGCCGCGCTGGGCTGGGAGTATCCGGCCCTCACCGCCGCCCTCGCCCGGGTCGCGGGGCCGCAGATCCGCAACGTCGCCACCCTCGGCGGCAACCTCCTCCAGCGCCCGCGCTGCTGGTACTACCGCAACGGCTACGGCCTGCTGGCCCTGCGCGACGGCAAGTCGATGATCCCCGCCGGTGACTACCGGTATCACGCCATCTTCGGCGACGGCGGGCCCGCCCACTTCGTGAGCCCCTCGACCGTGGCGCCGCTGCTGATCGCCGTCGGCGCCCAGGCGGTGCTGTTCGGCCCGCAGGGGGAGCGGAGCGTCGAGATCGAGAAGCTCTACCGCGCGCCGCAGAAGGAGGGGGAGCGCGAGCACGACCTGCGGCCAGGGGAGATCCTGACCCACGTCCTGCTGCCCCCGGCGGCCGGCCGCAAGGTCGCCAGCTACGAGGTGCGCCAGCGCGAGACCCTGGACTGGTCGCTCGCCACCGCGTCCGTGGCGCTGGAGATGGACGCCGACGGCCGCGTGGCGCGGGCGCGGGTGGTGCTGGGCCAGGTGGCGCCGGTGCCATGGATCTCGGTCGACGCCGCGGAGCTGCTCAAGGGCAAGTCGATCGACGCCGCGCTGGCCGCCAAGGCGGGAGAGGCGGCGGTGCAGAAGGCCGGGGCGCTGGCGGGCAACCGCTACAAGATCCAGCTCGCGCGGGTGGCCGTGAAGCGGGCCCTGATCGCCGCCGCCGGCATTATTCCGGATCATGGGGAAGAGGAGGGCTGAGCGTATGGATCTCGCCAGGAGCTCGGGCCGGACGGAGCCGCGGACCTGTTGCTCGCGCCTGCGCTGGAAGGGGATGTTCGTGGACGTCGAGCCCGATCCCTCGGTGCCCAACCCGCGGGACGGCTTCTGCTGGTGCAGTCTCACCCACACCTGCCTGGGTCCCGACGGCCGGGTGGCCGACGAGGCGCGGTGCGGCGGCGGGCGGGGATGCTTCGAGGCGTTGTAGCGGAGGGTTGTAGAGAGAGTAGACTCAACGGCGTGCCCCGATTCGCCCGCCTTCTGCTCGTCGCCGTCCTGCTCGCCGCTGTCCTGCTGGCCGGAAAAGCGGCCCGCGCGCAGGCTCCCGCGCCGCCGGCGCCAGCCGCTCCGGCCAGTCCGGACGCCAACGTTGCCAACAAGGAGATCGTCCGCCACTATCTCCAGATCCTGAGCGGCGGGACCCTGGACGCCCTCGACCAGGTGGTCGGTCCCGACTTCGCGGACCGCACGCCGGGGGTGCCCGGCAACCTGCATGGTCCCGACACGATCCGC
>DASWRX010000156.1:0-1855 GCA_036402955.1 Thermoanaerobaculia bacterium
CGGAGCCGTAGGTCTCCAGGTCCTCCAGCGGGATGGTCCCGGCCTCGGCCAGCGCGGCGTAGAGGGCGATCGCGTAGTGGCCGATGGAGAGCAGGAAGCGGTCACGGTCGGGCCAGTGTGGGTCCTCCGGCCGGTACCGCAACTGGTCGGTGTAGACCACGGCGAGGACGTCGGCGACGCCCAGCGCCTGGCCGATGTAGCCCTGGCCCTGCACCTCCCCCATGTCCAGGGCGTTGCGGCGGATTCGGTACGCGGCCTGGCGGATGCGCTCGATCCGCTCTGCCCGGTCGTCTGTGCCGGCCGTGGTCTGCGGCGTGCTTGGCGATGTCATCAGGCTCTCCTCTTCGCTGTTGTGTCAGTTGGTTGCCGGACCAGTTGTCAGCTGCCGCTTGCCGACCTGGTGCGGGGGGCCGAGGCCCGGCTCGGCGCGGTCGGCCCCGTGACGGCGCGCTCGAGCAGCGCGACCTCCTCGCGCTCCGCCGGTCCCCAGGTCTCGCGGGTCACCAGGGCGGCGAGCAGCCCCAGCAGGCCGTAGCCGCTGAACAGCAGCGCCGGGCCGATCCAGCCGGTCGCGGCGTAGAGCGCGGTTGCGATCAGCGGCGTGAAGCCGGAAACGACGGCGGACAGCTGGTAGGCCAGGGAGGCGCCGGTGGTGCGGGTCTTGGTCGCGAAGAGCTCGGCGAACCAGGCGCCCTGCACGCCGGCCAGGGAGTTCTGGCAGATCGCGTAGCTGACGACGAAGGCCAGCACGATCGCCGCCGCCACACCCGTGTTGATGACCAGGAACAGCGGGACGCCCCACAGCACCATCACCGCGGTGCCGAGCAGGTACACCGGCCGCCGCCCGATCCGGTCGGTGAGCGCACCCCAGAAGACCGTGGCGAAGATCCCGAGGCCGGCCGCCACCATGAGCGCGGTCAGGCTGACCGACCGCTCGGCGAGCCCCTCGCGGGTGAGGTAGGACAGCATGAACGTGACCGACACGGCGTAGCCCGCGGTCTCGGCGCTACGCAGGCAGAAGGCGCGCAGGATGTTGCGCCAGTCGTCGCGCAGCACCTCCAGGAGCGGGTTCTTCGAGAGGTCGCCCTCCTCCTTCAGCTCCTCGAACTCCGGGGACTCCTCCAGCTTGAGCCGGATGAGGATGCCCACGACGATCAGGACGGCACTGAGCAGGAACGGCACCCGCCACGCCCACGAGCCGCCCAGCGGCACGCTGGCCAGGAACGCCAGGTTCGCCAGGAGCAGCCCGACCGGGAAACCGGCCTGCGTGACACCGGTGTAGAGGCCTTTCTTGCGCCAGGGGGCGTGCTCGAAGCACATGAGGATCGCGCCGCCCCATTCGGCGCCGAACGCGAGCCCCTGCACCACCCGCACAGCGACGAGCAGGATCGGTGCCCAGACACCGACCTGCTGGTATGTCGGCAGCACGCCGATGAGCACGGTCGCGATCCCCATGAGGAGCAGGGAGCCGACGAGGACCGGCTTGCGGCCGATCCGGTCACCGAGGTAGCCGCCGATGATCCCGCCGAGCGGGCGGACGGCGAAGCCGATGCCGAGCGTGGCGAAGGACAGGAGCGTGCCCGAGAGCGGGTCGTTCGCGGGGAAGAAGGCCTCGTTGAAGTAGAGGGCCGCGGCCGTGCCGAAGCCGATGAAGTCGTAGGTCTCGATCGTCGCGCCGATGGAGCAGCCGACCGCGACCTTCTTCTTGGTCGGAGTGCCGTCGATCGGGTGCCACGCGGCGACTTCTTCGAGGTGGGAGCCATGGTGCGGATGGTTTCGCTCGGTCATGGTGACCTCCGGTGAGCGCTGGGCATGGGATCCAGTGGCCGCTGGCAGTTAACTGTTAACAGTCAAC
>DASWRX010000157.1:0-7906 GCA_036402955.1 Thermoanaerobaculia bacterium
GTGCTCGGCGCCATCATCGGAACGATCGTGGCGGCGATGTACCTGCCGCTCTACTCGATCCTGAGCAAGATCGGCTAGCAGGATGTCCGGGCGGCGGCTCCGCGCCGCCGCCCTCTCCGCTTTACCCAGATGATTCCCAAATGACTCCGCTGGCGCGTCAGCTCCGCTGGTACATCGCCATCCGCGTGGTGGCGATCGTCAGCGTGCTCCTCCCCTTCGGGCTGCTGCAGCTCTGGATCGCCAACCCGCAGCCCACGGAGCCGGGCTTCGTCGGGCCGCCGCCGCCCACGTCGCCGCTGGCCGCCGAACAGGTGCTCTCCCCCTCCGTGGTCTGGCTGCTGGGCGGCGCCACCTTCGGCGCCACCCTGCTCTACATTGCCTTGACCCGGCTGCTGCGCCGCTACCCCACGGCCCAGGCCTACATCCAGTTCTTCGGCGACCTGCTGCTGATCACCGGCCTGGTCTACTTCCTGGGCGGCGCCACCAGCCCGTTCTCGCTGCTCTACCTGATCGTCATCGCGGTCGCCTCGACGCTCCTGCGCCGCCGGGCCGGCGTGATCGTGGCGAGCCTCGCCTTCCTGCTCTACGGCGGCATGATCATCTCCCTCTTCTTCGGCTGGATCCGGCCGGCGACGCCCACCCAGGAGATTCCGGGCTGGCGGCTGGGCTACAACCTCGCCGTCCACGGCTTCGGCTTCTATGGTGTCGCGCTGCTCACCTACTACCTGGCGCACAACGTCACCCGCGTCGAGCGCGCCCTGGAGGAGAAGAGCGAGCACCTGGCCGATCTCCAGGTGGTGCACCGCGACGTCATCCAGTCGATCACCAGCGGCCTGCTGACCACCGACCTCGAGGGCAACGTCACCAGCGCCAACCTGGCCGGGCTCGACATCCTGGGCCGCGGCGAGGCCGAGCTGGTGGGCTCGCCCATCCACCAGTCGGGCCTGTTCACCCCCGAGCACTGGCAGGAGGCCGCCGCGGCCAGCCTGGAGACGGGACGCATGCGCTCCGAGGTCGAGATGACCCGCGGCGACGGCGAGACCCGCTACGTCGGCTTCACCATCTCGCGCCTCACCGACGCCTTCGGCAATCACCGCGGCTACATCATCATCTTCCAGGACCTCACCCGCTGGCGCCGCATGCAGGAAGATCTGCGGATGAAAGACCGCATGGTCGCCGTGGGCGAGCTCGCGGCCGGCCTCGCCCACGAGATCGGCAATCCGCTGGCGGCGATCTCCGGCTCGGTGCAGATGCTCGCCGGCTCCGTCAACGGCGACGCCGCGCAGCGCAAGCTGATCGAGATCCTGCTCAAGGAGAGCCACCGGCTGGACCGCACGATCAAGGGCTTCCTCCGCTTCGCCCGCCCGCGCGAGCGCTCCAGCGTCTCCTTCGACATCGCGCGGCTGCTCGCGGAGAACGTCGAGCTGCTCCGCAACAGCGAGGAGGTCTCGGCCCACCACCGGCTGGAGGTCGAGCTCGATCCGCCGTCGGCCCGCCTGTTCGCCGATCCCGACCAGGTGAGCCAGATCTTCTGGAACCTGGCGCGCAACGCCCTGCGGGCGATGCCGGACGGCGGCAGCCTCCGCGTCGTCGGCCAGTTTTCTGGTGGCCAATCGTCCGGCGACTGGTACCGGCTGCAGGTGATCGACACCGGGCGCGGCATGTCCGAGGAGCAGCGCACCAACCTCTTCCATCCGTTCCAGTCCTTCTTCGACGGCGGCACCGGCATCGGCATGGCCATCGTCTACCGCATCGTCCAGGACCACGGCGGCCGCCTGCGCGTCGACAGCCGCCCCGGCGCCGGCACGGCGATCATCGTCGAGCTGCCGGCCGTGGCGGCGAGCGTGACCCTGGTCTCGGCGGAGGCGCCCGCGTGAGCCCGCGGCACCGCCTGCTGATCGTCGACGACGAGGCGAGCCTGGTCGACTTCCTCTCCCTGCTCTTCCAGGGCGAGGGCTACGACGTCTCCACCGCCCGCTCGGTCGAGGAGGCGCGCAAGAGCCTGGAGAGGGCCAGCTTCGACCTCGTGCTCTGCGACATCCTGATGCCGGACGGCAACGGCCTCGACCTGCTGCGCGAGATGAAAGCCTCGAACGGCGGCGGTCCGCAGGTGATCATGATGACCGCCTACACCTCGACCAAGTCCGCGATCGAGGCGATGAAGCTGGGTGCCGCCGACTACGTCTCCAAGCCCTTCGACGTCGAGGAGCTCAAGATCGTCGCCAAGAAGGCGCTCGAGCAGGCGGAGCTCGCCGACGAGAACGTCTACCTGCGCCGCGAGCTCGAGCAGAAGTACACCTTCAACAACATCATCGGCAAGAGCGGCCGGATGCAGGCCATCTTCTCGCTGGTCGAGCGCATCGCCCGCACGACCTCGACGGTGCTGGTCCATGGCGAGAGCGGCACCGGCAAGGAGCTGATCGCCCGCGCCATCCACTTCGCGAGCCCGCGCTCCGCGCGGCGGTTCCTCTCGATCAACTGCGGCGCCATGCCCGAGAACCTGCTCGAGAGCGAGCTGTTCGGCCACGAGCGGGGCGCCTTCACCGGCGCCGTGCGCGACAAGAAGGGATTGTTCCAGGAAGCCGACCGCGGCACGCTGTTCCTGGACGAGATCGGCGAGATGACGCCGACCATGCAGGTTAAGCTCCTGCGCGCCATCCAGGAGAAGGTCATCCGCAAGGTCGGCGGCACCGAAGAGGAGCAGGTGGACGTGCGCATCATCGCCGCCACCAACCAGGACCTGGAGACGCGCCTCCAGACCGGCGAGTTCCGCGAGGACCTCTACTACCGGATCAACGTCCTGCCGATCAATCTGCCGCCGCTGCGCCAGCGCCGCGAGGACGTCCCGCTCCTCGTCGAGTTCTTCCTGCAGAAATATTGCGCCGAGATGGAGCTGCCGCCGCGGCAGATCTCGATCGAGGCGATGCACATCCTGGAGGGCTACGACTGGCCGGGCAACGTGCGCGAGCTCGAAAACCTGATCGAACGCATCCTCGCCCTCTCCCACGCGGAGACGATCACCACCCGCGACCTCCCCGTCCACCTGCTGACCAACCGGCGGACCAACCCGGACCTGGTGCAGCTCCCCGAGGAGGGGCTCGACCTCGAGGCCTACCTCGAGTCGATCCGCACCCAGCTCATGATTCAGGCCCTGGAGCGTGCCGAAGGCATCCAGACCCAGGCCGCCGAGATCCTGGGGATGAGCTTCCGCTCGTTCCGGTACTACGCGAAGAAGGCGGGGCTCAAGGGCGGGGATTGAGGACCGGGCGCTCACGGCCGGCGTGCTCCGGCTCCCTTGACAAGCAGCCGCATCGACTTTACACTGCAAAGTACTTTCGGCTCCGGCCCTCGGAGTCGCTGGCCGCGGAGGTACGGATGAACGTCTCGCCGATGAAGCAGCCGAGCGCCCTTCTCCCCATCGCGATGTCCCTCGCCGCCCTTGCCCTGGTGCTGGGTCACGCGGCGATGTTCGGCGTCGTCCATGAAGCCGACGAGGGAACCCCAGCCCACATCTTCCAGCTTCTCATGGTTGCGCAGGTCCCGTTGGTGGCGTACTTCGCGCTGAAATGGCTACCCCGGGTTCCACGGCAGACGCTGGGTGTGCTCGCCCTGCAAGCCCTCGCGGCGCTCGCAGCCTTCGCCGCCGTCTACTGGCTCACCTAGCGCGTCGTCAGGTTTTGCTTCGTTTGGGCGCTGTCGAGACGGCGTCACTCCCCCTTGCTCTCGCCGGCGGGCGGGACGAAGCCCCAACGGGCGCGCATGCCTTCGCGGAATCGTTCCCGCTCCTCAGGCGTCATGTGCGCGCAGCGCTCTTCCATGCGCTCTTTGATGCGACGGCGGGCATTGGAGCGACCGGAGCCATGCCATCCGAATCCGCCGAAGAGGATCCGGCAGAGCGCCAGCAGCCCGAGCGCTTGCCAGAAGGTGACCTCGTGCCCGCCGAAGAGCGCCGGCACCAGCCAGTTCCACAGGTGCAGCACGATTTCGCCGCCGATGACGGCAAAGATCACCATCCCCAGAATCGCAATCGGAACGATGAACATCCATCTTTTTCTCATGGTCAGCCTCTTATGATTTCGTAGATTCATCGTAAATGCCTTGCAACCGCTCGCGCAGGTGCAGCACGGCGTAACGCTTGCGCGAGAGCAGCGTGTTCACGCTCACGCCGGTCTCGGCGGCCATCTCCTTGAAACTGCGTCCTTCCAACTCGTGCGCGACGAACACCGCGCGCTGCTCCGCCGGCAACTCGTCGACCGCCAGCTCGAGCTCATCGAGCAGCACATTGCGGGCGTAGATCGCCTCCGGTCCGGCATCGGGCGAAGGCAGCAGATCTTCCAACCGCAGCAGCTCGTCGTCCTCGCCCGCGACGGCGGTCTGGCTGGAGCTCTCCGGCTTCTTCTGGCGGAAGAGGTCGGTGATGCGATTGCGCGCCACGCGGAACAGCCAGCCGGTGACGTGATCGATCGGCATCAGCAGGCGGTTCGCTTCCACCAGCTCGTAGAAGACGTCCTGCAGGATGTCCTCGGCGTCACGCGGGTCGGGCACCCGCCGGCGAATGAAGCTGCGCAGCCGGGACTGCTCCCGGTCGACCACTTCGGAGATCCGCCGGTCCTGTTCGAGTGCCATCCGCTCCAAGCTCTCCGCGCCGTTCATCCACGGCTGTAGACGAATGAGGGGGGATGGATATTGTAGGGCCGCTACGCTGCCGAGGACGTGTTGCCACCGCTGGTGGAAGGACTCTCAGCTCCCTCCGGCCAACCGGTGCCGAGCCCCATAGATCCCATGTACCTATCCCCGGCACTTGGGCGGAGCGCAGGGCGGCTCCCAAGGGCTCGAGAAGGTCAACGTCCTCCTCCCCCGCCGGGGGGGGCCGCGGGGGTCAGAGAGTGCAGTCGCTGCCGGCGGTCATGCAGGTGTGTGATTAGGGCGGCGGACTCCGTTCCCAGGAGCGTCATAGTTCATCTCCATTTTGCTACACTTGCGACATCGCAAAAAGGAGAGGGCCCGTGTCGAGCCAATTGATGATGCAACCGCGATGGAGAAGTATCGGAGTCCTCTCCCTTCTCGTGGCAACCTTCAGCTCTCTCGGAGCCGGCGCCCAGTCGAATCAGGAGTTGCGCCTGCTCGACCGCATCTCGCTCCCACAGGCGCAATCCGTCGCGACCGACATCCGCTGGGCCAGCGACAGTTCCGTGTACATCTCCTGGGATCGCGCCGGCGTCGCCGAGGTGGGCCTCGACGGGGTTAAGCGACGGACCCTGGTGCCCGACCTGAAGACGTTGGGCGATATCGACCACTACACACATCTGGCCGTCTCCCCCAGCACCCTGGTCGTCTCCTCACAGTTATGGACCACGGTCTGGCGTCCATTGAAGGGGAATCCCGGCGGAGAGGTCATCTTCCAGCGCCACGAGATCCCGATCGTGGAAGACATCGACGTTTCCGGCGACCGGGTCCTGCTGATGGGGCTCGCCGAGCATCAGAAGGGAGCCCGGGATATCGCCCCCAAGGGCGATGTCGCCTGGGTCGGCACCCTGTCCGGCAAGATGGAAGATTTCAAACCGGTCCTCTACGATCTCGGCGGACCGGGCGCTCCCAACTACTTCCACTGCCGCCACTTCTCGATGGGCGCCGTCCGCTTTCTCGCCGACGGCTCCTTCATCGTCGCGCCGGGTTTCCAGGATGGGATCACGCTCTTCCGCGCCGGCGGACAAAAGGTCCGCTCGTGGACCAATGAGCAGGCCGGCATCGACACTCACCCCGACTGTCCCAAGATGACCGACCAGGAGGACGAGCAGTTCCGGACGGAAGCCGGCTGGCAGCGATGGCTCAACGGCCACCACGTTCTCGACGACATCCTGCCGCTGCCCCAGGGACCGGGCCTCCTGGTGCGCTTCTGGGGAACTGACCGCCAGGCGCATTGGACGCTGAAAGTCCTGGAGCCGGGGGGAGTCAAGACCTACGCGGTGCCGGTCGTGGGTCACCGGCCCGTCGATCGGCTGCACGGAGACGTCCGCAACGGCAGGATCGTCCTTCTCCTCTCGGCCTCCGGGTTCGACTGGAGCTTGGACCCGGCGAACATGCCGTCGGAGATTCTCTTGCTGGAAATTCCGAAGGCTTGAGGGGAGGGCTCCCGAACGTGAAGACCGGAACCAGGACCAGGATTCTTGCCATCTTGCTGCTTCTCGGCGCCACGTCGCTGAGCGGGGTGACCGTCCCCCGGACGGACAAGAACGCCATCGGCTGCCAGAGAAGCGAAGTCGGGGGGACACCCACGCCGCGCGGCTGCGACGGAGGCGGGGATGGCTGCTACGTATGTGTAAGCGTCCGGTGAACCCCACGTATGTCTCCATTCTGATCGCTATGGAACGTCCCGCTGCGTAGAGTCGCCTGATGGAACGATCATCTACTGCACACCTGGAAACGAGTAGGGAAGCGCGAACATCTGCGGTGTTCATGTCGCCCACCTCGTGCTCTCGAGATCGTGGATCTTGGAGGTCGCTTCCTCCCGTTCGCCAGACATCGCTGATGAAGTGCTCTCAGGTCCCTCCGGCCAACCGGTGCACCGCCCAGAAGCAGGCGGACATGAGGACAACGATCCCGATCGTGACCAGCGCGAGGAACGGTGCGAGGCGGCGATCGAGCTCGGGTATCGCCTCCCGCGGGTAGTTGCGCAGAAACACGGCGCAGGCCAGGCAGGCCAGGAACACCCCGGCGATCACGTCCGCCACGTAGTGCTGCTTCGTGTACAGCGTCGAGACTCCGACCAGCACGGCGCCGAGCGCCGCGGCGATGCCAACGCCCCGGTGCACACGGTAGCAGGTCAGCGCCGACACGCAGGAGTGCGCGACGTGCAGGGACGGAAAGCAGTTGTACGGCGGATCGGACGAGTAGAGGAACCGCAGGCCCCAGACGGCGAATCCTTCTCCGATCACCTTGTCCGGGCGCGAGGCCGTGGTCGGATACAGCAGAAAGCAGACATACGCAACCATCCAAACCGTCAGATAAGCGAGAACGGTGCGGCGGATCTGCTCGTCCTGCCGGACGACGAACACCGGCAGCAGGATCAGAAAGAGATACAGCGGTCCGTACGCCAACGCCCAGGCGGGTTGCAGGGGTATGGCCCGGTCCAAAGCCAGCTCGGGGACGTGCAGTGTCCGTTCCCGCGCCAGCTCGGCGATGAAGATGTAGAAGGGAACGAGCGACACGAGCACGACCATGGAGAGTCTGACCGGATAGGGTCGGCGCAGACTCTCCGCGACCATGCTCCAGCGGATGGGGTCCGAATCGGTGGCTGGAATTGGATTCTCCCTGGCTTCGCTCGTATTTTACAGGCCCGCGGATCGACACGCTACTCGCCCGGAAGAGATCCGGAGCTCCCCCGTATGGCCTTACTTCTTGCGCATCCAGACGCCCCACGTGGCCGGCCCGGCGACCTCATCGGTCATGGGGAGGCCTGCCAGCTTGAGGGCCAGCTTCATCTGACCATGATGGTAGCCCTCGTGCCAGATCATCTGCTGGAGCAGGAGGATCGGATGGTCGAAGTGACGGTCCATGTCCCGGCCTGACTCCACCCTGCTCTTGACCGCGTCCCGCACCGCCTTGGCGCTGTCGTTCAGCATCTGCGTCATGCGATCAGGGTCACGCTCGGCCACCCACTCTTCCTGGGGCAGGCCTCTGGCGAGCTCGGGGGCGTCCTCGAGGACGAGCACGAGCCGTACGTAGTGGATGTGTGTGAACATCTCCCCGACGGATGGGCTGCCCTCCATCGCCCTGGCCTCGAGCCCACCCTCCGGGAGCACGCGGAGCACGTTGAGCAGGATGGAGTTGTTCCGATCCCAGGAGTCCAGCAGAACCTCGAGTAGGTGTTGATCTGGTGTGTCGGACATAGGGCTCCATTGGCTGT
>DASWRX010000158.1:0-24382 GCA_036402955.1 Thermoanaerobaculia bacterium
CCACCGCCGCCGCGACGCCGGCCGCGCAGCCCGCCGCCCGCGGATCGGCGAGCGCGGCGTAGCCGCGGGCCGCGGCGGCCAGCGGCGCGTGGAAGGTGGGCACGCTGCAGCCGTCGACGCCGAGGCCGATCTCCTCCGGCGGCAGGCCGAGGAACGCCGCGACGCTCTCCAGGAGCCGCCGCTGCCAGGGATGGTCGGCGGCGACATAGGAGCCGGCCGGGAGACCGAGCAGCCGGCAGGCGAGCAGCATGCCGGCGTGCTTGCCCGAGCAGTTGTTGTGGAGCGGCGTCGGCTCCCGCCCCTCCTCCCGCAACGCTTGGGCAGCCGCGGCGTCCATCGGCCAGTGGGCGCCGCAGAGCAGGTCCTCGACGCCGAAGCCGCCACGGGCGAGCAGGTCCGCGGCCCGCCGGACGTGCTCGGGCGTGCCGCCGTGGGAGGCGCAGACCAGGGCGATGTCCGCCGCGTCGAGACCGTAGCGCTCCACGGCACCCGCCAGCAGCAGCGGCACGCACTGGAAGGGCTTGGCCGCCGAGCGCAGGAAGGTCGCCTCCTCGGGGTTCCCCTGAGCCGCGACCAGCCGGCCCTCGGGCGTCGCGGCGGCCACGGCGCCGAAGTGCCAGGACTCCGGCAGGCCGTTGCGGACGACCGTGGCGATCGGGGCGGCCAGGGGCTCTAGCGCTCCGCGGCGAGCGCCGCCTGGACCGAGTCGTAGGTGGGGAACAGCTCGTCGAGCCGCGCGACCTGCAGGAGCTTGCGGATGCGGTCCGAAGGGTTGACCAGGATCAGGTCGCGCTTGGAGTTGCGGAAGCGCCCCAGGTAGCCCACCAGCTCGCCGATCCCGGTCGAGTCGATGAAGTTGATCTTGGAGAAATCGATCAGCACGTGCCCGCGGTCGTCCGAAAGGGTGCGCTCCAGGGTCTGGGCGAAGAACTGCGCGCTCTCGCCCAGCTTGATGACCCCCTCCACGTTGAGGAGGGTGAAGCCGTCCAGGTGCTTTTTCTCGACGATCATGTCTCGACAATCAGGTCTGCGGGCCTGCCGTTGAAGTGGGTTGCAGTTTACCATGGCCGGCCTCATGGCACACCCCATGCTAAGGTTCCCCCGGGCGGGGGAAGACCATGCTGAGGCGCATTCTCAATCGGGAACAGGACGAGCTGCTGGCGGAGAACCGGCGGCTGCTCGCCGATCTCCAGCAGGCCCTGGCACGGTTCGACGCGGCGGGCGAGGACCAGGCGACCCTCCGGCGGTCGGCGCTCCAGCTCGACGAGCTCTTCCTCCTCGTGGTGGCCGGCGAGTTCAACGCCGGCAAGAGCGCCTTCATCAACGCGCTGCTGGGGAGCAAGGTCCTCGCGGAGGGGGTCACCCCCACCACCACCCACATCCACATCATCAAGCACGGCGACGCGGTCTCGCGCACGCCGCTGGAATCGGCGCTCGACGTCATCACCGCCCCCCTCGAGCTGCTCCAGGACATCAACATCGTCGACACCCCCGGCACCAACGCCATCCACCGCGAGCACGAGGCGATCACCCGCGAGTTCGTGCCGCGCTCGGACATGGTGCTCTTCGTCACCTCCGCCGACCGCCCGTTCACCGAGAGCGAGCGCGCCTTCCTCCAGGGCATCCGCGACTGGGGCAAGAAGATCGTCATCGTGATCAACAAGATCGACACCGTGGAGACCCCCGAGGACGTCGACCGCATTCTGGCCTTCGTCGCCGAGAATGCCCGCACCCTCCTCGGCTTCGCGCCGGAGCTCTTCCCGGTGGCGGCCCGCCTGGCCCTGCGCGGCAAGACGGCCGGCGACGCCGCCCTCCTCGCCCAGAGCCGGTTCGAGGCGCTGGAGCGCTACATCGTCACGACGCTGGACGAGAAGGAGCGGGTGCGCCTCAAGCTGATGAACCCGCTCGGGGTGGCCGAGCACCTCTCCCAGCGCTACCTGGAGATCACCGACGGCCGGCTCGGCCTGCTGAAGGAGGACTTCGCGGCGATCGAGGACATCGAGCGCCAGATGGCCCTGTTCAAGGAGGACATGCAGCGCGAGTTCCGCTTCCGGCTGGCCGACGTCGACAACGTCCTGCGCGAGTTCGAGAACCGCGGCATGAGCTTCTTCGACGAGACCATGCGCCTCGCCCGCGTCATCGACCTGCTGAACAAGTCGAAGATGAAGGCCGACTTCGAGCGGGTGGTGGTGGCCGACCTGCCGCAGCGGATCGAGAAGCGGGTCTCCGAGATCATCGACTGGCTGGTCAGCTCCGAGTTGCGGCAGTGGCAGGCGGTGACCGAGCACCTGGCGCTGCGGCGCCAGCAGCACGCCGACCGCATCGTCGGCCAGGTCGGCCGCAGCTTCGATTTCGACCGCACCCGCCTGCTCGACAGCGTCGGCCGCGCGGCCCAGCGCTCGGTGGAGACCTTCGACCGCGAGGGGGAGGCGAACCGCCTGGCCGACTCGGTGCAGGTGGCGGTCGCCAGCACGGCCCTCGCCGAAGTGGGGGCGATCGGCCTCGGAGCGATCCTCACCCACATCGCGGTCACCGCGGCGGCGGACTTCACGGGCATCCTCGCCGCCGGCACCATCGCCGTCCTCGGTTTCTTCATCATCCCCAACCGCCGCCACGACGCGAAGAAGAACCTGACCGCGAAGATCGAGTCCATGCGCGAGCAGCTCATGACCTCGCTGACCGGTCAGTTCGACCGCGAGGTCGAGGGCAGCCTCCGCCGCATCGACGAGGCGATCGGCCCCTACACCCGCTTCGTCCGCGCCGAGCGCGACCACCTGACCGCGGCCCGCGAGGAGCTGAACGCGGTGACCCAGGGGCTGGTGGGGCTGCGGGGTCGGGTGGAAGAGCTATGATTTGGCCATGAAGCCGCTCTGGGTACGCAAGGGGAGGCTCGAGGACGAGGCGAAAGCCGACCGCGAATTCTGGCAGCAGATGACGGGGCTCGAACGCCTCGAAGCCTTGGAGGAGCTGCAGAGGGAGATCTGGGGTCATGATGCAACTTCCCAAGGACTTCGTCGAGTTGCTCGCGTTGTTCAACGAGAGGAAGGTTAGAGCCCTGATCGTGGGCGGCTACGCCTTCGTGTATCACGCCAGGCCCCGCACGACCAAAGACATCGACATCTGGATCGAGCCGACGCCGGACAACGCCCGGCGCTTATTGGAGGCTCTCGACGAGTTCGGCTTTGGCAGCGTTGGGCTCAAGGCCGAGGATTTTCTCGAACCGAGTCGCTTCGTCCAGTTGGGCTACCCCCCTCACCGTATCGATCTCATCACCTCCCTCAAGGACGTCGACTTCGAGGACGCATGGAAGGGACGAGTCGAGGACAGCATCGGAGACGTGAAGATCTGCATCCTGGGAATCCCTGAGCTGATCCGAAACAAGAAGGCCGTGGGGCGGCCTCAAGATCGGGCGGATGTCGCCGTCCTGGAGAGCTTCCAGAAGGGCGAGCCCTGACTCCAGTTCCACCCCAATCCGCTGTAAGCTCCCCGCCAAACCCGTGACCCAGGGGAGCCTTTCTGATTGAGCAACCCAGCGACTTCTCCTCAGAAGAAGCCCGGCACCTTCAACAGCCTCGCCCAGGCGTTCACCTCGTGGCGGACCGCCTCGGTGACGCTGATGTCCTTCGCCTCGGGAATGCCCCTGGGGCTGATCTGGGTGGCGATTCCGGACTGGATGCGCAAGTCGGGGGTCGACATCCGCGTGGTGGGCCTGTTCACCCTCGCCCAGGCGCCGTGGACGTTCAAGTTCCTCTGGTCGCCGCTGATGGACCGCTTCGTGCCGCCGCTCGGCCGGCGGCGCGGCTGGGCCTTCATCGCCCAGATCGCGCTGTTCATCGGCGTCCTCTGCCTCGCCGGGCTCGGCGACCATCCCCAGACCCCCTGGGTGGTCGGCGCCCTGGCCCTCGCCATGGCGTTCGCGGGGGCCACCCAGGACGTCGCCATTGACGCCTACGCCGTGGACGTCCTGCGGCCCGACGAGCAGGCGGTGGCGGCCGGCGCCCGCAACGCCCTCTGGCGCCTCGGCTACCAGCTCGCCGGCAGCATCTCCATCTGGCTCGCCGGGCTGTGGGGCTGGCAGGCGGTCAACGTCTTCCTCGCCTGCCTCTACCTGCCGATGCTGATCGTCCTCTGGAAGGCCCCCGATCCGGCGGACGAGGCCGTCGCCCCGAAGACCCTGAAGGAGGCCGTCTGGTACCCGTTCCTCGGCTTCCTCTCCCGCCACCGGGCGCTCGAGATCCTCGCCTTCGTCCTGCTCTACAAGATCGCCGACAACCTCGTCCAGGCCCTCCAGCGCCCCTTCCTGATCGACAAGGGGTACAGCGACTTCGACCGCGGCTTCGTGCTGTTCGTCATCGGCCTGGTGGTCAACGTCGTGGGCACCTTCGTCGGCGGGCTGCTGACGAAGCCGCTGGGGCTGGGGCGGGCGCTGTGGGTGTTCGGCATCATCCAGATCTTCGCCAACGCCGGCTATGCCATCCTCGCCCACCAGCCGGGGCCCAACCGGCCCATGATGTGGGCCGCCTTCGGCTTCGAGACCCTGGCGAGCAGCCTCGCCAGCGGCGCCTTCCTGGTGCTGCTGATGCGGATGACCCAGAAGCGCTTCTCCGCCACCCAGTACGCTCTCTTCTCCAGCCTGTTCGGGCTGCCCCGCATCGTCTCCGGACCGATCTGCGGCTTCCTGGTCCACGCCATCGGCTGGGAGGCGTTCTTCTGGTCGACGCTGCCCACCGGCATCCCGGGGCTGATCCTGCTCGCCCGCTTCGTCCCCTTCACCGCCCGCGAGCCCGAGTTCCGGATGGAGCCGCCGCGGGTCGGCCGTCCCCTGACCGGTCCGGAGCTGGCCCTGCGCGGCGTCGCCGGCGGCGCCGTGAGCCTCGCCTTTGGCGCCTTCACCGTGGCGCTGATGAATGCCCTCGAAGCCGCCAAGAAGGGGGGCGGGTTCGACCTGCTGACCCCGCTCGCCGCGCTGGCCCGGCCGCAGGGGAACGCGGGATGGCTGACGCTGTTGGGGCTCGCGATCTTCGGCGCCGTCTGCGGACTGATCACCGCCGCCATCGCGGCGGCGCGGCACGGGGCGGGTCTCGAGCTCGCGCTCGAGGAGTCCCGCCCCGAAGAGGCCGGCTAGACCGCCGCTAGAACAGCGGCAGGTGGAAGTTGGTGACCAGGAAGACCGCCATCTGCGCGCGGTTGACCGGGTTGGACGAGCAGAAGCTCCCGCCGCCGCAACCGCCGGTGATCCCCCGCCGGGCCAGCTCCGCCACCCACGGGCAGAAGGGGCTCGACGTGGAGACGTCCACGAACGGCGACGACGTCGTGCAGGCCGGCGGCGCGTATCCGGGTCCCTGCGCGGTGGAGAGCAGGAAGACCGCCATCTGATCGCGGCTGACGACCGTGCCGGGGCAGTAGCTGCCGTTGCCGCAGCCGCTGGTGACGCCCCGGTGGGCCAGCTCCTGGATCCACGGGCAGAGCGGGCTCGCCGCCGGGACGTCGTTGAACGGCGCCGTCGTGCACGGCGGCGGAGCATACCCGGCGCCCTCCTTGGAGAGCAGCAGGAAGCTGGCCATCTCGCCGCGGGTCATCCCGCCCTCCGGGCAGTACTGCCGGGGGTTGGAGCCGCAGCCCGTGGTGACGCCGTCGCGGTAGAGGGCCTCGATCCACTTCTTCGCCCAGTAGCCGCGGGGAGCGTCCGCGAACACCGTGCCGAGGAAGTCGATGCCGGCGCCGAGCAGGTCTCGCCGGTCGTTCACGCTGTACAGGCTCGGGAACACGGCGCCGATGAAGAGGGTCCGGTAGGTCGGACCGATCTTGCTGACCCCGTAGATCCCGCGGCTGTCGTCCTGGAGCGCCACCTCGGCTCCGGGAAGGGGAGTGATGACGTTGGGATAGTTCACCGTGAACGGCCCGATGCCGCTGAGCGCCGACCCCCGGCCCATGATCGTGACGCCATAGATGTTGGTGTACGTCTGGCCGCCGACGCCGAGGTAGTCCTGGAGGAAGGGATCGGTCCCGTAGCCGTTCGGGGAGCTCAGGAGCAGGCTCCCTCCCCCGGAGAGATAGGTGGTGAGGACGCTCTCCGCGTCGGCGTCCGGGGTGGAGGAGTAATAGCTGTCCCAGAGAACGCGAGGGTAGAGGGCCAGCGTCGCGGCATCCGGAACACCGTTCGCGGAGAGGTCCCACGTCTCGTAGATCAGGCCGAGGGCATCCAGCGCCGACGTATAGGAGGACGCGTCGTAGGATGTGTCATAGACGAGGAGGACCGACGGCAGACCCTCCAGATAGCTCACGGCCACGCTCAGCGGGCTCGCCGACATGGCCAGCGAATTCGCCGGCTTGTGGCTGGCGTCGGCGCTGGTGCGGGTCCATCCTCCCACCCGCCAGCCGCGGGCCGGCGAGGCGGTCAGTTGAATGGGCTCCGCATACTTGTACTGGCCGGCCGGGCAGCCGGCGGAGCTCGCGGGCGAGGCCACCGGATCGCCGCCGGAGCCGGTATGGGAGAGGGTGAGGGCGAAGCAGGGAGCGTAGTAGGCGACCGCCACGGTGTGAGGCGACGCCGGCATGGTCAGGGCGTTGGTGGCCGCGGTGCCCGCGTCGTTGTCCGTGCCGCTCCAGCTCTGGAGCGCCCAGCCGGTGGCGGGATGCGCGGTCAGTTGGAGAACCTGGCCGGCGGCATACTCCCCCGGCGGGCAGCCGGGAGAGCTCGCGGGCGAGGCGTCGGGCAGGCCCCCGGTCCCCGTGCGATTCCGCGTCAAGCGGTAGCAGGCCTCCTTGTCGACGACGAGGTGGACGGCGTCCGGATAGGGGCTCCTGGCACCGTCGGTCGAGCCGGCGATCAGCCGGTTCATCGAGACGCCCGCCGGAGCGGCCCCGAGGTCGACCAGGACCGACACCGGCCGCGAGCTTCCCGGCGCCACGTCGAACGGCGCCTCCGGCGTCCAGTGGATCCAGGAGACCAGCGTCTCGAGCTGCAGCGAGAGGACCGACAGCACGGCGCCGCCGTCGTTCGAGATCACGAAGGAATGGCTCTCGAACGGACCGGCGGTGACCGCCTTGCCGAGATTGATCCGGCGCATGTCGCTGTAGCCGGACCCGCTCACCGGAACGGCGGTCGCCCGCAGAATCGCCAGCAGGTCCGACACCGAGGCGGACGGATGCTGCTGCCGCAGGATGGCCCAGGCGCCCGCCACGAAGGGAGCGGCCATCGAGGTGCCGTTGAGCGTGGCGGTCCCGCCGCCCGGCACGGAAGAGGTGATCGAGACCCCGGGCGCCATCAGGTCCACCGCCGGTCCGACCGGCGAGAAGTACGCCACCTGATCGCTGTCGTCGGTCGCTCCCACGCTGATCGCGCTCGAGATGCAGGCGGGAGCGTAGACGTAGTAGGAGCCGTAGTCGTTGCCCGCGGCGCCGACGGTCGCGATGTCGAGCGAGCGCAGGTTGTCGATCGCCGCCTTGAGGGCGGGATTGTAGCTGTCGCACGTCGGGCGGTCATAGTAGGAATTCGACGCTGTGCCGAGGCTCACGTTGACCGCGGCGATCGAGTAGGTGCCCGCCAGGGCATAGACCCGCTCCAGCCCCTTGAGCTCGTCGCTCAGCCACGATCCGATCTGGCAGTCGCCGGCGGAATAACAGAACTTCGAGAAGACCTGGATGGAGATCAGGTCCGCGTCGCGGGCCACCCCGAAGTTGGGGCCCACCCCGTCGTTGCCGGCGGCGATGCCCGCGATGTGCGTTCCGTGCTGGCAGTCGGTGGTCAGGGAGACGGGGCAGCTCACGCCCGCGCCGGGCGCCGTGGATTCCGTCACCCCGCCGGGGCACAGGCTCGTCCAGTTGTCGTAGGCCGAGCCCGAGCTGATGTTCGACGAATAGCAGGCCTCCGAAACCACCTTGTTGTGGCCTCCGGACGAGAAGTACGGATGGGTCTTGTCGACCCCGGAATCCAGCACGGCGATCACCTGGCCGGCGCCGGTGAGCCCCTTCGCCCAGGCCACGCCGGAGCCGATCACCGCGTTGCTGCTGGCGAGGAGCGGCTTCTGGAAGACGTCCTCCTGGATCGCCACGACCTCGGGCATGCGGGAGAGGAGATCCAGGGTGGCGGCGTCCACCTCCAGGGCCAGGAAGGGGATGTGCTGGTACCTGGCGTGGACCGTCACCCCCTGCCCTTCCAGCCTGGCCAGGGCGGCGTCCTGGGCGACCCCGATCGCCTGCCGCTGGGTGAGCGCCCGGCCGCCCGCGAGGTTCCCCTCCGGGGCGAACGGCGTGGCGAGCCGCACGATGACCCGCACCGGCCCCGCGCTCGCCGCCCTCTCCCGCAAGGCCTTGGGAATCGCCACCGGCCGCGACGGGACGGACGGCACGGCTGCCGCCCGCGTGGCCGCCGCCCCAGGAGGCTTGGCGGCGCCGAAGTACAGCGTCGTGGGATCGATGCGGATCGCCGGAGCCGCCGGAGCGACACCGTGAGCCGGGGACGTCAAGGCGAGGACGGCGACGAGGATACAGGACACGTGTACCCCGGACATCCACCTCGGGCGCGGGCCGGACGAGCTCAGCCAACCATTCATGCGGAGATCTCCTAGAGAAACTCGAGTTCAATCGGGCGAATGCCTCACTCTACCTGCAATGGCCGCCGAGTTGAATCCCTTTCATGTCTATTTCTGAATACGTCGGGCTGGGCAGGGCCGGCCGCGCGCCGTAGAATCCGCAGGCAGAGAGGAGGGAACGAGATGCCGCTCTATCGCTCCAGGAGGCACAGGATGATCGCCGGAGTCTGCGGCGGAATGGCCGACTGGCTCGGCTGGAAGCCCACGGTGGTCCGCATCGTCTACGTGCTGCTGTCCATCGCCTCGGTGGGATTCCCGGGCACGATCGCCTACGTCATCCTGTGGATCGCGATGCCCCAGGAGCCGTGAGAGCCGGCCGGTTCCGAGGTCGTGCTATCGTGTCCCGTGCCGCGATGCGGCAGGACCGGAGGATCCCGCATGACCACCGCCGCCGTCACCCCCCTCAGCCCGCAGATCGTCACCGGCTCGGCCCGCGTCTCCTCGCGGGAGGAGATGGACGCCGCCGTCGCGGCGCTCCAGGAGACCAAGGGCCCGTGGACCGCCGTCCCCGTGCGCGAGCGGATCACGCTCTTGACCGAGCTCAGCCGCCGCTTTCTCGCCGTGGCCGAGCGCTGGTCGGCCCTCGGCGTCGAGGCCGAGGGGCTCGATCCCGCGGCCCCCGGCTCGGGCGAGGAGGCCCTGGTCGGCCCCTACTTCATCCTGCGCAACCTGCGCCTGCTGCGCGAGTCGCTGCTCGACGTCGAGACCCACGGCCGTCCCCGCATTCCGGGAGCGGTGCGCACCCGTCCCAACGGCCAGGTGGTGGCGCGGATCTTCCCCAGCGATCTCTACGATCGCGCCTTCTACGCCGGGGTCACCGCCGACGTCTGGATGGAGCCGGGCGTCACGCTGGAGAGCCTCCCCCAGACCCAGGCCGTGGCCTACAACAGCCCCGTGCGCCAGGGGCGCGTCGCGCTGGTCCTCGGCGCCGGCAACGTCTCCTCGATCGGCCCCATGGACGCCCTCTACAAGCTGTTCGTGGAGGACCAGGTGGTGGCCTTCAAGACCCATCCGGTCAACGTCTACCTGGGACCTTTGATGGAAGAGGCGTTCCAGCCGCTGATCGACCGCGGCTTCTTCCGCGTGGTCTACGGCGGCGCCGAGGAGGGGGCCTACCTCTGCCGCCACACCGGGGTGGACGAGATCCACGTCACCGGCTCGGACAGGACCTACGAGGCCATCGTCTTCGGCCCCGGCGACGAGGGGCGGCGGCGCAAGGAGGCCGGCGAGCCCCTGCTCACCAAGCGGTTCACCGCCGAGCTCGGCAACGTCAGCCCGGTCATCGTGGTGCCCGGCCCCTGGGACGAGGGGGACCTCGTCTACCAGGCCGAGAACCTGGCGACGATGCTCACCAACAACGCCGGCTTCAACTGCAACGCCGGCCGCGTGATCGTCCAGCACGCCGCGTGGGGCCAGCGGGGAGCGCTGCTCTCCGAGATGGCCAAGATCCTCCGCCAGATCCCCGTGCGCCGCGCCTACTACCCCGGCGCCGCCGACCGCTTCGGGGCCTTCCTGGCGGCCCACCAGACCACCGCCGAGATCTTCGGCGCCCGCGCCGGCGACAAACTCCCCTGGATGCTGATCCCGAATCTCGACCCCGAGAAGAAGGACGACATCTGCTTCACCACCGAGGCCTTCTGCGGCGTCTGCGGCGAGACCGGCCTCGAGGCCGCCACCGTCCCGGAGTACATCGATCGCGCCGTGGCCTTCTGCAACGACACCCTCTGGGGCACGCTCAACGTGACGCTGATCGTCCACCCCGAGTCCCTGAAGAACCCGGACGTCAAGCGGGCCGTCGAGCGGGCCGTCGCCAACCTGCGCTACGGCACGGTGTCGGTGAACCACTGGGCGGCCACGGGCTACGGCCTGGTCGTCACCCCCTGGGGAGCCTTCCCGGGCCACACGCCGGAGGACATCAAGTCCGGCACCGGCTTCGTGCACAACACGCTGATGTTCGATCGCCCGCAGAAGACGGTCGTGCAGGCGCCGTTCTACGTCTGGCCCAAGCCCGTCTGGTTCGCCACCCACAAGACGGCGCACCGGCTCGCCCCGAAGCTCTACGAGTTCGAGGCCGCGCCGTCGCTGGCCAAGCTGCCGGCGATCCTGGGATTGGCGGCGCGGGGCTGACCGCTCGGGTCAGCTCGCGAGGCCTCAGCTCGCAAGATGATAACAGGCGCTCAGCAACTCCAGCGGCGGATCCCCCTGGTAGGGTCCGCGGACGATGGTCCCGGTCGTGGTGATCGTCAGCGGCACCGAGTCGGGCCGTGGATGCCGCAGCTTGAGAACGATGCCGGCGGCCGGCGTCTCGGCGCACGTCCGGTAGGGCGGCGCCACCGTGATCCGCCGGCTGGCGGCCCCCCAGTCCACGTTCACCACGGTCCCCTGGGTCCTGCCGAAGGCGTGGTCGTAGTTGATGACCGTGAAGATGGTCCCCGTCTCGGCCGGCGGGACGAAACTCGCGGTGGTGGTCCGGTGGGCGGCGAAAGCCGCCGGGGCGGCGAGAGCCAGCAGGATCGCGATCGAGAGATGAGCTTTCGGCATTTGCGATCTCCTCCAGGGGCTCCAGGGGTGCCCGCGGCCCGGAACCGGGCCTGGAACCGGTAAGCCGGGGCCGCGGGCGAGAGCTACGTCACTACGCTGAAGTAGGTACCCGGCGCGCCCCGACAGGTTCATCCCCTGCAGGATCTACGCCTTCCCCACCGCCGCCGCCCGCGCATGGATCTCCTCGTCGGAAAGGTTCTCGATCCGCGTGGCGATGTACCACTGGTTGCCCGCGGGGTCCACCACGCCGCCGGAGCGGTCACCATAGAAGGTGTCCGCCGGCGGGAAGAGCTGGGTGGCTCCGGCCTGGATGGCGCGGGCGAAGGTGGCATCCGTGTCCGGCACGTAGAGGTGGAGCGCGGCCGGCATCGGCTTCCACTGCTCGCCCCCGTCCGCGAGCTCGACCATCGAGTCGCCGATCCGCACCTGGCAGTGGCCGAGCGTCCCGTCCGGCTTCGGGGAGCGGTAGATCTCCTCCGCCCCGAAGGCCTGCCTCAGAAACTCGATCAGCCGCGCCGCCCCCTCCACGATCAGATATGGCGTCACGGTGTGAAAACCCTCGGGGATTGGCTTCACGCTGCTCATGGGCTCCTCCTTGGGAGATGATACGGAAGGGCTCCATCGCCTCTCCCTCGCAAGGATTCTCGCGGAAGCGGCTCCCCCGCGTCTTGGAAATATTTGACCTCAGTCGAGGATCGGGACGTGGTTCTGGTGCTCGATGCGGTGCGCGGCGTAGGCCGTCGGATTCAGGCCGGAGAAGTCCTTGAAGTCGCGGATGCAATGCGCCTGGTCGAAGTAGCCGCAGGAGAGGGCGATCTCCGTCCAGTCGATCCGGCCTCCCGTCAGGACGAGGCGCAGCACCTGCTGGAACCGTCGGACGCGGCAGAACAGCTTGGGCGTCAGCCCCACCTGCTCGCTGAACACCTGGATGAACCGCCGCGGACTCAGTCCGATCTGGTCGGTCACCTCGGTGACCGTCCGCGTGTGCGGCACGTGGAGGAACTCCCGCACCGCGAAACGGACGGCCGGGTGGCGCTCCGAGTCCCGCGCCATCTGCTCCAGCAGGGCCCGCTCGAACGCGCGGAACTTGGCCGCCGGAGTCGGAGCGTCGAGCAGCCGTTCCCGCAGACCGCGGCCCCCCGCGCCCCACAGCGTGTCCAGCGGGACCTGCGTGTTCCGCAGCTCGGAGGTGGGCATCCCCAGGAACGGAAACGCGCCTCCCGCCTTGAACTCCACGCCCATGACCCAGTGCTGTTCGGCCGTATCGATCACGAAGTACTCCGAGCACGCGCCGGTGACCGTGGCCCCGCCGGTGCGATGAATGCGCCCGGTGTCCTCCCGGTCATAGGTGCGGGTCTCGTTCTCCCAGAGATTGATCACCATCCCGGCCGTCCCCGTCGGCAGGATGCGCTCCTTGGCGTGCGGCCGCTCGGATTCCTCTTTGTGGAGCCAGAGCATGGCCACGAAGTCCGAGAGCGGAGGCGCGGGGATGTGAGCGAGGAAGGGCATGCTTCGTCGCCTTTCAGCTCGGACGGCGAATCAAATGACGGTACTTTCCGTAGAGTGATGTCGCCTTTGCCTCAAGCTGATCTCTCGTGCTGGAGCCCCAGCGTTCGGAGGCGTAATAGAACACGGAATCGAAAATCCGTGCCGAGACCCGGACGATCCCGACATCCGCGAACGTGTAGTCCTTCTCGGCCTCAACGCCGGCGATGGCATCCTGCGCTGCCTCAAGAATCGCCTCGACCTCCACGATGGTCTTGACTCCGCCATCCAGGAGCTCACTCAGCAGCTCGGAGACATCCTTTGGCTTTGAATGCTCGCGATCGGGAAACCTTTCCACCAAATACACCGCCAGCGTGCCAGCATTGAGGGGCTGGTCGACGAGGGCTTCCGGCAGATCCGGCACGGCGCGTTGAAACACAATCTTCGAAGTCATGGCCTGAACGTCTGGCGTCAGATCTATCAGAGGCCAGCAGAACAGACCGTCAATCGAGGATGCCGCCTCGATCGCCACTTTCGCGCCGAAGAGATCCCGGACGATGAGCTGGTCCAGGAGCTCCGCGCCACCCGAGCACTCGACGGGAATGACGTAGCTTTGTGGCCGCTCCCGCGTGAAGATGTAGAGCCCGTCGGAGATCCACTCCTCCGGCTTGAAACAGACACGGATCACGCTGGACCAGGCGAAGCTCTGCCGCCAGGGAGCCTCGTTGGCTGGCGTGACGTCCAGCGTGACCCCTCGATCGTCGAACGTTACGCGGAACCAATCCCATTCGTCCGTGGACGGCCTTGATTTCTCCTGCTCGTCCGTTGCCATGGGCGACCTCCAGCGCTAGACTCCTACTCCTCCACAGCCAGAAGCGGCATCCGCCATATTACATTCTTACATTCCATGCGGCCCGGCCACCGCAACGACCGTCAAACCTGCCTCAGGGTTCCGCCGGTCGTAGACCACGCTCTGCACCCGGACAGGCTCTTGGAATCCCTCCTCATATTCAATCCGCAGGACATCGCCCATCCAGGACAGGTCCCTGGCCTTGATCCCGGTAAATCCGTCAGCGCCGTCACCCGTTGAGCCTTTCTTCTTCTCGAGCCTCACCTGCCGGTCGGTCGAGCATTGCTCGAAGACGACGGCCTTCTTGCCGGCCAGCTTCAGATCTCGCGTGAGCTTCAGCCAGAGGAGCGTCGAGTCCGGTCCGCCCGCGCCGCACGCTCCCTGGACGTTGCAATTGGGCGAGGCCGAGGCCAGCAGGACCACATAGGTGTAGGGGGCCTTCACGGTCTCGTCCACCACCTCGAAGGTGAGCCCGTTCTCGGATTCTTCCTTGGTCATGGGATCGTGCAGACGGCCCTTGCATCCCGAGATGTCCGGACCGAGGTTGATCTCCGCTCTCTGGCTCCCTCGGACGAGACGAACGCGGCCGTTGTCGAAACCCTTGACGGTGACGTTCGGAGCTTCCGCCGAAGCGTCGCCTCCCGCGAGCGTCAGAATCCCGATCGCAAGGCTGGTGACAAGGCTCTTCACGTTCATCATGAAACGTCGGCTCCATGCTCGATCAGGAGGTCCCGGAGCACCGATCGGTGACACCGGTCCTCGTTCTCGCAGTAGCACCCCACCGAGAGATCGGTCTGGTGGGAGAGCGCGGCCAGCAGGTTGAGCAGGCGCTGTGGCGCGGCCTGCTTCATCTCCCTGCGGTAGCTCCTGGCGAACCGGGCCCAGCGCTCGTCCGTAAACGGCTCCGACACCGCAAAACTCACCAGCTTGGCGCTGGGAGCGAGGTCGGGGAACCAGACGTCGAAGTAGTCCCGCCGGGCATAGTCTTCCTTCTTCACGCCGCGCGGCGGACGCCTCACCGTGCCGAGCCGGAGGCCCTCCCCTTCAGTGCGCGGTGTTCCCAGGCGCACGACGCGGATGCTCATCGCTTTCTCCCCGGGTCCAGCGCGGCAGCCACCATGGCAGGATTCTCCGAGGCCACCTTGAGCAGTGCTCTGGCAGGCCCTTCGGGCTGGCGCCGCCCCGACTCTACCCGCGGGAGCGCGGGGAATCAACGCCCTGCGCGGCGAAAAGCAAGGCCCCAAGGGACCTGAAGGACAGTCACGGACGAGGGGGCCGTGATCTCAGAGTTATCTCTCGTCTCCCGGATGTCCCTGAGGTCCTTTGGGTCCTTTGCAGCCCTCCGAGGGCCTCACGAACGCTTCCGCTCCGTCACCAGTCCGATCCGGCTGTAACCCACGTCGCTCAGGGTGGTCAGCACCTCGGAGATCCGCTCGTACTGGAGGCGGCGGTCGCCGCGGACGATCACGTCGCGCTCCGGCTCCGCCTGGTGGATCGTGGCGAGCACGCCCTCCAGATCTCCCGCCGCCGTGCGCGTGCCGCGGATCCAGATGCTGCCGTCCTCCTGGATCGTCACCGTGAGCTCGTTCTTGTCCTGGGCCAGCGCGGGGGCCTTCGCCGTCTTCGGCAGGTCGACCTTCACCCCCGCCTGGATCATCGGCATCACGACCATGAAGATGATCAGCAGCACCAGGCAGACGTCGACGAGCGGCGTGACGTTGATGTCGCTGCGGACGCCTCCGGTCGCGGACTGTGGGCTCATGGACATGGGGCACCTCCGAAAGGAATCCGGGTTGATCGGCCTCGCTCCGGAGCGCCGGGGCGAGGGGTTCGGGGAGGCGCCTCTTGTGGGATTGGACGGGCTGGAGGCTCGGCGAGTTCCCGCGGTCCTCAAAAGAGCCGGCGGGTCCGCGGCGCCGGCCTGGGACGGCCGGGCTTGGACGCCGGAGGAAGGCGGCGGGGCAAGCGCGAGGCCATCGAGCGCGGCGGCCGGGAGCCCGGGCGCAGGAGCGGCGCCAGGAACCAGGCGGGACCGTCCAGGGTGGCTTCCGACCTCGGCCGGCGTTCAGGGCGCGGCGGTGTTCTCATCTCCCTCCAGTGTACGTCACCGGGGGGCCGCCGCGATCTCGCCGGTGCCGGCGATGGGCGCCGCCGCGATCTCCCGCTTGGGGCTCTCGTCCCTGCAGCCGTAGACGTAGACGGGCGTGTGGTTCGGCACCAGGCGCGGCAGGAGGTTGGAGGCGTACATCGGGATGCGGATGCAGCCGTGGCTCGCCGGATAGGCGGGCACGTCCAGGCTGCCGTGGATGGCGATGCCGCCCACGATGTACATGGGGTTGTACATTTCGCCCAGCGGGCTCTTCTTCCAGCCGGACGCCTTGGAGAAGACCTCCAGGTGGCCGCAGGGGGTGACCGCGTGCGTCTCCGGGTAGCCGTTCTCGTGGAAGGTCTTGCCGCTGCCGGAGGAGATCGGCAGGATGTTCCCCACCTTCCCCTGGGAATCCACCACGAACAGCACCTGGCGGGCGAGGTCCACCTCGACGTGCGACCCCAGCTCGCGCGGCCGCGGCGGCGTGGCGACCGACAGGGCGTTGTACTCCGCCCGGGTCAGCCGGCCGGTGGGCCTGGCGTGCTGGATCTTCTGGAACGCGATCAGCGCGTGGCGCGAGACGTCGTCCCAGACGCCGTCGACCGGCCCGGTCCAGTAGCCGAGGCCGGCGAGCCACTGCTCGGCCTGGCGGATGTCGGATTTGCCGAGGACCGCGCTCGAAGCCGCCTTGGGGGCAGGCTTCGGAGCTTTCGGAGTGGCGGCGGCGGGGACCGCCAGGACTGCGAGGAGCACGGCGGCGAGGACGGCGACGGTACTGCGGTGCGGCGACATCGGAAAAACCCCCTTGCCCGGAACGGCGACCTCCCCGTGAGGCCGCATTCAACTGGATACGTTTCGCGATCCGAAAGTATCTCACCCCACGGGGGCTGACAAGGGCTCCAGCAACAGTAATGCCAACAACGCGGTCCGCTCGGGAATGCGGTCGAGCACCACGTGCTCGTGGAGGGCGTGGGCGCCGTCCCCCACCGCTCCCAGGCCGTCGAGCGTGGGCGTGACGAGGCTGGTCAGGCTGCCGTCCGAGGCGCCGCCGGCCGTGCCCTCGCCGAGGGGGATCCCGAGCTCCCCGGCCCACCGCCGCGCCGCCGCGAAGAGGGCCTGGTTGCCGGGCGTCGGCTCGAGCGGCGGCCGGTCGATCCCCCCCAGCACCTCCACCCGTGTGCCCGGGGTCTCTGGAGCCCTGAGGGCGAGCCCGAGCACCTCGCGCTCGAGGCGCACGGCGTCCTCTCCCGCGAGCACCCGGACGTCGAGCTCGGCCCGCGCCTCGGGCGCCACCACGTTGGCCCGCAGGCCCCCCGAGATCACTCCCACGTTGACGGTCACGCCGCGCGCGGGATCGGCCAGCCCGTAGAGCCACTGGATGATCCGGGCCAGCTCGCGGACGGCGCTCGCCCCCTTCTCCGGCTCGAGCCCGGAGTGGGCCGCCTTCCCGTGAACCGTGAGGGTGAAGCGCAGCGATCCCTTGCGCCGGGTCTTGAGATCGCCGGCGGCCCCGAGCGAGGGTTCCAGCACGAAGACCCGGCGGACGCGGCGCGCCAGCTTGCCGATGCGGGGCAGGGATTCGCCGCTGCCGATCTCCTCGTCGGAGTTGATGAAGAAGGCCGGCTCGACTTGCGGCGCGAGCCCGAGGTCGCGCAGCGCGCGCAGCGCGAAGATCCCCTGCGCCAGCCCGCCCTTCATGTCGTAGACGCCGGGTCCGGAGAGCCGGCCGTCGCGGACCTCCACCGGCATCCGCTCGACCGTCCCCGCCGGCCAGACGGTGTCGCAATGGCCGAGCAGGAGCTGCGCCGGCGCGCCGTGCCGGCGCTGCCGCCGCACGGCCCAGAGCTGGCCGCCCGTCGCCTTCCCGGGAAGACGGCGGCACCGCATTCCGGACTCTTCGAGCTCGGCGGCGAGGCGCGCGAAGACCGGCTCCTGGGAGGCCGGATCGTGGGACGGCGACTCGAGGAGGGCGAGGTCGCGCAGGAGACCGGCGATCTCCTCCCGGCGCTCGCGGAGATGGGCGAGGAGGGCTTGGGGAAGGTCGGTCACGATGTCTGCGCCGGCCCCTACTTCTCCACCATCACCACGTTCGCCGTCTCCTCCAGCCCGCGCCAGGTCTCCTCGCTGTCGTCGAAGATGGGCAGGTTGGGGCTGCGGCCGCGGGCGGCGTTGATGTGCCAGCCCCAGAGCAGCGCCCACTTGAGGTAGGTGCCGTACGCCTGGAGCATGCAGAAGACCAGGCCGTGCATGCCGTCCAGGATGCCGAACTGGAAGATGTAGGTGCGGAAGAAGCGCCAGATCGAGCGGCCGAAGATCTCCATGAAGCCGGCGCGGCGCTTCTCGCGCCAGTGCTGGGCGGCGCCCCAGAAGCTGTACTTCTCGATCCGCCGGACGTACTCGTCCAGCGAATCGGCCATGTAGTGCTCCATGGGGTGGCGCAGCACCGGCACGGCTCCCCGGGTGATCATGTCGGCGTGCACCCGGCGGTTGGGGTAGCGGGCCGAGCCGTTCTTGACCAGCCGCACCACGCGGTCGTGCTGCCAGCCGGAGAAGCGGATCACCCGGTCGAGGAAGTACACCCGGCGCTTGATGGTGTACGCCTCGTGCCGCGGGTCGGCGGCCAGCAGCGCCTCGATCTCCCGCTGCAGCCCCGGCGTGCAGCGCTCGTCGGCGTCGAAGATCAGGATCCACTGGTGGGAGACCTGGTCCATGGCCCAGTTCTTCTGCGAGGCGGAGCCGAAGTAGGTGCGCTGGTAAAAGCGGACCTTGTCGTAGCCGCGGACGATCTCCGGGGTCCGGTCGGTCGAGAAGGAGTCCACCACCAGGATCTCGTCGCACCACAGCAGCGACTCGATGCAGCCGGCGATGTTCGCCTCCTCGTTGAAGGTGGTGATGATCGCCGACACGCGCGGCCGGACGGAAGGGGTCTGGGATCGGGCAGGCATACGATTCTCCCCGCCAAGCGTATCAGAGGGCTCCGCCTGCTAGAATCCCGCCCGTCCGACAATCGTCCGACGAAAGACCCGACTCCCAGAACCGTGCGCTCTTATCTCGTCTTCTTGATTCTGCTGATGGTGAAGGTCCTGGCCAGGATCTTCTACCGGATCGACGTGCGGTTTCTCGACGATCCGCCGCCCGATCCCTGGCGCCGCATCCGCCTGGCGGCCATCCTCAACCACACCAGCCTGTACGAGGCGCTGTTCGCCGGCGCCTGCCCCAACCACTTCCTCTGGCGGCTGGCCCGCCACGGCGTGGTGCCGATCGCCCGGAAGACCAGCGAGCGCGCCGTGGTCGGCCGCTTCTACGGGCTGGTGGCGGCGCGGGTGGTCTCGATCACCCGCGAGCGCGACGAGACCTGGAGCGAGGTGCTGCGGCAGATCGATCCCGACGCCATGGTGATCATCCTCCCCGAGGGGCGGATGAAGCGGGCCACCGGCCTCGACTCGCAGGGCAAGCCGATGACCGTGCGCGGCGGCGTCGCCGACCTCATCGAGACCATGGGCGAGGGGCGGATGATGCTCGCCTACAGCGGCGGCCTCCACCACGTGCATGTGCCCGGCGAGCGCTTCCCCCGCCTGTTCAAGACGATCCGCCTGCGCCTCGAGGTGGTGGACATCGCCACCTACCGCGCCACCCGCATGGAGGAGGCCGGAGCCAAGGGCTTCCGCCGCGCCGTCGTCCACGACCTCGAGCGCCGGCGCGACCTCAACTGCCCGATCGACCCGGAGTCGGACCCCACGGCCTGGGCGAAGCGGCAGGGGGCTTGAGGGCGCGCTACAATCCCCCTCGGAGAGCCTGCGCGGTGTTCGGCAAACCCATCGAGCTCATCGAGATCCTCGGCTTCAAGATCCGGATCGATCCGTCCTGGTTCATCGTCGCCGTCCTGGTCACCTGGAACTTCGCCACCCTGGCCTTTCCGGCCCGGCTTCCGGGCCTCAAACCCGGCGTCTACTGGGGCATGGGCGTCGCCGGCGCGCTCGGCTACTTCCTGTCCGTGGTGCTCCACGAGCTGTCGCACGCGGTGGTGGCGCGGACCTACGGCGTCGAGATGCGGGGGATCACCCTGTTCATCTTCGGCGGCATCGCCGAGATGCCGCAGGAGCCGCCGACGCCGCAGTCCGAGCTCGTGATCGCGGCGGCCGGACCGGCGGCGAGCTTCGGCATCGCCATGGCCTGCGGCGCGCTGGGCCTGGTGGGACGCCTCGGCGGCTGGCCGGAGCCCGTGGTGTCGGTGCTCCTCTACCTGGCCGGGCTCAACGCCGCGCTGGGACTGTTCAACCTGGTCCCCGCCTTCCCGCTCGACGGCGGCCGCCTGCTGCGCTCCATCCTCTGGGGGTTGCGGCACGACCTGCGCTGGGCCACCCGCGTCTCGTCCACCATCGGCGCCGGCTTCGGCCTGCTGCTGGTCGCGCTCGGCGTGGCCTCGATCGTCGCCGGCGCCTTCACCTCCGGGCTGTGGATGATCCTGATCGGCCTCTTCGTGCGCAACGCCGCCACCGGTTCCTACCAGCAGCTCCTGCTCCGCCGGGCGCTCGCGGGAGAGCCGGTGTCGCGCTTCATGCACGCCGACCCGGTGACCGTGCCGCGCAACATCTCCGTCGAGGCGCTGGTGAAGGACTACGTCGAGCGCCACCACCACAAGATGTTCCCGGTGATGGACGACGGCGGCCGGCTGCTCGGCTGCGTCACCACCCGGCGGATCCGCGAGCTGCCGCGCGACGAGTGGGACCGCCAGACCGTGGGCTCGCTGGTCGAGGGCTGCAGCCCCGAGAACACCGTGCGCTCCGACACCGACGCCCTGGAGGCCCTCTCGCGGATGAGCCGCGCCGGCTCCTCCCGCCTCCTGGTCGTCGACGGCGACCGCCTGCTCGGCATCCTCTCGCTCAAGGACCTGCTCGGCTTCCTGTCGCTGAAGATGGAGCTCGACGCCGGAAGGCGGTGATCCCGGCCGCGCGGTTGTAACGCCGCCGACCATCCGTTCGCCTGTCTCGCCAAGGCCCTCACCTCTGAAGGGAGCGTGAACGATGGACCCGCAGCAACCTGGCTTCCTCCACCGGTTCCTACGCAATAACGTCACGCGTCTGGCGGCGGTGACGCTGATCGCCGTCCTCTACGGCTTCGCCCGCCAGCCCACGCTGCCGGCGACCGGGCGGGCGGCGCTCGCCTCCCGCTTCGCCTTCGTCCGCGAGCCGTTCGCCACCCCCCCCGGCGACCTCGGCCGCTCGACGCGGCAGGTCCATCCCGCCTTCCGGCACATCCAGACCTGGGTCTCCGCCGTGGGCGCCGCCGTGGCCCTCAACGACCTCGACGGCGACGGCCTGCCCAACGACCTCTGCACGGTCGATCCCAGAGTGGACCAGGCGCTGGTCGAACCGGTGCCCGGAACCGGCGCCCGCTATCCCCTGTTCGCCCTCGATCCCTCGCCGCTCCCCTACGACGCGCGGACCATGGCCCCCATGGGCTGCCTGCCCGTGGATCTCAACGAGGACGGCCTGATGGACCTCGTCGTCTACTACTGGGGCCGGCCGCCGATCGCCTTCCTGCGCCGCGCCGGCACGGCGGCACCCTCAGGGCTGTCTTCAGCCGCCTTCCGGCCGGTCGAGCTGGTTCCGGGGGGCGGGATCTGGAACACCAACGCGATGACCAGCGCCGACGTGGACGGCGACGGCCATCTCGACCTCATCGTGGGCAACTACTTCCCGGACGGCATGGAGATGCTCAACCCCCGCTCGACCGGCCCCGCCCACCTGCACCACTCGATGTCGCGCTCGGAGAACGGCGGCAGGAACCGGCTGCTGCTCTGGAAGGGGGGCGCCGCGGGACCCGAGCCGACGGTGGAATTCACGGACGTGCCGGACGCCTTCGATCCCCAGACCACGTATTCCTGGACCCTGGCGGTGGGCGCCGCCGACCTCGACGGCGACCTGCTGCCCGAGATCTACTTCGCCAACGACTTCGGCACCGACCGCCTGCTGCGCAACCTCTCCACCCCGGGGCATCCGCGCTTCGCCGTGCTCACCGGCCGGCGGACCTTCACCACGCCCCCTTCCAAGGTGCTCGGCCGCGACTCCTTCAAGGGGATGGGCCTCGACTTCGCGGACCTCAACGGCGACGGCATCCCGGACATCTACGTCAGCAACATCGCCCAGCCCTACGCCCTGGAGGAGAACCACTTCGTCTGGGTGAGCACGGGGGACGTCCAGGCCATGCGGCAGGCCATGCGGCGCGGGATCGCCCCCTTCGTCGATCGCGGCGAGGAGCTGGGGCTCGCCCGCAGCGGCTGGGCCTGGGATGCCCGCTTCGTGGACTTCGACGACGACGGCGTGCCGGAGGCGGTGCAGGCGGTGGGCTTCGCCCGCGGCGAGATCAACCGCTGGCCCGAGCTGCACGAGCTCGCCCTGGGCAACGACAACGACATGGCCCATCCCGGCGCCTGGCCCCATTTCACCCCCGGGGACGACCTCTCCGGCCACCTCCACAACCCCTTCTTCGCCCGCGCCAGGGACGGCCGGTACTATGACATCGCCCACGAGCTGGGGCTCGACGACAGCCACGTGACGCGGGGCATCGCCATCGCCGACGTGGACGGCACCGGCGCCCTCGACTTCGCCATCGCCGACCAGTGGGAGCCCTCGTACTTCTTCCGCAACGTCAGCCCCCATCGCGGGAGCTGGCTGGAGATCGAGGCGCGCCTTCCCGCCCGTTTTCCCGGCCATCAGGGGACCCGGCCCGCGATCGGCGCCGAGGCCACGGTCTGGCTCCCCGGCGGCCGCCGGATGTCGGCGCAGGTGGACGGCGGCAGCGGCCACTCGGGCAAGCGGGCGCCGGAGCTGCACTTCGGCCTCGGCCGCATCGCGCCGGGCACGCCGCTGCGCGTCGATCTGCGCTGGCGCGACGGCGCCGGCCAGGTCCGCGCGGAGACGCTCGCGCTCGTCCCGGGGCGGCACGTGGTGGTGCTCGCGACAGGAAAACCAACCGGAAAGGCGGGTTGAGATGGCCGAGCCCAAAGACCTGCGCGTGGCGATGCTGCGGCGGTTCGCCTTCGCCATCACCCTGCTGAACCTCGTCGGGCACACGGTGCTCGGCTTCGAGCCGTCGTGGGCGCAGCCGTTCGTGGCCCTGCTCGCCGCCTACGGAACCGAGCTGCTGCTGGAGACGATCGAGGCGCGCCGGCTGGGCCACAAGCCCCGCTTCCTGGGTCCCGGCGCCACCTTCGCCGACTTCCTGCTGCCGGCCCACATCAGCGCCATGGCTGTCGCCATGCTGCTCTACCCGGGCGAGCGGCTGCTGCCCATCGCCTTCGCCGCCGCGGCCGCCATCGGCTCCAAATACATCTTCAGGATCACCACCAACGGCGTGGCCCGGCACGTCTTCAACCCGTCGAACTTCGGGATCTCGGCGACGCTGCTCGCCTTCCCCTGGGTGGGGATCGGCCAGCCCTACATGTTCACCGAGAACCTCTCGGCCCTGTGGTCCTGGCTGCTGCCCTGCGTCATCATCGCCGCCGGCTCGCTGCTGAACCTCAAGCTCACCCACCGCATCCCGCTGATCGTCACCTGGCTCGGCGCCTTCGTGGCGCAGGCGGCGGCGCGCCACTTCCTCTTCGGCAACCTGTTCCTGGCCTCGCTCAACCCGATGACCGGCGTCGCCTTCCTGCTCTTCACTTTCTACATGGTGACCGATCCGGCGACGACGCCGCGCGCGCCGCGCGGACAGGTGGCGTTCGCCGCGTCGGTGGCCGCGGTCTACGGCCTGCTGATGGCCCTGCACGTCGTGTTCGACCTGTTCTTCGCCCTCACCGCCGTCTGCGCCGGCCGCGGCGCCCTGCTCTACCTCGCGAGCCGGAAGGCGCTGCGGCGGAACGCTAGGGAGCGGCCCGCCGGCGCCGCCGCATCCGCTGCAGCATCCTCCGCCGGCGGCTGAGCCGCGGCCGCTCCTCGCCGCTCTGGAGGGCCAGCTCCCTGGCGATCTCGGAGTTGACCTCGCCCCCCATCAGGATGGCGAAGGCGGTCAGATAGAACCAGACCAGCAGCAGGATCACCGCGCCCAGCGAGCCGTAGGCCGTGGTGTAGGAGTGGAAGTAGGCGAGATAGAGCCGCAGCCCGAAGGAGGCGAGCAGCCACAGCGAGACGCCGGTCACCGCCCCGGGGCTCCCCCACTGCCGCTCCTGCGCGCCGAGGTTGGGGGCGAAGTTGTAGACCATCTCGAACGACAGCGCCACGAACACCAGGATCAGCGGCCAGCGCAGGAAGTGCCAGACCACGGCGAAGACGATGCTGATCCCCATCCGGTCCGCCATCGCCTCGCCGATCGCCGCCCCCTCGAAGATCAGGAACAGGGCGGCGACGATCAGCACAGAGAAGCCGAGCGTCAGCGCGATCGCCATGATCCGCCGCCGCCACCACGGCCGGCTCTCCTTGAGCCCGCAGGCCGTGTTGAGCGTCCGCGACACGGCGAGCATGCCGTTCGAGGCCACCCACACGGCGGCGCCCAGCGACAGGTAGAGCCTGGTGCCGTTGCGGGCGGCGCGGATCTCCATCAACGTGTGGTTGAGCAGCGCCGTCACGTCGCGGCTCGGGGTCACCCGCGCCATCCAGTGGAACAGGCTGTCCTGCAACCGCGGGTTCGCCTCGGCGACGTAGCCGAGCAGCGTGGTCATGAACAGCAGCAGCGGGAAGATCGAGAACAGGAAGAAATACGCCAGCTCCGCGCACCGCCCCAGCAGCTCGTCCTCCCAGATCTGCCGCCACAGCCGCAACCCGAGCTGCCGCCACGACAACCCGGCGCGCGTCCAGAGGGAGGCCATGGGGGAGACGATAGCAG
>DASWRX010000159.1:0-85924 GCA_036402955.1 Thermoanaerobaculia bacterium
GATCCCTTCGCGCCCTTATAAGACGACAGCTCCTCCTTGAACGTCTCGATGGCCCGCGGCACGGGATACAAGCCGATGTGATGTTTGAAGGCCGCAAAATGAACCAGATTGCCGTTCAGGGTGAAGGTCGGCATTCGATACTTGATGGTCTCTTCCGCTTCCGGCGCCGCCTTTCGGATCGTCATCCTGATCTTTTGCAGGATCTCCTGAACGTCCTCCGGGAAACCCGCGATATACTCGTCGATGTCCTTGGGGGCTGCTGGGCTAGTCTTCATTCCTGTTCCCTTCCTCGACGTCGATCTCCTGCACCAGGACGCCCTCATAGTAGGGCGCGCTGGGTGAGCCCCACTGCGTCAGCCGGACCCCGTCCCGCTCACTCCCCGTGTGCTGGGGGTGGAAGACGATCTTAGCACCCCGCACCGCCGCCCAGCGCACGCGCCCTGGGCCGAAGCCTCGGACAGCAGTCGCTCGACCTTGTCAAGGCCGTCATCCAAGGTCGAGGCGACACGGGGTGACGCCGGGGCAATGATCATGGATGGCCTCATCTCAGAAGCAGTGCCATCGAATGAGAGTCGTAGAACACTCCGTCCACCAGGAACGCCCGCTTGCTCAGGCCTTCCGTCTTGAAGCCCATGCGTTCATACAGCGCTTTGGCGTTGAAGTTGTCGGCACGGACGGTGAGCTCGATTCGGGACATCCCCCTCGCCCAGGCGTCGGAGATCGCGATACGCATCAGCTCCTCCCCGATGCCCTGGTGCCTGGCGGACGGAATGAGACCGATCCCCAGGATGCCGACGTGGGCTCGCGCCTCGCCGCGCGTGGGCAGGACGTCGCACCATCCGGAGACCTTGCCGTCGACGAGAACAACGAAGTGGCAAAGGTCGTTCTCGACGATATGGCGATAAAACGCGAAGGCCTCCTCGCGCGGCGGCGCCTGCTGGAACGCCAGATAGCGCTTCTCGCGTGCCACGACGTCCAGCGCCAGGCGCAAGTCCTCGAAGTGCGACGGGGCGAGCGGGACGATCTCGGTGGCCATGACGATCAAGCACGCTCGACGGGAAAACGCATGGCGCGCTGTTGCTCAGCCGTCAGCGTGTCCCATACCGCGCGGGGGACGGTCGTCACGTCGCGGCTGTCGTCAGCGTACCAGCGCCGCACATAGCGAATCGTCACGAGCGCCCGAGGGATCGGGGTCGTGTTCGGGGAGCCGCGGTGCAACGCCCACGGATGTCGAATCAGCACATCGCCGACCTCCAACCCGACAGGCTGCAGTTGGATCTCGCCCGCTTCGACCGCGCGCAGCGCTTCGGCGCGCGGTAATCGATGAGTGCCGGGCGCGATCTCGATCGGGCCGTCGTCCTCCGCGATGCGAGACAAGCCGAAGCTGACCACCAACATGTAGGGAGGCAGGAAGAGATCAGGCGCCTCGCCGAACAGGGGCCTGGAATAGTCCACGTGCACGCCCTGGTAGCCTGAGCCCTCGAGCGGCACGTCACATCCCCACTGGTCGGCGACGACACGGTCGTCCATCGTCCCTCGAACGATCCTCAGTATCGTATCGTCGAAGAAGAATTCCGGCGCGAAGCAGGGTGGTTCAAACGGCATCGGGAAAAAGTGACGGTGCGTTCCCCGGTTCGGCTCGTGCCGCTCGACATGCGCGAGCAGCACGGGCCAGACAGCCTTTCGGCAGGCATCGATGAGCGGACGCGCAAAGTGTAAGGGGAGCACACAGTACCCCTTCTCCTCCAGGTCGTTGATCCTGTCCCCGGTGTCGTCCATCGTCAGGTACTACTTGTCAGAGGAGCCTCCGATTCATCCCGAGAGAAGTGCCCGAGAGAAGTGCCACCCGAATCCTCTGGGCTTGCGCAGGTTGAGTATGCCAAAGATTGCGCACCCGGCCAAATCTTTTGCCAGGCGAGAAAACCAAGGTTCCATGGGCCTTTTGGGCCGTTCTCCGCGGCACCTCCGCCAAATCCTTTGCCAACCCGCCTGGCCCGGGCCGGTCTCCGTGCGGACGCCAACCTCTTTCATTTCAGCATCTTGGCAGTTTGAGGCCGGATTGGCCCGGCCCTTGCCCTCCTGGGCCGTGCCATGGCCCGACTCCTCCGCTTCATCCCTGACACCGGCTCCCTGGTGGAGGTCACCACCCGCACCTTCCAGAGCCGGCTTCTCCTCACACCCAAGCCCCAGCTCAACCGCATCATCATAGGCACTCTCGCCCGTGCCAGCCGCCGCTACAAGGTCGGCGCCGTGGCGTTCTCCTTTCTTTCGAACCACTATCACCTGCTGCTCCGGGTCGACGACGCGGAGCAACTCGCCCGTTTCATGGGCTACTTCAATTCCAAGCTGGCCCGCGAGGTGGCCCGGCTCACCGGCTGGAGGCAGAAGATCTGGTCGCGGCGCTACCAGGCGATCGTGATCAGCAACGAGGAGGCCGCCCAGGTGGCCCGGCTCGTCTACGTGCTCAGCAATTCCTGCAAGGAGGGCCTCGTCGCGCGCCTCGCGGACTGGCCCGGCGTCCACGCCGCGCCGGCGCTCCTCGCCGGCTCTTCCCTGGAAGGACCTGGGTCAACCGCACTCAGGAATACCTGGCCCGGCAGCGAGGAGCGAGCCCAGGTCCCCGGCAATTCGAGGAGCTGGAAACTCTCGACCTCGTGCCCCTGCCCTGCTGGAAGGATCTCTCACCGGAACAGTATCGTCTCCAGATCCAGCGCCTCGTCCAGAAGATCGAAGCGGACGCCGCCGCCCACCGGGACCGCAGTGGGCATCCGCCTCTCGGGCCTGAGGCCATCCGGCGACAGGACCCGAGGACCGAGCCCGACCGGACGAAGAAGTCTCCGGCGCCTCGCTTCCATGCCTTCCGCAAGTGGGTGCGCGAGGAGCTCTACGGGCTATATTCTGAGTTCGTCATGGCCTTCCGCACGGCCGCTGAACGTCTGAAAGCGGGAGACCGGAACGCACCCTTCCCGATCGGGAGCTTTCCGCCCCACCTGCCGTTCGTCCGGGAGCTTCCTACCCGGCTCTCGACGTCAGGATAGACTCGAAGTCCGCTTCAACAACTCCGTTTCACCCCTGCCGGCTCGGGCGATGCCTCGTCCGGGAGTGATCGCCGCTCGCTCCAGCGCAAGAGGTGGGAATCCTTGGCGCCCAAGAAAGGCGGATTGCTCCTCTTCGTTGGTACAAACCGGGTCCCGTTGGCTTGTCCAGGCGGCCTGGAAGGGGGAAGCCGTGGGGGCTTACCACGATCCGGGCGCCTGAGGTTCATTAATAGGCTGTCACCTTGGGTGGGCGCGGGTTCTTTCAGGACTCCGAGAGCCGGGCTCGCACGGGCTCCGGGTCGTATGTCGTCACCTCCAGCCGGTGGCCCCAGGGATCGTTGAAGTAGACGGAGAAGGCCTTGCGGTAGTCGTTGGGGGTGAGCGACCGGATCTCGTCGCCGGCGTCGTCGTGGACGGGGTGGGTCCGGACATGCTCTAGGAAGGCCAGGAAGGTGGGGCCGTCCACCCGGAAGGCCACGCGGTGGAAGCCGGCCGTGGGCCGGTCCCGGCGCGGCTCGCCGGCGAACAGGGCGAGCATGGTGCCGCCGCCGTTGCTGGAGATCATCAGCGGTCCGCCCGGGTCCGCCGCCCAGTCCTCGTGCGCGGCGACGGGGAGGAGTCCCAGCGTCCGTTCGTACCAGCGGGCGGCCTCGCGGCGGTCGGGCACGAAGAATTCCACGTGATCGATCTGATCCACTTTGAACATGGGTCCTCCCTTCAGGCCGCGGACGGAGCCGGCCGCGCCTTCAATCGTAGACCGGCTCGCAGCGCATCTCCGTCTTGACCGAGCTCGCCAGGAAGCACTCCTCGTGCGCTTCGTGGTGGAGCTGGTCGATCTCCTCACGGGTCGGAAGGCGGTCGCCGGAGAAGGCGGCCTTCGGGCGCAGGGTGACCTGGGTCATGGCGAGCCTGCCCTCGGCGTTCTTCTTCAGGAGCCCGACGGCGGCGTCGAAGTAGGAATCGACGCGGAGCTGCCGTTGCGCCGCCAGGGAGAGGAACCACAGCATGTGGCAGCTCGAGAGCGAGGCGACGAACGCCTCCTCGGGATCGACCGCCGAGGCGTCGGACATCGGCAGCGGCACGACGTCCGGAGACGACGAGGCCGGGACCTCGAGGCCGCCGTCGAAGCGGAGCCGGTGCCGGCGGCTGTAGCGGTTGTCGACGAAGGGCTGATCGCCCCGTTCCCAGAGAATCTCGACGGTGTGATGCGCCATGGAATCTCCTCGTTTTCTTTTTCGGATTGTAGCCCAGCCGCGCCGGATCTTGGACCGGTTCCGCGCCGCCGGACCCTCATCACCCCGGCCCTCTTCTCCCAGCCTCCCCCCCGACCGCCGGGAGAAGAGGGAGGCCCGGCTTCCAACGGAAGCGAAGGATTGTGTAGCTCCTGAGAAAACAGTAGAGTGGAAGGTCATCGCCAAGCTCGGAATCGGGCCGCCACCACTCCGGTCCACCAGGAGAATGGATGAACGACGCACCGCCTTTGGACCCCTGGCCGAGCCTGCCGCTCGAGGCCTGGGCCGACACCTATGCGACCCTGCACCTGTGGACCCAGATCGTCGGCAAGATCCGGCTGACCCTGAGCCCCTGGGTGAATCATTGCTGGAGCGTCACGCTCTACGTGACGGCCCGCGGGCTCACCACGTCGCCGATTCCCCACGGCGTCCGGATGTTCCAGATCGATTTCGATTTTATCTCCCATCAATTGATCGTGCGGGTGAACGATGGTGCCACCGGCAGCCTGGCGCTCGAGCCGCAGTCGGTGGCGGAATTCTACGTGCGCCTGATGGAGGAGATGAAGAAGCTCGGGCTGCCCGTGGACATCTATCCGAAGCCCAACGAGGTCGCGGACCCTGTCCGTTTCGATCAGGATGAGATCCACCGGTCGTACGACCGGGAGTACGCCCACCGGTTCTGGCAGGTCCTCGTGCAGGCGGACCGGGTGCTCAAGGAGTTCCGCGGCCGGTTCATCGGCAAGTGCAGCCCGGTCCACTTCTTCTGGGGCGCTCCCGACCTGGCGGTCACCCGGTTTTCCGGACGGCGGGCTCCGGAGCATCCGGGCGGCGTGCCCAACCTGCCCGACCGGGTGACCCGGGAGGCCTACTCCCACGAGGTGAGCAGTTGTGGATTCTGGGCGGGTGGAGGAGCGGTCTCCCACGCCGCGTTCTATGCGTACGCCTATCCGGAGCCGGCCGGATTTTCGGCCGCGGCGGTGAAGCCGGCCGCCGCTTTCTACAGCGCCGATCTCCACGAGTTCATCCTGCCGTACGACGCCGTCCGCCAGTCGGACTCTCCGGACGCCACGCTGCTCGACTTCCTGCAATCGACGTATGAGGCCGCGGCGAACCTGGCGGCGTGGGATCGCGGCTCGCTGGAAGGGACCCCCGATCCGCGGGTGGGCCACCCGGCCCTGTAGAGGACGCACCGCCCCCGCGAAGCCGAGCTTCTCCGCGTTTTCATCTCCGGTTCATACGGTCTCCTTGTGTGAACGGCAGAGTGGCTCCATGGCAAGGTACCTTCCTGCCAAGGAGAATGAGATGAAACGGTCCTGCAAGGCAGTTTTCCTGAGTCTCGGGCTGGCGCTCCTGGTCGCGCGCCCGGGAATCGCATCGGATACGACCCAGGAGGCGAACCCGGATCGAACCCTGTCGCCGTACTTCTTCGTGGAGAACGGCGATCCCGCGGTCGACCGGCTGCCGCTCAAGGAGACCCGCGCCGACGTCCACATCGCCGGGGTGATCGCCGACGTGGTGGTCACCCAGGTGTACCGCAACGAGGGCACCCGCCCGTTGAGCGCGCGGTACGTCTTCCCGGCCTCCACCCGCGCCGCGGTGCACGGGATGACGATGCAGGTGGGCGACCAGCGCATCCAGGCGATGATCCGCGAAAAGCAGGCGGCAAAGAAGGAGTTCGAGGCAGCCCGGGCGGCGGGGAAGAGCGCGGCGTTGCTCGAGCAGCAGCGGCCCAACGTCTTCACGATGAACGTCGCCAACGTGATGCCGGCGGACGAGATCCGCGTCGAGCTCCATTACAGCGAGCTGCTGGTGCCGACCGACGGCACCTACGAGTTCGTCTATCCCACCGTGGTGGGCCCCCGTTACTCGAAAGAGCCGGCGACGTCGGAGTCCGGCAACTGGGTGAAGAGCCGCTATCTGCACCAGAGCGAGGCTCCGGCCTACAAATTCGATATCGAGGCGCGCGTCGCGGCCGGCATGCCGATCGCGGAGCTGCTCTGTCCGTCTCACCGGACGCAGGTGGACTGGGAGGATGGGACCACGGCGCGGGTCCGTCTCGACCCCGGGGAAGCGAACGGCGGCAACCGGGATTACATCCTGCGCTACCGCCTGGAGGGCCAGCAGGTGCAGACCGGCCTGCTGCTGTATCCCGGTCCATCGGGCCAGCCGGGCCAGGATGAGAAATTCTTTCTGTTGATGGTGCAGCCGCCGCGGCGGGTGGAGCCCCGGCAGGTCCCGCCGCGCGAGTACATCTTCGTCCTCGACGTCTCCGGCTCCATGACCGGCTTCCCGATCGCGACGATGAAGGTGCTGATGCACGAGCTCGTCGGCGGCCTGCGGCCGGTCGACCGCTTCAACGTGATCCTGTTCTCGGGCGCCTCGCGATTGATGGCGCCGCGCTCGCTGCCCGCCACGGCGGAGAACGTCGACCAGGCGATCGCGGAGATCGCGAGCGAGCGGGGGGGTGGCGAGACGGAGCTCGGGGCGGCGCTGGGCCGCGCGATGGCGCTGCCGGAAACGCCGGGCGTCTCACGCACGACGATCGTCATCACGGACGGTTTCGTCGATGCCGAGGCCGGCATCTTCGAGCAGATCCGGACCCATCTGAACCGCTCCAACCTGTTCGCGTTCGGCATGGGGACCTCGGTGAACCGTCACCTCCTCGAGGGCATGGCGCGGGCCGGGCAGGGCGAGCCGTTCATCGTGACCGAGCCCGACGAGGCGCCGGCGGCGGCGAAGCGGTTCCAGGACTACGTGCGGTCGCCGGTGCTCACGCACGTGGCGGTCGAAGCCGGGGATTTCGAGACCTACGACGTCGAGCCGGCGTCGATCCCGGACCTGTTCGCCGACCGTCCACTGGTGATCTTCGGCAAGTGGCGTGGCAAGGCGGCCGGCACCATCCGGGTCACCGGGCTGGGCGGTGACGGGAGCTATGAAAAGGTTTTTGACGTCGCGGACGCGGAGTCTTCCGCCGGCAACCAGGCCGCCGGCAACCAGGCCCTGCGCTACCTGTGGGCGCGGGCACGGGTGGCGCGCCTTTCGGATGACGGAGACAAGGGGGATGGAGCCCGTCAGGCGGTCACGGCGCTCGGGCTGAAGTACGAGATGCTGACCGCGTACACCTCTTTCGTTGCGGTACACGACGTGGTGCGGACCACGGACCCGGCGAAGCAGGCGGTCGAGCAACCGCTGCCCCTGCCGCAGGGCGTCGAGGACTCCGCCGTGGGGAATTCCGTTCCCGAGCCGGAGCTGCCGGTTCTCCTGGTCCTCGTCCTCCTGCTCCTCGGATGGACCGCCCGCCGCCGTCTGGAAGAACATGGATGAACAGGCCTGGACTCCCCTGGATCTCCTGGGGCACGGCGCTGCTCGCGGCGTTCGGTTTGAAGCTGGGCTACAGCCGGGCCGCGGTCGAGGATCTCTGGTGGATCCTCGTGCCGACGGCCCGTGCCGTGGGGTGGCTGCGCGGCGAGACGCTGACCCTGGGCCCCGCCATCGGGTGGGTGGCGCCGGACGGCTCGTATGTCATCGCTCCGGCCTGCGCCGGAGTGAACTTCATGATCCTTGCCCTGACCGTCTCCGTGCTCGGCTTCGCGCACCGGTTGCGCTCGCCGGGCCGGCGGCTCCTCTGGTGGCTCGCCTCGCTATGCGGTGCCTGGGCGCTCACGATCGCCGTCAACACGCTGCGCATCGTGACCGCGGTGGAGCTGTACCGCCTCCATCTCCCGGCGGGGATCACGCCGGAGCAGGCGCACCGGCTGCTGGGAGTGGTGCTGTACCTGGGGGCGCTCTGGGGCCTTTTCCGGGCGCTCGACGGCATCACCAAGACGGCGTGCGGAGGCGTCCGCTCGGCGTCCAACGGGGCCATGCTGATCGCGGCTCTCTATCTGGGCATGACCGTGGTGGCGCCGCTCTTGACCGGCCACCCGGGCGCGCGGTACACCGAGCATGCCATGATGGTCACGATGATCACATTGCTGTTCCTGGCACACCGTTTCATGATTCGCAGGCGGGAGAGGAGCTGATGGACAAGCCCACGATCCTGGTGGTCGAGGATGAGCCGGCGATCGCCGACACGATCCAGTACGCGCTCGAATCGGAAGGGTTCCGGTGCCTCCGGCTGGAGGCGGGCGCGGGCGTGGTGGAGACGCTCGACCGGCAGCCCGTGGCGTTGGTGGTGCTCGACATCGGCCTGCCGGACCTGAGCGGCATCGAGGTGTGCCGGCGGATCCGGGAGCGGCACGACGTGCCGGTGATCTTTCTCACCGCGCGCGGCGGCGAGGTGGACCGCGTCGTGGGGCTGGAGCTGGGGGCGGACGACTACGTGACCAAGCCCTTCAGCCCGCGGGAGCTGGCGGCCCGCGCCAAGGCGGTGCTGAGACGGGCCCGGCGCGGCGACGGCGTCCAGGCGCCGCCGTCCGGCGGCGCCTTCGCGCTCGACGAGGAACGGCGACAGATCACGTATTTCGGCAAGCCCCTGGAGCTCTCGCGTTACGAGTATCGGTTGCTGTCCGTGCTGCTCAAACGCCCCGGCCGCGTCTACAGCCGCGATCAGCTCCTGGAGCTGGTGTGGGACGAGCCCGAGGCCAGCCTGGACCGCACGGTCGACGCCCACGTCAAGAACCTGCGGGCGAAGCTGCGGGACATCCGGCCCGACGTGGACCCGATCGCCACCCATCGCGGCACGGGTTATTCGCTCAAAGAGGGCCTATGAAGCTCGGTCTCAGGTTCTTTCTGTTCTATCTCGCGATCTTCGCGGCCTGTCTCTATTTCACCGCCGACTGGATCTGGACGACGCTGCGCACGCGCTACCTGGAGAGCGTGGAGGAGCCGCTCGTCGACTCGGCCAACCTCCTCGCCAGCCTGGTCGAGCAGGAGATGGCGCGGCCGGGTTTCGTCCTCGCCGACCTGGAGGCTCCGCTGGCCCGGGCCCATTCCCGCGCGCTGTCCGCCCGCATCTATAGTCTCGATAAAACGGCCGTCGACTCGCAGGTGTACGTCACCGACGCCGCGGGCAAGGTGATCCTCGATACGCGGCGGCCCAGCCACGTGGGCCAGGACTACAGCCGGTTCCACGACGTGAAATTCACCCTGGCCGGCCGCTACGGCGCCCGCGCCACGCGCGGCGATCCCAACGATCCGTTTTCGACCGTGCTGTACATCGGCGCTCCGATCTATCAAGCAGGCCGCGTCCGGGGGGTGCTGACCGTCGCCGAGCCGACCGTCAGCATCGAGGCCTTTCTCCAGCTCGCCCGGCCGGCCTTCCTCCGCGCCGCGTTTCTCGCCATCGGCATCGCGGCTCTGCTCAGCCTCGCCGTCTCCTATCTGTTGACCCGTCCCATCGATCGCCTGGCGCGTTACGCGGATGGCATCCGCCTGGGCGAGAATCCTTCCTTTCCCAGGCTCGGGCGCACCGAGATCGCCGATCTCGGCCTGGCGCTGCGCCGCATGCAGGACGCGCTGGAGGGCCGGCAGTACGCGGAGGAGTACGTTCAGAATCTCACTCACGAGCTGAAGAGCCCGCTCTCCGCGATCCGCGGCGCGGCGGAGCTGCTGCAGGAGGAGATGCCGCCGCGGGAGCAGGCCCGGTTCATCGCCAACATCCGCAACGAGGCCGAGCGGATCGCGCGCATCGTGGACCGGATGCTGGAGCTGGCCCGGCTGGAGAACCGCCGGGAGAAGCCGGAGATGGAGCCGGTGGAGCTGAGCGCCGTGGTGCGCACCGTGGCCGAGCGCTACGAGCCCCTGCTGGCCGGCAAGGAAATCCGGCTGGAGATCTCCGTTCCGGACCGGCTGACGCTGGAGGGCAACGGATTCCTCCTGCACCAGGCGCTGGAGAACCTGGTCCAGAACGCGATCGAGTTCAGTCCCCGTGGCGGGACCGTGAGGGTGGCGGTCGCCGAGGAGCGCGACCGGGTGACGATCTCCATCACCGACGAGGGGCCGGGGATCCCCGAGTACGCGAGCGACCGGATCTTCGAGCGCTTCTACTCGCTGGGCCGTCCGGACACCGGCAGGAAGAGCACGGGACTGGGGCTGAACTTCGTGCGGGAGGTGGCGAGCTCGCACGGCGGCACGATCCGCGTCGGCAATCGTCAGGAGGGGGGAGCGCTGGCGGAGCTCAGCCTGCCGCGCCGCGGATCGAGCGGAGAGTAGATCGTAGATAATAGTAGATAATAGAGAGATGACCCCGAGAGTGTCAGGCGACCCGGGAGACTCGGCGCGCTCGGGCCTGTTCGCCGAGGTCCTTCCCGTCGTCATCACCCTGCTCATTATCCTGGCCCTCGTGGCGGAGGCCGGGGGCGCCGCGGCACGCCGGGGCGTATGGTTCTGTGGCGACTTCGAGATGGGCGGGCTGCACGGGTGGGCCTGGGACCGGGCGCGTCCGGAGTCGATCGCGGTGGTGACGCAGCCCGTCCGCAAGGGGCGGTACGCGGTGCGCGTCTCGCTGGCGCCGGGCGATATCGCCGCCAGCAAGGAGCGCGCCGAGCTGAAGATCGGAGACCGGGCGATCGAGCGTGTCCGCGGGCGCCAGGGCGGCGAGATGTGGTACGGCTGGAGTCTCCTCGTGCCGGCCGACTACGCCGATCCCCCCGGAGAGCATTTTCAGATCCTCGGCCAGTGGCACCACCGTCCCGCTGAAAGTCCGGTGAAGGGGAGGGTAGCCCACGGTGGAGGGCCGCCGCCGCTGATCCTGCACCTCGCCCCCCACGATGGCCGGCACGTCCTGACCCTGATCGGCCGGGCCTTCCCCGGGGACCCCGGCCGCAAGCTCGGCGCCCGGCCGGTCCGGCAGGGAGCGTGGACCGATCTGGTCTTCCACGTCCGATGGTCGACGGGAAATGACGGCTTCGTGGAAGCCTGGCTCGACGGCCGCCCGTTCACCGCGGGAAAGGTGTACGGCCCGACGCTCTACAGCCCCGTCTCCAACTACCTGCGGCTCGGCCTCTACCGCGGCAAGGGTTTCTCCACCACGAACCACGTCTACTACGACGAGGTGCGCATCGGAGACTCCTACCAGGCCGTCGCGCCGTGATCCGCGATCAGTCGATCGCCTGGCCGGCCTCGAGCTTCTGGATCATGGCTTCCAGCGCCTTGCGGTTGGGATCGTTGGGAGCCTGCGGCAGGGCGAGCTTCGCCTCCGCGAGCGCTTCCTTCGGATGCCCCGTGGCGGCGTAGCCCCGCGCCAGCCCGACGTGGACGGGCCAGACGTCGGGATTCCGCTTGGCGTTGAGCTGGAAGACCTTCATCGCCTCGTCCGGCTTCTTCTCGGCCAGGAGCTGGCGGCCGTAGAGGTGAATGTCGACCGGCTGGGCCGTGGGGTGGTTGAGCGCCCGGTCCATGGTCTTGGCGGCGTCCGCGGCGTGGCTGTTGGCGGCCTGGAGCTGGGAGAGGAGGGTGAGGGTCGCGAAGTTCTCCTGCCCGCCGAAGGTCGCGTCGGTCGCCCGCTGGGCCCAGGTCTGCGCCTCTTCCAGGTCGATCTTGTTCTGCAGGCAGTAGGTGGCGGCGGCGACCCAGCCCTGCCAGCCGAAGCCGGGGCTGGAGCGCAGCTCGCGGCGCAGGTTGTCGACGTAGAGCTGGTTCGCGTTGTCGACGGTGATCTCGAAGGGGACCGCCAGGTTCTCCCACTTGAGCGCCGCCGTGGCCTTGTCCTGCCGCCGCTCGGGGAATTCGTAGGTCAGCACCTCGCGGTACTCGCCCGGCTCCGGCTTCGCCTTCACCCGCAGGGCGTCCTCCCTGGAGTCGTAGAAGAAGCTCCCCCAGGAGGTGGAGTTCTTCGAGAAGGCGATCGTCCACTCCTGCGGGCCCGGGATGAAGTGGAGCCCGTAGGAGCCGGCGGGCAGCGGCTGGCCCTGGACCTTGATGTCGTGGGAGGTGGTGAACACCGTGTTCTCGTTGGCGCCGCCGCGCCAGGGGCACTGGTCGCCGCAGCTCCCGAAGCCCAGGTTGGCCATCCCATACGGGACGAGGCCGCCCCAGATCTTGCCCTTGCGGTCCTCGCCGGCCGGGCTGTGGACGTGCGGGCTGCTGTAGTCGATGCTGACGCGGACGAGGCCGATCTGCTGGACGACGGTCGCCCGCTGGTTGCCGCCGCTGGGCGGCAGGGTGACGCCGGGAAACTGGGCCGCGGCGGAGCCCGCGAGAGCGAGGGCTGCGGCGACGGCGAGGGCCGCGGTGAGGCGAGTGGGGAACCGGTTCATGGGATCTCCTTGGGTGGATGGGTGCTGCTCCAGAGCAGCTACGCAGGAGAGCGTCAAAAGTTTGGCCGCGCCAGCTCCGTCATCCGCGCCAGGTGGTGGTCGTCGTGCTCGGCGGTGAAGAGGGCCATGTCGATCACCCGCATGGGCTGGTTCAGGCGCGGGTGGCGGGCGGTGAGAGAGATCAGGCCCTGGTCCCAGGCGTCGAGGCGGGCCACGAAGCGCTCGCGCTGGCGGCGGAAGGCCTGGAGGATGCCGGCGAGCGGACGCTCGTTGTAGCTCGCCTCGTGGGTCTTCCGGTTCGTCAGGTCGGCGGCGCGGAGGATGGGGACGCCGGCGAGGAAATCGTCCAGCCGGCCGTCGTGCAGCCCGTCGAGATCCAGCAGATGGCCGACGTGCTCCTGGATGGACCAGGCGTCGCCGTCCCGGCGGGTGAGGACGGCGGGGGAGAGGCCGCGGACCTTGTCCTCGATCCGGGCCGGCGTTCCCCGCAGGCGCTCGACCACGACCGGGAAGAGCTCCTCGGGAAGGTCGAAGGCGAAGTGACGGTCGAACCAGCGGCGGCTCATGGCTACGCCGTCCGCCGCTCCTCGGGCTGGACCTCCTCCAGCTCGACCGAGACCAGCTTCGAGACCCCCTTCTCTTCCATGGTGACGCCGTAGAGGCGCGAGGCGATCTCCATGGAGAGCTTGTTGTGGGTGATCACGATGAACTGGGTGTTCTGAGCCATCTCCTGGAGCAGATCGATGAAGCGGGTGGTGTTGACGTCGTCGAGCGGCGCGTCCACCTCGTCGAGGATGCAGAGCGGCGACGGCTTGGTGCGGAAGAGGGCGAAGAGGAGCGCGATCGCCGTCAGCGCCTTCTCGCCGCCCGACATCAGCATCAGGTTCTGCAGGCGCTTGCCCGGCGGGCGGGCGAGGATCTCGATGCCGCTCTCGAGGACGTCCTCCTCGTCGAGCAGCCGCATCTCGGCCTCGCCGCCGCGGAACAGGCGGGCGAAGATCTCGCCGAAGTTCTTGTTGACCTCCTGGAAGGTGGCGTTGAACCGCTCGCCCGAGGCCTCGTTGATCTCCTTGATCGTCTTCTTCAGGCTGTCGACCGAGTTGGCCACGTCGGCGCGCTGGGTGGTGAGGAACTCGAAGCGCTGCTCCTGCTCGTCGTGCTCCTGGACGGCCAGGATGTTGACCGGTCCGAGCCGCTCCAGGGCCGCCTTGGTGCGGGCGAGCTCGGCCTCGATCTCCATCAGGTCGGCCCGCGGCTCGCCCGGGGTCTCCGGCAGCTCGGCCGGCCGGTCCTCGCGGCTGAACTCGTCGCGGAAGGTGAGGGCGAGGTGCTCGGCGTCCTGCTTGACGCTCGCCCGCGCGATGCGCAGCTCCTCGACCTCGGAGCGCACGGCGTCGCGCCGCTCGCGGTGACCGGCGATCCCCTCCTCCAGCAGCCGGATCTCCTGGCGGTGGACGTCGAGCCGCTCCTGCTCTTCGAGCACCCCTTCCTCGGCGGCGGCGCGCTGCTCCAGGGCGGCCTGGAGATCGGCCTGCGCCGTCTCGATCGCCCGCGCGAGCTCGGTGCGGCGGGCCGCCAGCTTGTCGGCGTCCTGCCGCCAGGCCGCGATCTGGCTCAGGCCCCGCTCCAGCTCGGCGCGCAGCCGGGTCATCTCGCGGTCGTGCGATTCGAGCCGCTCGTCGAGCAGCTCCAGACGGCCGCGGCGGCCGGCGCTCGCCGTGCGCAGCCCCTCGCGGTTGCCCTTGGCGGCTTCCAGCTCGGCCTGCGCCCGCTCGAAGTCCTCCTGGAGCCCGGCGCTCCGCGCCTCGGCGGCGACGAGCTCCGCCTGGAGATGGGCGCGCCTTTCGGCCACCCGCTCGATCTCGCGGGCGATCTCCCCCTGCTCGGTGCTCAGCGTCTCGGCCTCGGTGGACAGGCGCCGGTGGCGGGCCGCGGCGTCCTCCATGCGGGCCTTGCTCACCGCCAGCTCCTGGCGGAGCTGCGCCACCTCGCCCTGGAGGCGGTTGGACTCCCTGGCGAGCCCGGAGCGCTCGGCGATCAGCCGCTCGAGCAGGGCGCCGGCCTCGCGGAGCTGGGCCTCGAGGTCGGGGACCTGCCGGCCGAGGGCGGCCAGCTCGCTCTCCCGCTCGAGGATGCCCGGGGTGGCGACCTCCCCCTCGACGTGGAACGTGCCGGCCTCCACCCACACGCCCTCGCGGCTCAGGAAGGCGAGGCCTGGATGCTGGCGGGCCAGCCGCTCGGCGTCCGCCGCCGCGCGCACCAGGAAGGCGGGCGGCAGCGCCCGCTCCAGGTCCGGCGGCAGGCCCAGCGCCTCGGCGAGGGAGAGCACGACGGCGGGATCGTCGATTACGGGCCAGGAAGTGGGCCAGGCCTCGCTGTCGGAGGTGGCTCCGGCCTGGCGCTCGACCAGGATGGCCTCCGAGCGGCCGGCGAGGGCCTGGGCGAGGCCGCGGGCGCTCTCGCCGGGATCGAGGACCACGGCGTCGGCGAGGCCGCCGAGGTAGACGTCGAGGCTGCGCTCCCAGCCCTCGACGGCCCTGGCCTGGCTGGCGAGGTAGACGGGGGGATCGATGCCGGCGGAGGCGAGGGCCTTGGCCAGCGCGGCCCGCCGCTGGGCGTGGGCGCGGGAGAGCTCGGCCAGGATGCGCTGGCGCTGGCGGGCGCCCGAGAGCTGGTCTTCCAGGGACCGCTTCTTCTCGGCGGCCTCGGCCTCGCGGCGCATCGTGGCTTCCAGGGCGTCGGCGACCTTCTCCTGCTCCTCGCTGCGGGTGTCGAGGGCGGACTCGGTGCCCGCCACCTTGCCGCGGGACATCTCCAGGACCTCGGCGGCCTGCTTCACCTCGAAGGCGTGCTGGGCGATCTCCTGGTCGATGCGGTGGCGGCGGAAGTTCCCCTTCTCCTGCTCGATCTGGGCGGCCTGGACGCGGTTGCGGGCGGCGTTGATCTCGGCGCCGGCGGCGAGCATCTGCCCCCGGAAGCCGTCGACGCGGGCGGCCACCTGCTTCAGGTCGCGCTCGGCGGCGGCGATCTGGCGCTCGTCCTCGTCCACGGCGGCGGCGGCCTGGTCGCGCTCGCCGGCCAGCTCGCGGCGCTTCTCGTCGAGATCCTCCAGGGCCTCGCCGTGGGCGGCGATCTCCGCCTCGCGCCGCTCCGCGAGCGCCCTCCCCTGGGCCGCCCGCTCGCCGAGCTCGGTGACGGTCTGGCGGTTGGCCTTGAGGAACTCCTGGCGGCCCTCGATGACGGCGCCGAGCTCGGCCACCTTCTGGTGGCGCTCGGCCATGCGGCGCGCCAGCTCGTCCAGCCGCTCGCGGCCGGCGGCGAGGGAGGCCTCGTCGCGGTGGAGATCGGCGGCCAGCGCGGCCTCGCGGGAGGTGGTCTCCTCGATGCGGGTCTTGAGCTCGGCCAGCCGCGCCGAGAGCGCCGCCCAGCGGCCGAGGAGCACCTGCTCCAGCAGCTCGCGATATTCCTTCTCCTTCTCCTGGTAGCGGCGCGCCGCGCCCGCCTGGCGCTTCAGCGAGCGCAGGGCCCGCTCGACCTCGGAGATCACGTCGTCGAGCCGCAGCAGGTTCGACATCGCCTCCTGGAGCTTGACCTCGGCGACGCTCTTGCGCGCCTTGTAGCGCGTGATGCCGGCCGCCTCCTCGATCAGCTTGCGCCGCTCCTGGGGCTTGCCGGAGAGGATCATGCCGATCTTCCCCTGCTCGATGACCGAGTAGGCGCGGATGCCGAGCCCGGTGTCCATCAGCAGGTCCCGGACCTCCTTGAGCCGCGTCACCTTGCCGTTCAGCCGGTACTGCCCCTCGCCGCCGCGGAACACCCGCCGGCCGATGGTGATGCGGCCGTCCTCGGCGCCCGGGAAGGAGAGATCGGTGCGCAGCGTCAGCACGCACTCGGCCATCCCCAGCGGCTTGCGGCTGTCGGAGCCGTTGAAGATGACGTCCTCCATGGTGCCGCCGCGCAGGCTCTTGGCGCTCTGCTCGCCGAGCACCCAGGTGATCGCTTCCGACAGGTTGCTCTTGCCACAGCCGTTGGGACCGACGATGGCGGTGACGCCGCCCGCGAAGCGGACCTCCACGGGATCGACGAAGGACTTGAAGCCGGAGATCTCGAGACGTTCGACTTTTAGCATGGCTCTTTGGCAGGGACCGTTGTGGCAACGGGATGAGCTTAGCAGAGGAGAATCGGGAACGACAACCGGAAACCACAAGTTGATGGGGTAGGGAAGTGGGGCGCCACTAGATGTGGCCTTCGGCGAATCTTCGTGCTATGGCGCGGCAGATTCCCTCTTGCGCAGCCCGTCGTCGAGTGATATGTTGAAGCCGCATAAACGATCCTCCTCTCCCCAAAGGAGGCGACCATGGATCGGCTGTACGAGAAGCTCGCGCAGTACAGGTCGGCCTCCACCTTTTTTCTCGCCGCCCTTCTCATCGTGCTGGGAATCATGCTGGGGACCGCGCCAGCGGCCCGCGCCGACGTCTGCTCGATCGACCAGCGTCCGGCGGCCACCCTGCTGCTGCCGTACTTCGAGGTTGACCCGAGCGACGCCGCGGGCCTGACGACGCTGTTCTCGGTCAACAACGCCTCGGCCGCGTCCATCCTCGCCAATGTGGTGGTGTGGACGGATCTCGGGGTTCCCACCCTCGCCTTCCAGATCTACCTGACCGGCTACGACGTGCAGACGGTCAACCTGCGGGACGTCTTCAACGGTTTTCTGGTGGGGACCGCGCCGGCGGGCCAGGACCCGCAGGACACGATCAGTCCGAAGGGCCTGTACTCGCAGGACCTCAACTTCGCGAGCTGCGCGGGCATCCTGCCGTATCAGCGCCTGCCGGATTCCTTCGTGGGCCATCTGCGGGCCGCTCACAGCGGGCAGTTCTCGGGCCTGCTCAACGGCTGCGCCGGGCAGAATCTCAACGATGGCCGGCTGCGCGGCTACATCACGGTGGATACGGTCGCCGGCTGCACGCAGAAGATCCCCAGCGATCCCGGCTATTTCGGTCCCGGCGGCGTGGCCACCAACCAGAACGTTCTCTGGGGGGACTACATCTACATCGACACGGTCAACAAGTACTCAGACGGCGAGAACCTGGTCCGCATCAAGGCGTTCCCGGGAGCCTTCAATGCGGGCGATCCCACCTTCTATGGCCGTTACGTCGGCAACTCGGGGCTGGACGCGCGGCAGCCGCTGCCGACCTCCTGGGCCTCGCGCTACGTCAACGGCGGTGCGTTTGCGGGCGGCACGGACGTGGTGGTCTGGCGCGACAGCGGCCGGATCGGCAAGCCCTTTCCCTGCGGCACGCAGCCGGCGGGCTTCCCGCTCCTGCTGACCGACGAGGTCACCTTCGACGAGCAGGAGCATCCCGTGACGATCCCGCTCTTTCCGATCGGTCCGGGGCCGTGGCCACCGCCGCCGACCGCCGATGTGTTTCCGGCGGAAGCCAACAAGATCCACATCGGCTCCGCGGTCTTCCCGGTGCCCTTCAATTTCGGCTGGCTTTTTCTCGATCTCAACTCGCCCACGCCTCAGGCGATCCGCCAGTCCTGGGTGGAGACGATCCTGAAGGCTCAGGGGCAGTACAGCGTCGGCTTCAACGCCACGCCGCTCAACAGCGGCTGCGCGCCGAGCTCGGGTGAGCCCGGACAATTGCCCTAGGAGACGGTCATGAACCGGCGGTCCAAGACGTCCGGGCGCTACGGCGCCAAGCTCATCCCCTGCGTCCTCGTCCTCCTGCTGGCGCTCGTCGTCACGCCGGCGGCCCGCGCCGACGACATCTGCTCGATCGACCAGCGTCCGGCGGCCACCCTGCTGCTGCCGTACTTCGAGGTCGACCCGAGCGACGCCGCGGGCCTGACGACGCTGTTCTCGGTCAACAACGCCTCGGCCGCGTCCATCCTCGCCAATGTGGTGGTGTGGACCGATCTCGGGGTTCCCACCGTCTCCTTCCAGATCTACCTGACCGGCTACGACGTGCAGACGGTCAACCTGCGGGACGTCTTCAACGGCTTTCTCGTGGGAACCGCGTCGGCGGGCCAGGACCCGCAGGACACGATCAGCCCGAAGGGGGTTTTCTCGCAGGACCTCAACTTCGCGAGCTGCTCGGGTCTCCTGCCGTATCCGCGCCTGCCGGACACCTTCGTGACCCACCTGCGGGCCGCTCACAGCGGGCAGTTCTCGGGCCTGCTCAACGGCTGCGCCGGGCAGAATCTCAACGATGGCCGGCTGCGCGGCTACGTCACGGTGGACACGGTCGGCGCCTGCACGCAGAAGATCCCGAGCGATCCCGGGTATTTCGGACCCGGCGGCGTGGCCACCAACCAGAACGTCCTCTGGGGGGACTACATCTACATCGACACGATCAACAAATACTCCGACGGGGAGAATCTGGTCCGCATCAAGGCGTTCCCGGGAGCGTTCGGGCCGGGGACTCCCACCTTCTACGGCCGTTACGGGACGGCCGGCGCCGACGCGCGCCAGGCGCTGCCGACCGTCTGGGCCTCGCGCTACGTGAACGGCGGCGCCTTCTCGGGCGGCACGGACGTCGTGGTCTGGCGCGACAGCCAGCGGACCGACGGGCCCTTCCCCTGCGGCACGACGCCGCCGGGCTACCCGTTGCGCAGCATCGGCGAGGGCATCTTCGACGAGGAAGAGCAGCTCGTGACGATGGGGACCTACCCCGTCGATCCCGGGGCGCCGCCGCCGCCCCATCCGGCCCCGGCCGCGGCGAACAGGATCCACATCGGCGGCACGACCTTCCCGGTGCCATTCAGCTTCGGCTGGCTCTTCCTGGATCTCCGGACGCCCCAAGCCCTGCCGGTCGTCTCCTGGGGCCAGAGCTGGGTGGAGACGATCCTGAAGGCCCAGGGGAGGTACAGCGTCGGCTTCAACGCCACGCCGCTCAACAGCGGTTGCGATCCGACCGTGGCGGAACCCACCCTGATCTGGGTCCCCTGAGCCGGGCCGCTTGACAGCGCCTGCCCTCCCGTGGCTCCCTTCCCTGCCTAGTGGAAGGCTCCGCTCCCGTTCTCGCCGCTGCCGGACTGCTCGCCGGGTTCCTCCTGCCGCTGGCCGGCCTCGCCGCCACCGCCTGCATCCTCGGCCGGATGGCGGCGCGGTGGCCCCTGCGCCTCGCCTTCGCCGGCCGGCTGGAGCGGTGGGTAGTCTCGGCGGCGCTGGGTCTGGCGCTGATCGCCCACCTGCTGCTGCTGCTCGGGTTTATCGGGCTCCTGCGTCCCCTGCCCATCCTGCTGCTGGCGGCCGGCATCCACGCGACGGGAGCTCTCGCCTGGCGGGAACTGGCCGGCGACGTCCGGATGGGCCTGCCCCGATGGTGGGGGTGGATCGCGATCATCGCCGTCCTGGGAGTCCTCCCCTTCCTCCTGCTCGCCCTCTATCCACCCACGGCGTTCGACGCCACGCTCTATCACCTGCCGTTCGCCCGCGCCTTCGTCCGATCGGGCGGCGTGCCCTATCTGCTCGACCGGCGCGTGCCGGTCTTCCCCCAGGCCAACGAGATCCTCTTCGCGGCGGTGATGCTCTTCGGCCGCGACGTCGCGGCGCAGGGTGTCCAGCTCCTCTCGACGCTGCTCGCCGCGGCGCTGGCCGCGGCGTGGGGGCGGGGAGCCTGGCCCGCGCGGCGATGGGTGGGCTGGCTCGCCGCGGCGGCCTTCCTCGGCAACCCAATCGTGGCCCATCTCTCCGGCTCCGGCTACGTGGAGGCGGGCCTCGCGCTGTTCGTCACCGCCGGGCTCTTCGCCCTGGACCGCTGGCGCGGCGGCGGCGGGCGTAGCTGGCTCGCGCTGGCGGCCGTTTTCCTGGCCACGGCGTGCGACGTCAAATACCTCGGGCTCTTCTTCGCGGGGATCGGCGGCCTCACCGTGCTGCTGGCGGGAGGTCGCCCGCGGCCGGCGGCGGCGCGGCTCCGCGACGGCGCCCTGTTCGCCGCGGTCTGCGCGGCCTTCCTGGCGCCGTGGTATCTCCGGATCGTGGCCTTCGACGGCAATCCGCTCTTCCCGTATCTGCCGCGGGTCTTCGGTCCGAGCCCGTGGAATCCGACCGTCGTTCCGGAAGCCGCCGAGGGGCTGGCCCACCGCCTGGAGCGCTGGGCCCGCCTGCCCTGGGACCTGGTCTTCCGGCGCCGGGCCTACAACCAGGAGCCGCCGTTCTCGCCGGTCTACCTCGCCGCCCTGCCCCTGCTGGCGCTCGCCGCCGCGCGCGATCTCCGGCTGCGGCTCCTGCTGCTGCTGATCCTGGCCTACGGGCTCGTCTTCACCGCGCTGCCGGCGGACGGCCGCTATCTCGTCCCCATCCTGCCCGCGGCGAGCCTGGCGGCCGCCGGCGCGCTCGCGACGGTCTGGAGGGGCCGATCCCGGGCCGCCGTCGCGGCGCTCTGCCTCGCCGTCTTCCTGCCCGGCTGGCTCTATGCCGGATACAGGATCGGGCGCCAGGGGCCGGTGCCGGTGACGGCGGGAGAGAGGGACGCCTATCTCGCCCGCGAGCTGCCGGTCTATCCCGCCATCGCCTGGCTGAACCGGACGCGGGGGAGCGCCTACACGGTGTGGGCGCTGCACGCGGAGAACATGACCTACTTCGCCGACGGCCGCTTTCTGGGGGACTGGTTCGGCCCGGCGGGTTTCTTCTTCGTGCTCCGCGACCTCCACACGCCCGCGGAGCTGCACGGCCGGCTGCGGCGGCTCGACGCCGGCCATCTCCTGGTCACGGTGCGGAACGAGGGGCTGCCGTTCCCGGAGGACCCGGACTTCCGGCGCTGGTTCGCGCCCGTCTACGCGGACCCGGCCGCCCGCGTCTACGAGCTGCGGGACGATCCGCGGGGGAGCGAGTCCGTGAGGTCCCGGTAGTAGAAGCCGATCCAGAGCAGGAAGGGGAGCGCGAACTTGAACGGCAGGGCCAGCAGGTGCTCGCCGAGGCCCCAGAAGTTGCGGGCGAAGGCGCCGTAGTGGGCGAGGCTCCAGGCCCCGAGCCGCGCGGCGTAGGTGGCCTTCACCATGAAGAAGATCAGGAAGATGTCGAAGAAGACGGTGATCAGGACGGCCCAGCCCAGGTTCTCCAGGCGCCGCCGCCAGGGCACGCGCGGCACCGCCAGAAACAGCACGCCGAGCATGACCAGGTGGAAGTGGACGTCGGTCACCCGGAAGGAGCTCACCAGGGTCTTGGAGGGCGGGAAGTCGCGCCGGGAGATATAGGCGAAGTGCTCGTCCTTGCGCAGGAGATCGGTGACGCTGGGGCTCTCCGTGAGGCGGACCAGGTTCTGGGCGCTCCCCAGCAGGAACCGGTTGTAGACCGGCGCGAGCAGCGTCCACAGCAGGGCCACCGGCACCACCCAGAGCAGGGCGTTGCGGATGAGGAGGAAGGCCCAGCTCCGGGGCGCGGTCTTCTCGGCGGCCATCAGGTCGCGGTTCCGGCGGGCGTGGCGGGCGCGGCGGTCTCGGCGGGCGCGGCGAAGCGGTTCGCCCAGAAGATCCAGAGCAGCAGGCCGAACAGGATGACGATGGTCTGCCAGATCACGGTGTGCGAGGTGTCGAAAATCCGCGGGAAGTAGATCCCGGTCAGGAACAGGGCGACCACGCGCACCAGGTTCACCGCCTGGATGGCGACGGTCCCCAGGGCCAGCCCGGCCAGCCGCGACTTCCACGAGGCGGGGAAGGCGAGGACCGCGGCGAGGAAGATCAGCATCGCCTCGACCCCATTGCAGCCGTTGCGGATGTTCACCGCGAAGCGGGCGTTGCGGATGATCGTCCCGCTCAGGGCGACGTGCTGCCCCATCAGATCGAGCACCCCGCCGCTGGCCCGGGCGATGCCGGCGGTGAAGGGCTCGATCGCGTGGTCGTTGACCCAGTTGAGGGAGATCAGGGCGAAGCCGCCGCCGAGCAGGACGATGAAGATGACGAGGAACTGGAGCTCCCGCCGGTTGCGCCGCCAGAACGGGACGGTCTCGGCGACTGCGGGCGGCTGCGGAGAGACGGAGGTCTTGCGTGCCATACGGTGCGGCGATTCCCAGGTTGAAGGTGGAGAGGAGATCTTAGGGGGAGTTGGGGAAGGTGTCCAGATCGGGTATCTCTGGCACGTCACCCTGCCTCGATCTGAGCGGTCCGGACGAGGCGGCGTCGAGGGCGACCGCGAGTCGCCCCTACACCCTCCGCCCGAGATCTGGTGCAGGGCGGCTGATGGATCTCGAATCATGCCTCATCGGGGACTTCCTGCCTGGGTCCGCGAGCCTCATCGGAGCGCACCAACCGCAGCAGCTCCTTCAACTCCGCGGCGATATCGCCAGGGGGATGTCCCGTCAGGCCTTCCTGGATGAGACGCTTGGCCTCGCTGAAGTCCCTGCAGTCCCGGGCCAGGGTGGCCGCGCTGCGATAGAGGACGGACCTCGTCGGCTCGTAGTCGTAAGCGCCTTCCAGCAGCTCTGCCGCCTTTCGCTCATGCTCGAAGGCCGAGCGAAACAGCTTCCCGGCCTGCCGAGGGTCGGGCGAGAGCAGGGCCTGCTCGGCGAACGCCATGGCGGTCTCGTGGAATTGAGAAACCTGAATGAGATTCTTCATGGCCTCATGATCCTCAGAGCGGGTCGGCTGACCTTCATCAACCTTAGCAGTGGGCGGCTGAATTCCACGATGGCGATCCAAGCCGGGCTCTCTGTGCGGAAGCGTTGGGTCTGCTTCATCTTCTCGGACGTCCGGCCCTTGATCGCCGCCTCGGTTCCCTTCCGGATTCCGGAAACCTCCAACCGTTCTCCCCTTTGTAGAAGAGAATCCCTTCCCGAGCTCAGCCAGTAATCAAAACCGGTGCCCTTGCGGGAGCGATGCAGGACGACGAGATCCGTAAGGCTCCGGACCGTCAGAATGGCGACTCCGCAGGCCCCCAGCTCCGTCGCCTCCTCTTCGTTCCGGTGAGAGAGAGTCATCTGGAGACTCACGCCGAGCCGCTCGAGAAGAAAACTCCCCTCGAAGGAACCGTCGACCTTCAATTCGGTGTGGATCGCATGCCCCTGCTTGGCCAAGCAGATCGACGCCGCCTCCGCCAGGACTTCTCCCCAGGCGGGTGTTAACCCCGGCATGCCGTCCATCAGAGAGGAAAGCGCAAGCCTGCGTAGAGAGGACAGTCGGTCTGCTCCCGGTTCCGGCCTTCATGGCCCAATTCTACTCTTCTGCGACAGAGACGGGATAAGGCGTGCCTTTACGATACCACAGCCCCTTCATTGACAACCCCCCGCCCCCGGCCATAGGATGCCGCGGATCTGGAGACCCTCAGCATGGCCAAGAACCTGACGCCGAAGACGACGATCCTCGACGCCAAGCAGATGGCCCGGATCATTCGCCGGATGGCCGGCGAGATCGCCGAGGGGCACCACGACCACCTCGCCACTCTCCTGCTGGTCGGCATCCGCACCCGCGGCGTTCCCCTCGCCGAGAAGATCGCCGCCGAGATCGAGCGGATGGAAGGGCCGAAGGTCCCCGTCGGCATCCTCGACATCACCCTCTATCGCGACGACCTCTCGACGGTCGGCCCCCAGCCGCAGGTCAAGGGCACCCATCTGCCGCGGCCGATCGACGACTGCGTGCTCGTGCTCTGCGACGACGTCCTCTACACCGGCCGCACCGTGCGCGCGGCGCTCGACGAGCTGATCGACTTCGGGCGCCCGAAGATGGTGCAGCTCGCCGTGCTGATCGACCGCGGCCACCGCGAGCTGCCGATCCAGGCCGACTACGTGGGCAAGAAGGTTCCGACCTCGCAGCACGAGATCATCGAGGTCTCGTTCCTCTCCACCGACGAGACGGAGCAGGTGCGCATCCTGGAGCGCCCCGAGCAGGCGAGCCCCGCAGGCACCACGGGCATCGGATGACGGCGCCGACCCCCATCCGCTGGCGCCGCAAGGACCTGCTGGGGATCGCCGAGCTCTCCCCGGCCGAGATCGAGCTGATTCTCGACACCGCCGAGTCGTTCAGCGAGGTGGGCGAGCGGCCGATCAAGAAGGTGCCGGCCCTGCGCGGCAAGACCGTGATCAATCTCTTCTTCGAGGCCTCGACCCGCACCCGGTCGAGCTTCGAGATCGCCGAGAAGCGCATGTCGGCGGACAACATCAACTTCTCGACCTCCGGCTCGGCGCTGGAGAAGGGCGAGACGCTGATCGACACGGCGCTCAACCTCCAGGCCATGGCGCCGGACCTGGTCGTCATCCGCCACGGCCACCCGGGCGTGCCGCACATGCTGGCGAAGCGGATCCAGGCCGGCGTGATCAACGCCGGCGACGGCGCTCACGAGCACCCGACGCAGGCCCTCCTCGACGCCTACACCATCCGCCGCCACAAGGGGACGCTCGGCGGGCTGCGGGTGGCGATCATCGGCGACATCGAGCACAGCCGGGTGGTGCGGTCGAACGTCCACCTGCTGCGGAAGATGGGCGCCGAGGTGACCCTCGGCGGCCCGCGCACGCTGATGCCGGTGGAGCTGGAGCGGATGGGCGTGCGCGTCGCCTACACGCTGGAGGACGCCATCCGCGACGCCGATGTCATCATGATGCTGCGCGTCCAGCTCGAGCGGCAGGGGAAGATGTCCTTCCCCTCGGTCAAGGAGTACTTCCAGCTCTTCGGCCTCACCACCGAGCGGCTCAAGGCGGCCAAGGACGACGTCATCATCATGCACCCCGGCCCGATGAACCGCGGCGTCGAGATCGCGAGCGAGCTGGCGGACGGCCCCTACTCGGTGATCCTCGAGCAGGTCACCCACGGCGTCTCGGTGCGCATGGCCGTCCTCTATCTGCTCTCCGGCGTCCACGAGGAGACCGCCTGACATGGCCCCAGGGAAGCTGCTGATCCACGGCGGCCGGGTGATCGACCCGAGCCAGGACCTCGACGAGGCGCTCGACCTGCTGATCGAGGACGGCCGCGTCTCCCGGCTCGACGGCCGGATCAAGCCGCCGAAGGGCGCCGAGACGTTCGACGCCGCGGGCCTGGTGGTCGCTCCGGGCCTGATCGACATCCACGTCCACCTGCGCGAGCCCGGCCAGGAGTACAAGGAGACGGTGCGCACCGGCACCCTGGCCGCCGCCGCCGGCGGCTTCACCGCCGTGGCCTGCATGGCCAACACCGAGCCGGTGAACGACAGCCGCTCGGTGACCGAGCACATCCTGCTGGAGGCGCGGCGGCACGGCCATGCCCGCGTCTATCCGGTCGGCGCCATCAGCAAGGGATTGCTGGGCGAGGAGCTGGCGGAGATCGGCGAGATGGTGCGCGCCGGCGCCCGGGCGATCTCGGACGACGGCAAGCCGGTGATGAACGCCGAGCTGATGCGCCGCGCCCTGCTCTACGCCCAGCACTTCAACATCCCGGTCATCCAGCACGCCGAGGACCTCACCCTCACCGGCAGCGGCGTGATGCACGAGGGGGAGTGGTCGACCAAGCTGGGCCTGCCCGGCATTCCCGGCTCGTCGGAGGACGTGATGGTGGCGCGCGACATCCTCCTCGCCGAGGACACCGCCGGCCGCTACCACGTCGCCCACCTCTCCACGGCGCGCAGCCTCGACATGGTGCGGCGGGCGAAGACGCAGACGTCGCCGAAGATCGACGTCACCTGCGAGGTCGCTCCCCACCACCTGATCCTCACCGACGAGGAGGTGGCGAAGAGCCACTTCTCCACCAACACTAAGATGAAGCCGCCGCTGCGCTCCGAGCGCGACCGCGAGGCGCTGCTCAACGGCCTCGCCGACGGCTCGGTGGACTGCATCGCGAGCGATCACGCTCCCCACCACGCCGACGAGAAGGACGTGCAGTTCAGCATGGCCCCGTTCGGCATCGTGGGGTTGGAGACCACGCTCAGCCTCTGCCTGGATCGCCTGGTGCGGCCGGGAATCCTGAGCCTCCCGCGTCTCGTTCATCTCCTCTCGACCGGCCCGGCGCGGGTGCTCGGCGTCGAGGGCGGCACCCTGAAGCCGGGGAGCCCTGCCGACGTGACGGTGTTCCACCCGGACGCGGAGGTCACCCTCCGCGCCGCCGGCTTCCGCAGCAAGGGCAGGAACACCCCCTTCGACGGCTGGACGCTGCGCGGGCATCCGGTCGCGACTTTCCTCGACGGGCGGCGGACGCTGGCGCCGTAGCCCGTTTCCCGCGATGGGAGTTTCATTATGATGAAGAAGAAGACTTCGTTGACCGTCTGGGGTTTCGCCGCCGTTGCTTCGGCTCTGCTCGTCTACCCCTCCTTCTCGCAGACGGTCGACCGCCAGGCGGCGCTCGACTCGCTCGTGGCGGCCGAGAAAGCCTTCTCCGACGACGCCGCGAAGAAGGGGATCCGCGACTCGTTCCTCGACTTCCTGGCCGACGACTCGGTGGTGTTCACGCCCGATCCGGTGAACGGCAGGGAGACCCTGCGGAGCGGTCCGGCGCAGGCGGGCCTGCTGTCGTGGTACCCGGTCTACTCGGAGGTCTCGCTCGCCGGCGACCTCGGCTACAACACCGGCCCCTATGAGTTCCGGGCCAAGGCCGGCGACAAGCCGGCCGCCACGGGCCAGTTCTCGACCGTCTGGCGGCGGCAGGCGGACGGCTCGTGGAAGGCGGTGGTCGACCTCGGCACGCCGGGGAATCCGCCGGCGGCCGGCACGATCTCCCTGCAAGGCCCGGCCAAGGTGGCGGCGAGCGCCCTGCCCAAGGTCGATGCCGGCGCCGCCAAGGCCTCGCTGCTCGAGGCCGACCGCAGGCTCGCCGGGGCCGCCCAAGAGTCCGGGACCGCGGCCCTTGTGCCCGTCCTGACAGACGACGTCCGGCTGCTGCGGGCGGGCCAGGCGATGACCAGCGGCAAGGCGGCGGCCCAGACCCTGCTCGCCGAGGACAAGGCGCCGGTCACCTGGGAGCCGGCCGGCGGCGGCGTCGCCCGTTCCGGCGACCTCGGCTACACCTACGGGATCCTCGAGCGGCGGGACATCGGAGTGGAGACCCCCTGGATGAAGACCGGCAACTATCTCCGTGTCTGGAGGAAGCAGTTGGACGGCTCCTGGAAGCTCGCCTTCGACGTCCTCAGCCCCCGGCCCAAGCTGACGAAGGCCGCGCCCGCGGAGGAGAAGAAGCCGGGCGGGGAGTAGATGCGTGCCTTCGTCCGGATCGTCCTCCTTCTCCTCCTCCTGCCCCCTGGCGCCCGGGCCGCCGGGCCGGACGCGGGCGCTCTCGCGGGGCTCGCCGAGATCCGCGCCGAGCGCGTGGTCCTCCGGGTTTCGCCGGCCGACCGGCAGCGCCCCGAGCTCGTCCGCCTGGCCGCGGAGCTGAGCCGCGCCGCCGGCGAGATGGCGCCGCGGGTGCCGGTCGCCATCTCCTCGCCCATCACCGTCGTCGTCGAGCCCGACTACGTGGTCCAGGCAAGGCACGCCGGCGCGATCGGCGAGGCCGTGCGCGGCGGAGACGCCGATCTCCATCTCGTCTACAACCCCGAGGATCTCCCCGCCTACCGGTACGCGCTGGCCGGCGTGCTGCTCGACCGGGCGGGCTTATTGGAGAGATTGACGGAAAAGCTGCCGCCCGAGCTCGCCCGCGGCGCCGCTCTCTGGCTGTCGCGGGACTGGTATGGCCGGCCCTATCCCGACTGGCTGCCGCTCCTCGCCGCCGCCCGCGTGCTTCCCGATCCGGAGGAGATCGTCGCCCGCCAGGAGCGGCCCGACGCCTCGATCCTCCTCTCGACGCCGGCCGCGGCCGCGGTCGTCGATCGCCTGCCGAAGGCGACTTTGAGGGAGAAGCTGGAGCGGCTCCCGGAGATCGACCGGGTGCGGGAGATCCTGCTGCGCGTCGGGGCGGGTCCGGCCCCGCCGTCCAGACCCGCCCCGACGCGAAACCTTCCCTTCCTCAAGGGCGTCTCCCTCGCCATGCTCAACCGGCTGGAGCAGGGCTACCACGCTCCGACCGTGGACCGGCAGCTCGAGGCGTTCGCCCGGCTGGGGGCCAACGCCGTGTCCCTCATGCCCTTCGCCTTCCAGCCGCGGGCGGACCGGCCCGAGCTGCGCTTCCTCAACCACGGCCCGGCGAGCGAGACCGACGTCGGCCTGATCCACGCGGCCCGGGCCGCGCGGGCTCGCGGCTTCCACGTCCTCTGGAAGCCCCACGTCTGGGTCTCCGGCGCCTCCTGGACGGGGGAGATCGAGATGAAGAGCGAGGCGGACTGGGCGGCGTGGTGGCGTGGCTACCGGCGCTACGTGCTGCACCACGCCCTGCTCGCCCGCTGGGCCGGGGCCGACCTGTTCTGCGCCGGCGTCGAGCTGTCGAAGACGATCGGCCGCGAGGCCGAATGGCGCGACCTGATCGCCGCCGTACGCGCGTTCTTTCCCGGCGCGGTGACCTACGCCGCCAACTGGTACGGCGACCTCGAGACCGTCCGCTTCTGGGACCGGCTGGATTTCGTGAGCGTGGACGCTTACTTCCCGTTGGCCGCGGCGCCTGGCGCCGGCCGCGCCGAGCGCGAGCGGGGGGCACATCTGGTGGCCGAGCGGCTGGCCCGGGCCTCGCGCCGCACGGCCAAGCCCGTCCTGCTGACCGAGGTCGGCTTCGCCGCCAGGCGGGAGGCCTGGATGCAGCCCCACGTCGAGGGGGGCGAGCCCTCGGAGGACGACCAGGCCGCCGCCTACGAGGCGCTGTTCGGAGCTCTCGGCCGCCAGCCGTGGCTCGCCGGCACCTTCGTCTGGAAGGCCTTCAGCGCTCCCGGCGGAGACCGCCACGGCGACGCCGATTTCAGGTTCCAGGGGCGGAAGGCGGAGGGGGTGGTGCGAAAGTATTACGGGGGAAGGGGATGAGGGCTGGCGGCGGACTGGCATAATAGGCCCGCCATGCACGACGACTTCCTCCAGGATCTCCTCCAGACGGCCCTCGCCGCCGCGCACGCCGGCGCCCGGATCGTGACCCGCTACTTCCGCGACGCGGGCCTCGAAGTGCGCCGCAAGGCGGAGAACGACTTCGTCACCCAGGCGGACAAGGAGAGCGAGGCCGCGATCGTCGCCGCGATCCGCGAGCACTATCCCGACCACCGCATCCTCGCCGAGGAGGGGAGCGGCGCCGGCCAGGGGCATGGCGATTACGAGTGGCTGATCGATCCGCTGGACGGCACCACCAACTTCCTCCACGGCCTTCCCACCTACTGCGTCTCGGTCGCCTGCCGCCAGGGGGACGAGTTGCTGGTGGCGGTGATCGAGGATCCGGAGGGGCGCAACCTGTTCTCGGCGACCCGGGGCGGCGGCGCCTTCTGGAACGGCCGGCCCATGCGGGTCTCGCCGCAGGAAGGGCTGAAGAGCTCCTTCCTGGCCACCGGCTATCCCTGGCGCGCGCTGCCGACGCTCGAGCTCTACCTCGGGATCTTCCGCGACGTCTTCCGCCTGTCGAAGGCCCTGCGGCGCTGTGGCTCGGCGGCGCTCGACCTCGCCTACACGGCCGCGGGCGTCTACGACGGCTTCTTCGAGTTCCGCCTGTCGCCGTGGGACATCGGCGCCGGCGTGCTGCTGGTGCGCGAGGCCGGCGGCGTCGTCACCGACCTCGACGGCGGGGAGGGCTTCTTCGCCGGCGGCAACATCGTGGCCGGTGGTCCCGCGCTGCACCGCGAGTTGCTCGAGGTGATCGAGCGCCACGCCAGCGAGGCGGGGATCGAGACGGTGAACCCGCTGCGCGCCCCGGAGCCGGTCGGCCCGTGAGGCCCCGGCGCGGGATGAGGCTCGGCCGGCTCCGCGTCCCGGGATTCCTGCCGGCGAGCGTCCCGGCGGCTCCGCCGTCCGGCGGGCGCTGGAGCCTCGAGGTCCAGATCCACCCCAGCGACATCCGCAAGCGGGTGCGCTACCTCTTCCTGTCGCGCCGCCAGCTCACCTTCGCGTCGCTCGTCGTCCTGCTCTATCTGGCGGCGATCGCGCTCGCTCTCGCGGTCGCGCCGGGCGTCGTGGGCGGCATGATGAGCCGGCAGGAGTACCAGACGCTGATCGCCGAGCGGGCGCGCCAGGGGGAGCGGCTGCAGGGCCTGATCGGCCAGGTGGACGGGCTCGATCGCCGCGCCCGCGAGCTCGACCTCCGCGTGGGCCGGGTCTTCCTCGCCTACGGTCTGCCGCCGGTGCGGTCGCGGGCCCGCGTCGCGATGGCTACTGCCGCCGGCCCGCCGTCCATCTACACCGGGGAGATCGAGCAGGGCCGGCGGCTGCAAGCCCGGGCGCGGGAGCGGCTGGACGGGCTCGACGCCTCGCTCGCCGCGGCGCGGGCCTTCGAGAGCGCGCATCCCGACCAGGTGCGGACCGTGCCCTCGGCGTGCCCCCTCCACGGCCGGGATTTCGTGCTCGTCAGCGGCTTCGAGCGGCGCCGCAACCCCTTCACCCACGAGCTCGAGCGCCACACCGGCGTCGATCTCGCGGCGCCGGTGGGCACCCCCGTCTACGCCCCGGCCGACGGCGTCGTCGCCTTCGCCGGGGAGTTTCCGGTCAGCCGCGGCGCCGGCTGGTGGCGCTACGGCAACCTGGTGATGCTGGAGAACGGCGACGGCTTCGTCACCCTCTTCGGCCACGACGACCGCGTGGAGGTGCGGCAGGGGCAGCGGGTGAGGCGGGGGGACCTCCTCGCCACCGTCGGCAACTCCGGCTGGAGCACCAGCCCCCATCTCTATTACGAGGTCCGCCGCAAGGGGACCGACGGCGTCTTTCGTCCGGTCGATCCGCTGATCCACATCCTGGACCACCGCTGGCCCAACGAAGAGCAGCTCCTGCTGAAGGACCGCGCCGCCGCGCCGGTGCAGGACTTCGAGCCGCTGCCGTCCGGGGTGGGCCGCCAGGGATCGCAACGCAACCGCCCGCAACGCAGCAAGGAAGTCCGATGAGCCGCACCAGCACCGCCGCGACCCCGGCCCCCACCATGATCATTCCCCACGGCCTCAAGATCGAGATCGATCCCGAGGGGCAGCTCTCCATCCACGCGCCCGGCAACCTGGTCGTCCAGAACTCGGGGAAGTACGGCGTCCTCGAATCGCTCAGCGGCTCGATCCGCATCGACCGCGGCGTCGAGGTGGAGGCGATCACCGTGCGCTGTCCCGAGACCTGCTACGTGCAGGGGTTCCTGACCGCCTGGAAGGTGAACGCCCGCTCGCTGCACCTGGAGGAGTCGGCGCGGGCGCACGTGGTGCTCCAGGAGACCGAGCGGCTGGAGATCGGGCGCGACGCGCGGCTGGTGGGGAACTTCGCCTCCGAGCGCGAGATGGTGGGCCTGCTCTCGCGCTTCGCCAACCAGGTGCGCTCGCTGCCCTTCCGCTTCGACCGCCGGCCGGCGCCGCCGGAGCTGCCGGAGGCGCCGGCGCCGCCGCCCGAGGAGAAGGTGGTCACCGGCGTCCAGTTCCCGCCGCCCCCACCCGAGCCCTCGCCCGCCGAGCTGCCCGAGCCCCTCCTCTTCGCGCTGCTCCTGCTGGAGCGGGAGTCCGAGCGCCGCATCCACCCCGCGGCCTCGCAGCGGGCGCTCGACGAGATCGTCAAGCTGCTGCGCGAGCAGGACCTGGAGACCCTGAGCCTCACCTACAAGACCCTCTTCAAGCGCGTCGCCGAGCCCCGCGAGGACGCGGCGCGAGCCCAGGAGATGGTGCGGCAGCACTTCACGGGCGAGGTGACGGTAGGATAGGGAGGCGGCTGGCTGGCACCGGGAGTGTGATAGCGTTTTCTCACTGATCAACAGCTTTCGAGAGTCGCCGCCGAGCGATGGACGGAGATGCGAGTGAACGTTTTCGACGAGTTCGAGTGGCGGGGAATGGTCTACGACGCGACCCCGGGTCTGCGCGAGCTTCTCGACCGGGAGAAGCTGACGGCGTACATCGGCTTTGATCCCTCGGCGGCCAGCCTGCACGTCGGCTCGCTGCTGCCGATCATGGGTCTTGCGCGCCTGCAGCGCTTCGGGCATTCGCCCATCGCCATCGTGGGTGGCGGGACGGGCATGATCGGCGATCCCAGCGGCAAGACCCAGGAGCGGCTGCTCCTGACCCCCGAGAAGGTCGAGGAGAACCTCCAGGGGATTCGCAGCCAGCTCGTGCGTTTCCTCGATTTCGACGCGGTGTCCAACCCCGCCCAGATCGTCAACAACGCCGACTGGCTGGGAAGCATCCCGCTGATCGATTTCCTGCGCGATGTTGGCAAGTACTTCACGGTCAACGGCATGCTGGCCAAAGAGTCGATCCGGCGCCGGCTCGAGCAGGAGGATGGGATCTCCTACACGGAATTCAGTTACATGCTCCTCCAGGCCTATGATTTCCTAGTGCTCTACGACCGCTACGGCTGTCGGCTGCAGATGGGCGGCAGCGACCAGTGGGGCAACATCCTCGCGGGCGCCGACCTCATCCGGCGTCTGCGCGGGGATCAGGCGGAGGCCGTCGTGGGGGCGGACGGGAACTTGGAGAAGAGCAAGGCTCTCGCCCATGGCTTGGTGTTTCCGCTGGTGACCACGGCGGGAGGCGTGAAGTTCGGCAAGACCGAAGCGGGCGCAGTCTGGCTCGACCCGAACCTGACCTCGCCGTTCCGCTTCTATCAGTTCTGGATCAACGCCGACGACCGCGACGTCGTCTCCTATCTGAAGTCCTTCACCTGGCTCGATCGCGAGGCGGTAGCCGAGCTCGAGGAGAAGGTCCGCGTCGCGCCCCAGGAACGCGAAGCGCAGCGGCGGCTCGCGCGCGAGGTCACCCGGGCCGTTCACGGCGAGAGCGCGGTCGAGAAGGCCGAGCGGGCCTCGGGCGTCCTCTTCGGCGCGGAGATCTCCGAGTTGCAGCCGAGCGACGTCCTCGACATCTTCGGCGATGTGCCCTCGGTCAACATCGCGAGACCACAGCTCGCGGGCGAGGGACTCTCTCTGGTCGACCTGCTCGTCTCCGCCGGCCTCGCTGCTTCCAAGGGGGAGGCGCGGAGGGCGATCCAGGGGGGCGGCATCTACGTCAACAACCGCCGCATGGCCGAGGACAAGAAAAACCTCACGCTGGCGGACAGCATTGGTAGCGAGCTCCTCGTCCTGCGCAAGGGCAAGAAGGAATATCGTGTGGTTCGCCTGCTGGAGGGATGAGCGGAATGAGTGAGGATGGCTATCGCAAGTACCGGGACTTCTTCGAGCGCCCGCCGCAAATCGTGGTCGAATGGAACGATACCGATCCGGGCACGAAGGCCCGGGGCTGGCTGGTCATCAACTCCCTGCTCAACGGCGCGGCGGGCGGCGGCACCCGGATGAAGAGCGACGCGACGCGGGAAGACGCGCTGTTCCTGGCCAAGACGATGGAGATCAAGTTCCGCGTCTCCGGACCATCCATCGGCGGCGCCAAGTCGGTGATCGACTTCGATCCCAAGGATCCCCGCAAGCACGAGGTCCTGAAGCGCTGGTTCGAGAGCATTGGGGCCCTGCTCAAAGGCTGCTACGGCACGGGTGGGGACCAGAACGTTCAGGAGGGCGAGGTGATCGCGCTGACGGAGGCGACCCTGCGCCTCGGGCACCCTCAGGAAGGCATCGTCCGCGGACATTTCAAGCCGGACGAGAAGCGGCTCGCGTCGATCCTGGAGCAACTGGGAGAGGGCGTTCAGAAGTCCATGCAGCTTCCCGGGAAGGCGGCTCCCTTCGCGCTGTCGAAGCTCGTCACCGGCTACGGCGTGGCGAAAGCCATCGAGGCCTACTACCGGCAGACCGGCGGCTCGGCGCGGGGGAAGCGGGTGATCATCGAGGGTTTCGGCGACGTAGGCGGCCCCGCCGCCTACTATCTCCGTCAGATGGGAGCCCGGATCGTCGGCATCATCTGCATGCCCTCGCCGGGACGCTTCCGCTGGCGCGTGGATCCGGACGGCCTCGACATCCCTGCCGAGCTCCTCGCGAGCCGTGAAGGCGCCGATCTGCCGGCCGGCGGCTCCCAGGAGGGGGATGAGGAGGCGACCGCCGCCGAGTTCTGGCGGCAGCCGGCCGACATCTTCATCCCGGCGGCCACCTCGTACACCGTCACTCAGGCGCGCCTCGAACTGCTCCGGGCGGCCGGGGTTCGCGTCATTGCCTGCGGCGCCAACACGCCCTTCGCCGACCGGAAGCCGGGCGAGTACGGAGTCCAGGCGGCCGCCGACCAGAGCTTCGATGTCATCCCCGACTTCATCGCCAACTGCGGCATGGCGCGCACGTTCGCCTACCTGATGCAGGAAGGGGTCTCGTCGCAGGAGGACGCCATCCTGGCGGACGTGGAGACGACGATCTCTTCGGCCATGGAAAAGCTGCTCGCGGGGTACTCGGGTGGGGGTGGGCTGCTCAACCGGGCATTCTCCCATTACATCCCCTAGCGAGCCGCTGAACGGACCCGGGGGTCGGAAAGCCGGACCCGTGGGTCAGAGAACGGGACCCGTGGGTCAGAGAACGGGACCCGTGGGTCGGGGAACGGGACCCGCGGGTCGGAGTGCCGGACCCACGGGGTCGTGTCCTTGCTCAATGTAGGCGCCGGGGGTGCCCGGTGAGGCGGGGGGAAGTGGCCCCGCGATTGTACCTCTTCCCCGAGCGGCGGGAAGCCCCCCGGAGCCCCTGCGGTAGACTCCCGTCCAGCGCGGCTAGGTTTGGCCGCCGAAACCGGGCGCCCGTGCCCGGCCGCCGCGCTGGGGATCTACGGGTACACCCGTGGGGGGGACTATGGCTGAGACTTCAAAGACCATCCAAAGGGAAGGGGCGCACCTGTGGCGCTATCTCATGGAAGTGCGGGAGATCTGGCGGTCCATCCTTGGGGCAGCGGTTGTGATCGCGTTCCTCGCGGTCATCCGGTGGTCGCTTTCCGCCGCTCTTCCTACTCTCACCCCTCACCTCCCTGCGGCGGTCGTCCCATGGCTGTCGTGGTATCGCCTTACGGTCGCTGCGTTGGTCTTGCTGGTGTTTCTGGCGCAGTATCTAGCCTGGAGAAAGCAGTACCGTGCTAATCACTCAGAAGGCCCGGAGATCGACCACCGTCTAGAACTCTTAGATGAGGCGGTGGGCCTCCGGCCATCTGACAGTGAAGCTGAGATTAGAGAGATGCAGGCTCTTAACATTGCGCCCGACCCAGACCATCTGAACACCAGTCTATTTCGGGTAAGAGCGGAGATAGACCCACCACTATTGGATATCCAAGGCACGGGACCCATCTATTCCGCCATCTGCGTCTACCACCGCTCGAAAGAAGATCTGGTAATGACTACTGAGCCTGTGCGTCGCAAGCCGGACCGCATCCTGATGCAGTTGGGCGAGAAGCCCCTTCCGATTGGCGCGACAATTTCGCTCAAACTATTCTCGCCGGCCCCTTTGCTCTTAAAGAAGGTCGTGATAGGAAAGGTACACTAGGCCGTGATCAGATCCCGCACTGTCCACGGCTTGCGGGCGATCCCGGCGGCCATCGCGGGCGTGCAGCCCTTCAAGGTGCGGTGGCACCAAGTGAAATTGTAGGACGCCGTGAAGAGCGCCACGGCGGCCCGCAGGTTGTCCCGCTTCCGCGAGAACCCCGTGGTCAGGCGGGTGAACCGGCGGGACATCATGCGCACGTGTAGATTCACCCGCTCGACGTGGGAAGTGCAGATCTTGGCTTCGTCCGGATCGCCGCAGACGACGCGCTTCTCGACGGCTATTATGGACGGCGGAGAATACCGCCGTTCGCTGTCCAGCCCCTCTCCTGAGTAGGATTTGATGATCTGGGCAAAGTCGATCTGCCCGCCGAAGCTGTCTTCCAGCGCGCCGACGTAGGGCTCGAACCCGTCCGTCGAGATCTGGAAGCGATCCTCACCCACGGCGCTCGCGAGCTTCTCCGCGAAGATCCCTGCATCCTTCGCCGTCCGTCGGCCTACGTGATGAGCAAGCAGGAGCTTCGAATCGCGCTCCACCGCGAGGAAGGTGTAGGCGTCGCCGATCTCGCTATTCTCGATTCCCTTCCGGACCTTCGTCTTCTCCTTCATCCCGACGAAGCACCACAGCTCATCCGCCTGTACGTCGTGCGCGTTCACCCCCCGCACGAGTCGCGAGAGGAGCGCTTCGCACTTGGCGCCCGCCACCCGCAGGAGCCGCATGATGGTGTCGCGGTGGACTCCTGAGACGCGCTCCGTGCTGCGGATCGAGGAGCCCTCCGTCAAAAGGGAGAGACAGAGGACGGCCTTATCCATGTCCAGTCGCATCGTGCCGAGCGGGCGGGTGGGGATGAGGCCGAAGCTCTTCTTGCACGCCTTGCAGAACCGCCGGCGGTTGCCGTGATTGTCGCTTCCCCACCCGATAGTCGGGCCGCCGCAGGAGCGGCAAGCGGTCGGGTTGAGGGTAGAAGCGGGGGCGGTCATGGCGTTCTCTCTGACTGAAAATAGTGTATCCCATGGCTACACAAAAGTAAAGCGATTCGGGGCCGATTCCTCCGCTAGACTTGTGTATCCTCTGGTAGTACGCTAGCCGCATGGAAAAACCTCCGAAGCGTCGACATTCAGCCGCCCTGCACATTCGTCTTGTTCCCGAGCATGAGGAATTCATCCGCCAAGCCGCCGCGCTGGCGGGGACCAGCCTTTCCGATTGGATAAGAGATCGACTGGTCCGCACCGCCCGGCGGGAGATCGCGGAAGCGGCCCGCTATGAAGCGGCGGGGAAGCCCCGAGAAGAGCAGCCCGAATAGAAAGCGATAGCGCGGACGGGGGGCGTTGACGTGAGCCACGGTCACCTCCGGGGTATTGACCCGGGGAGCGCCACGGCTCTAGGATGGGATTGTCTAGGCCCCTTCCCGGTGCGCCGTGGCGTCCCTGGAATCGGTTAGAGAGCCCCGCTTCGGCGGGGTTTTCGCTTTTATGTACCGGTTTTTCCCTCCTTCGTACTCCTGCGCTTCCGCGCCTCCACCCAGGTGGCGAGATCTTCCGGAGCGTAGACCGTCCTGCTACCGAGCTTGACGTAGACCGGACCGTTCCCCGTATGGCGGTAGAGTTCGAGGGTGCGTGGGGAAATCCCCAGCGCTTCGGCAGCTTGAACGGTACTGTAGAGTCGCGGAGCGTCCATAGTTCGGTAGGCTACGAGGGCCTACTAAGGGCTTCAACCGCGAAAGCGCGGGGGGAGGCGATTTTGCGGCAGGGGCGGGGAGGGAAGGCGAAAAGATCAGGCGCGGCGGGCCGATTGTGGGGAACCGGCGTTCGGCGGCCAAACCTAGCCGCGCCCAGGTAATTCTACAGGTCTTCCCGCTGGAACCGCTCGATCAGCGGTCCGGGATCTTCGGCGGGCTCGTTCCCTCCCCAGCGCACCCACAGGCGCGCCAGATCGGCAGCCAGGGCCTTGCAGTGGCGGGCGTAGCGGAAGGTCCCCACGGGGCGGCCCGTGGGGAGGTACGCGAGGGTGTAGCGGTGCGTCGAGCCCTGGGGGATCGGCCCGGCCTCGGAGCCGTGGTAGATGCCGAAGGGGCGAGCGACCCACCCCCGCAGCTCCGGCTCCCGGCCGTCCTCCAGGCGCACGCGGAAGTGTCCCCGACTCCAGAACAGCGGGAGGGGCTTCCCGGCCTGCTTCCGGTTCTCCAGGTAGGCATCCAGGGCCATGGCGGCCCATCCCCCGATCGAGGCGTAGCCTTCCGCCTCTGCGGCCTGCTTCCACCTCGCCGACTGCCGCGCATCAGCCCGGACGGAGAACGTCGCGACCTTCACGTGAGCCGCTTCCCGCCCTTCCAGAACGGGCCGATGATGGACTCGATGACGCTCCCGGTCCGCCCCACCATGCGCGCCAGCTCATCCGCCGACAGGGACAGGCGCTCATCCTCCTCTCCCAGGGAGGAGACGTGCCGCGACCGGGCGATGGTCGCGAGGACCGCTTCCGCGTGGCGCAGGTCGGCCAGCACGGCGCGCATCTCCGCCCGCGTGGTGGTCTCCCGCCACTCGGGCCAGACGCGGGAGGATTCGAGCGCCATGCCGTAGAGCATGCGCCCCAGTCTCTCCAGCGTCTCGCGGTCCCCCTCTTGGGTGAAGTGCATCAGGAAGGTAGACCGGAAGGCGGGGTGCTCCTCCCAGTCGTAGGCGGGCGGGTTGGGCGGGGTGTCGGGCGGTGTAGACTTCGGTTCCAGGTCCGGCATGGGGTTCCTCCGTGCTGGGCTCAGGTCCGGCGGCGTGTTCGTAGCACCCGCCGGGCCGTCTAGTAGGGATCGGGGAAACGGTTCCCCCGGTTCCGGGAACCTACCGCACCACGAAGCGACCGATTACTACCTACATCCAAATAGGACACGACCACCCACGGGTCGCCGAACCCACGCCGCCCGCCGTCACCCGCGCTATGCTTGCGCCTTCTTTGAATTCTTCCCTGGAGAAGGAGCGACGAATGGACGACAAGCTGAATCGCCGGGATCTCATCCGCGCGGGCGCCGCCGTGGGGCTCGCCGCCGCGCTGCCGAAAGGGGCGTTCGGCCAGGCGCCGGCGGTCGTGACGTCGAAGAGCGCCAAGCCCGTGGTCATCTCCTCGGCCAACGGCAACGTCTTCAAGAACGGCGGCGACGTCACCTGCGTTCAAAAGGCTTTCAATCTCATCACCCAGGGGTCGGACGTCCTCGACGCCCTGATCGCCGGCGTCAACCTCGTCGAGCTCGATCCCGAGGACGACAGCGTGGGCTACGGCGGCCTGCCGAACGCCGAAGGGGTGGTGCAGCTCGATTCCTGCTGCATGCACGGTCCGAAGAAGCGGGCCGGCGGCGTGGCCTGCCTGGAGGGCGTGCGCACGCCCTCGCTCGTCGCCAGGGCGGTGATGGACGACACCGACCACCACCTGCTCGTGGGCAAGGGCGCGCAGGAGTTCGCTCGCGGCCTCGGATTCAAGATCGAGGACGACCTCAACACCGAGAAGTCGCGCCGTCTCTGGCTCGAATGGAAACGCCGCACCGATCCGTCGCATTACCTCGATCCCAAGGACCGCACCGAGGCGGGTTTCCGGGCGGGCGTGCAGATGGCCCGCGAGGGCCTCATCGACCGCGAGCACCTCTGGGGGACCATCAACTGCGACGGCATCAACGCCAAGGGGGAGATCTGCGGCGTGACGACCACGAGCGGCCTGGCCTGGAAGATCCCCGGCCGCGTCGGCGACTCGCCCATCCTCGGCGCCGGCCTCTACGTCGACGGCGCGATCGGCGCCGCCGGCTCCACCGGGCGCGGCGAGGCCAACCTCTACAACCTCTCCTCGTGCCTCATCGTCGAGGCCATGAGCCGCGGCATGCATCCCAAGGACGCCGGCATGGCGGCGCTCCAGCGCGTGGTCGCCAACACCGTCGAAAAAAGGTTGCTCAACGACCGCCGCCAGCCCAATTTCGGCCTCAACTTCTACGTCCTGAACGCGCGGGGCGAGTACGCCGGGGTCTCGATGTATCCCGCCAAGTTCGCGGTCTGCACCGAGAACGGCCCCCAGACCCTGCCGACTGAGGCCCTCTTCACGGGGGAGCCGTAAGGCTCAGTTGGCGACGATCACATCGTCTTTGACCAAATGACCGCCGATCAGTCCGACCCGCCCAAGAACGGGGGATGCCCGGCGGCCCGGGTTGTGCGAGAATCTGGAAAACGAAGCATGGAGGAGGGGGCTTGAAGGAACACCCGACTCCGGCTGAGCTGGACGCCGTGCTGCGTGGAGGGCTCTCGCCGGAGCGCCAGAAGGCGGTCTTCGTTCACCTGCTGCGCGGGTGCGAGACCTGCCGCGCCGTCCTGTCGGCGGAACGGCGATCTCTGCGCGCGTCCCCGCCCGTCACGCCGCGGGAAGAGGCGGCCTACGACGAGGCGATCGACCGGGCGTTCGTGACCGCCGTCCGCCACGAGCGCCGGCTGCGCCGGCCGCTGCCGCGGAGCGAGGAGTCCGTTCTCGTCGACGCCGGCGCCGAGGGGAACGGCGACGGCGAGGGTGGCGCGGCGCCGGGGCCCGAGCTCGCCCACCTCCACGCCCTGCTGGGACGGAGCTGGGCGCAGCGGCACGAGAATCCCCGCGCCATGGTGAGCCTCGCGCGCTGCGCCCTGGTGGTGGCGCAGTCGCTCGATCCGTGCCTCCACGGCGAGCGCCGGGTGGCGGACCTCCAGGCCCGGACCTGGGGGGAGCTCGGCAACGCGCTGCGGACGGCCGACGATCTCGACGAGGCCGGCAGCGCCTTCGACGCCGCCTTCGAGCGCCTCTCCCAGGGCAGCGGGGACGAGCTCCTGGAGGCCCGCCTGCGCGACCTGCGCGCCTCCTTCCTCGGCTGCCGCCGGTGCTTCGACCGCGCCTTCGAGGAGCTGGAGAGCCTCGGCGCGTTCTACCGCCGCCGCGGCGACGATCACCTCGCCGGCCGGGCGCTGATCAAGAAGGCCATCTATCTCCACTACGCCGGCCGGTCCGGGGAGGCGCTGCGGATCAACGAGGAGGGGATGGCGCTCGCCGATCCGGAGCGCGAGCCGGGCCTCCTCTGCACCGCCGTCCACAACCAGCTCTGGTTCCTGGTGGCCGGCGGCCGTTTCGCCGAGGCGGAGCGTTTCCTGCGCAAGCGCGAGGCCCCGCTGCGCGGCATGGGACAGGTGCTCGGCCTCAAGCTGCGCTGGCTGGAGGGGCTGATCGCCGGCGGTCTCGAGCAATGGGGACCGGCCGAGCGGGCGCTGCTCGAAGCCCGCCAGGGCCTGGAGGAGGCGGGCCTCGGCTTCAACGCCGCCTTGGCCTCGCTGGACCTCGCGCTACTCCGCATGCGCCAGGGGCGGAGCCGCGAGACGGCGGAGCTGGTGGCCCAGGCGGCGGTGGTGTTCGAGACGCTGCGCGTCCCGCGCGAGGCGCTGGCGGCGGTGCGTCTGCTGGAGCAAGCCTTCCGGATGCAGCGCGCCAGCCGCACGCTCCTCGAGAGCACGGTCGAGTTCCTCCGCTGGTCCGAGGCCGATCCGCAGGCCCGCTACGAGCCGCGGTTCGTCTGAGGGTTTCCCCCCGACTTGCCCCCGCCCCGGGGCTTGGCTAAGCTCCGGGCGTACCGATACCCCCTCGAGGAGCTCTTTCATGTCGATGCGCGGCCTCCGGTTCCTGGTCCCTGCTCTGTTGCTGCTCGCCGTTTCGCCGGCGCTCGCCGCTCCGGCGAAGCCTTCCTCCCCGGCTCCCGCGTCCCCGACCGGGCTGCAGGACCTGCCGGAGCTCAAGGCCCTCAAGGTCCGGCTGCTGGGCCCCGCCTGGGGCGGCCGCGTGGCCCGCGTCGCGGGCGTGCCCGGCGATCCCCACGTCTACTACGCGGCCACGGCGTCCGGCGGCGTCTGGAAGTCGGTGGACGCCGGGGTCACCTGGACCCCGATCTTCGACGACCAGCCGGTCTCGTCCATCGGCTCGATCGCCGTGGCCGCGTCCGATCCCAACGTGGTCTACGTCGGCTCGGGCGAGGCGAACATCCGCGGCAACGTGGGCGCCGGCAACGGCATCTACAAGTCGGTCGACGCCGGCAAGACCTGGACCCATGTGTGGACCCAGGAGGGGCAGATCGGCCAGATCGCCGTCCATCCCGGCAATCCCGATATCGCCTTCGCCGCGGTCCTCGGCCACGCCTTCGGTCCCAATCCCGAGCGCGGCGTCTACCGCACCACGGACGGCGGCAAGACCTGGAAGCAGGTGCTGAAAAAGAACGCGGAGACCGGCGCCTCGGCGGTGACGCTCGATCCGTCGAATCCCAACATCGTCTTCGCCGGCCTCTGGGAGGCCCGGCGCTACCCCTGGGACCTCAAGAGCGGCGGGCCGGGCAGCGGCCTCTACGTCTCGCGCGACGGCGGCGATACCTGGAAGCCGATCACCGGCAGCGGCCTGCCGGAGGGGATCTGGGGGAAGGTCGGCGTGGCGGTGGCCCCCTCGGACGGCCGCCGCGTCTACGCGCTGATCGAGGCGGAGAAGGGCGGCCTGTTCCGCTCGGACGACGGCGGCGAGACTTGGGCGCTCGCCTCCGGCAGCCACGAGTTGCGGCAGCGGGCCTGGTACTACTCGACACTCACCGTCTCGCCGGCCAATCCGGACGAGGTCTGGTGCCCGCAGGTGCCGCTGCTCAAGAGCATCGACGGCGGCAAGACCTTCGAGCACGTCAGCGGACCGCCCCACGGCGACCACCACGACATCTGGATCGATCCCAAGGACGCCCGGCGGATCATCGGCGCCGACGACGGCGGGGTCTACCTCACCACCAACGGCGGCGACAACTGGATCGTGCCGCCGCTGCCGATCGGCCAGTGCTACCACGTCGCCGCCGACAACCGGGTGCCCTTCCACGTCGCCTGCGCCCTGCAGGACATCGGCACCACGCAGGGGCCGAGCAACTCGCTGAGCCGCGCCGGCATCCGCAACACCGACTGGCACGGCGTCGGCGGCGGCGAGGCCGGCTGGGTGGTCTCCGATCCGTCCGATCCGAACGTCGTCTATGCCGGCGAGTACCTGGGCTACCTGTCGCGCTACGACGACCGCACGGGCGAGGAGCGCGACGTCAGCCCGTGGCCGGAGAACCCGTCCGGCCACGGCGCCGAGGACATGCGCTACCGCTTCCAGTGGACGGCGCCGATCGCCGTGTCGCCGCACGATCCGCGGGTGCTCTACTACGGCGGCAACGTCGTCTTCCGCACCTCGAACGGCGGCCAGACCTGGACCACGATCAGCCCGGACCTCACCCGCAACGACAAGTCGAAGCAGAAGTGGGCCGGCGGCCCGATCACCGGCGACAACACCGGGGTGGAGACCTACGACACGGTCTTCGTCATCGCCGAGTCGCCGGTGCGGAAGGACCTGATCTGGGCGGGGAGCGACGACGGCCGGGTGCACGTGACGGAGGACGGCGGCAAGAGCTGGCGCGACGTCACCGCCGGCGCCTCCGGCTTTCCCGAGTGGGGGACGGTCGACATGATCGAGCCCTCCCACTTCGACGCTCACACGGCCTATCTGGTGGTCGATGATCACCGGCTGGACGACATGCATCCCTATCTCTGGAAGACCACCGATCTCGGCCGCACCTGGAAGCGGCTCGACGGCGGGCTGCCGCGCGACGTCTATCTCCACTCGGTCAAGGAGGATCCCGCCCGCAAGGGCATGCTCTACCTGGGCACCGAGCGCGGCGTCGCCTTCTCCCGCGACGACGGCGCCACCTGGCACGCCCTGCGGCTCAACCTGCCCACGGTCGCCGTGCACGACCTGGTGGTGAAGGGGGACCAGCTCGTCCTCGCCACCCACGGCCGCTCGATGTGGATCTTCGACGATTTGGAGGTGGTGCGCGATCCGGTGCCGGCGGCGGCTGCCGCGAACGGCATCTACGTCTACCCGGTGCCGGACGCCGTGCGCTGGACCTACCGCGGCGAGCGCGGCGGCGTCTGGAGCGGCCAGAACCCGGCCGGCGGCGCGCGCGTCCACTACTGGCTGAAGGACGAGCCCAAAGGGGACGTCACCCTGGAGGTGCTGGACGCCTCCGGCAAGGTGATCAACACCCTGTCGAGCAAGCCGGTGGAGCTGACCGGCAGCACCGAGTACGCCAAGGAGGAGAGGGAGCAGCTCGACACGCTGACGCTCCCCAAGAAGGCCGGCGTGCAGCTCGGCGTCTGGAGCCTCGCCTGGGCGGGCGCCGAGATGATCCCCAATGCCAAGCTCGACTCCGGCTACCCGGCGATCGGCCCGGCGGTGCCCCCGGGGACCTACACGCTGCGGCTGGCGGCCGATGGGAAGACGGCGACCGCGCCGTTCACCCTCAAGCCCGATCCGCGCGCCGAGGTCTCCCCGGCGGAGCTCGCCGAGCACCTCGGCTTCACCCTGGAGGTGCGCGACGCCATCAGCCGGCTGACTCGCGACGTGCTGCGGCTGCGCGCCGTGCGCCGCCAGCTCGCCGAGCGCGACGACCTGCTCGCCAAGGACGCCAGGGCCAAGCCGCTGATCGCCTCGTCGGCCGCCCTGATCGCGAAGCTCGACGATCTGGAGGCGCGGCTGCACAACCCCAAGGCCGAGATCACCTACGACGTCCTGGCCCAGAAGGGGGGCACGAAGCTCTACTCGCGGCTGGCGCCGCTGATGGACTGGTCGGCGGGCGGCTCGGGCGCGCCGACGCAGGGGATGCGGGAGGTCTTCGCCGAGCAGGTGAAGGAGCTCGACGGCTACGAGGCCGAGCTCTCGGCGCTCCTCGGCAAGGATCTCGCGGACCTCAACCAGACCTCCGCCCAGCTCGGCGTGCCGGGGATCTACGTGCCGGCGAAATAGGGCCGCGCCGGTGAGGGTTTCCCGCCGCGCCGTCCGGCTCCTCGCGGGGCTGATCTGGGTCCTCCCATCGGCGGTCCTTTGTGTCGTAGGGGAGGGGCTCGTCCCCTCCCGGGCGGGGGCAAGCCCCGCCCCTACGAAGGCGGAGGAGGTGGCGCCGGCGCGCCTCGCCCCGGGCGTGCCGGTGGAGCGGGCGCTGGCCGGCGGCGAGACCCACTCCTACGCCGTCGAGCTGGCCGCCGGCAGCCATCTCCGGGTGGCCGTCGATCAGCGGGGTATCGACGTCGAGATCGACGCCTTCGCGCCGGGCGGCGGAAGCCTCGGCGCCGTGGACACGCCGATGGGGCGCGACGGCCCGGAATCCATGCTGGTTTCCGCCACGGCGGCGGGGGAGTACCGGATCGCCGTCCGCTCCGCCGCCGCGGCGGCGCGGCCGGGCCGCTACGAGATCCGCGCCGAGATCCTTCCCGAGTCCACGCCGCCGGAGCGCGAGCGCGTGGAGGCCGAGCGGCTGGCGACCGAGGCCAAGATCCTCGCCTACAAGGGGGGAGCGGGGCCGTCCCGGGCGGCGCTCGACCGCTATGCCGAGGCCCTGAAGCGCTGGCGGGAGCTGGGGGACCGCGAGCGCGAGGCGGAGACCCTGTTCGCCGTCGCGGTCCTCCACGTCACCCTCGGCGAGCCGCGGCAGGCCCTGGAGCCCTATGGCCAGGCGGCCTCCCGCTGGCAGGCGCTGGGGGAGCCGGGCCGGCAGGCGACGGCGCTCTCCAGCCTCGGAGTCGCCCACGCCAGCCTCGGAGAGTACGGGGAGGCGCTCCCTCTCATTCAGCAGGCGCTCGCCCTGTTCCAGGCCCGCGGCGACCGCGGCGGCGAAGCGGGCGCGCTCGGCAACCTCTGCTACCTCCACCAGTCGCAGCGCCATCTGGCCGAGGCCCTCCCCTGTCTCGATCGGGTGCTGGCGCTCGACCGCGAGCTGGGCGACGCGAATCTCCAGGGGGCGGCGCTGCTCAATCTCGGCGGTATCTACGACTCCCTGGGGGAGCCGGCCGAGGCGCTCGCCCGCTACGGCCAGGCGCTCGATCTCCTCGTCTCCCTCGGGGACCGCTGGGGAGAGGCCAAGACCCTCAACAACCTGGGCGTGATCGATCAGGCCACCGGCCGGCTCGGCGAGGCCTTCGAGCGCTACGACCGGGCGCTGGCGATCTTCCGCGAGCTGGGGGACCGCCTGGAGGAGGCGCGGACGCTCCACAACCTCGGCGCGGTCTACGCCGGCCTGGGGGAGCTCCAGCGCGCCCGCGCCGCCATCGAGCAGGCGCTGGCGTTGCGGCAGGCCGCCGGCAACCGGCCCGGCGAGGTCGTCTCCCTGAGCTTCCTGGGGCTCATCCAGCACCGGCTGGGGGATTCCGCCGCCGCCCTCGCGCTCTACACCCGGGCCAACGAGCTGGCGCGCGCCGCCGGCGACCGCTTGGGCGAGGCCAACTCCCTGAGCCTCATGGGCGGGGAGCGGGTGGCGGCGGGGGACTTCGGCAAGGCGCTCGCGGATCTCGGCCGGGCGGTCGAGATCCTCAGCGCGCTGGGCGACCGCGGCTCGCGGGCCGTGGCCCTCCAGCGCACGGGTGACGCCTGGGCCGGACAGGGAGATTCCGCCAAGGCTCTCGCCGCCTACGGCGAGGCCCTGGCCCTCCGCCGGGCCGTCGAGGACCGCGCGGGCATGGCCGAATCACTCACCGCCGCGGCACGGAACGAGGCGCGGCTCGGCCGCCTGCCGGAGGCCCGCGCCCACGTCCAGGAGGCTCTCGGGCTGATCGAATCCCTGCGCACCACGGTGGCCAATCCCGAGCTGCGGGCCTCCTTCCTGGCCGCTCACCGCCAGGCGTTCGAGCTGGAGGTCGACCTCCTGATGGACCTCCAGCGGCGCGGCGAGGCGCTGGAGGTCAGCGAGCGTGCCCGTGCCCGCGCTCTCCTCGACTTTCTCCAGGAAGCGCGGGCGGATGTCCGGCAGGGGAGCGATCCGGCCCTGCGGGCTCGCGAGCGGTCGCTGGTCGAGCGGCTGAACGCCAAGGCGAACCGCCGGACCGAAGCGCTGAGCCACGCGAATCCGCAGGCGGCGGCGGATGCCGAGCGCGAGCTCCAGGAGCTGCTGGCCGATCTCGACGGCGTGCGGGCGGAGATCCGCAACCGCAGCCCGCGCTATGCCGCCCTCACCCAGCCGGTGCCGCTGCGTGTAGCGGAGATCCAGGGCCTCCTGGATCCCGGCACCCTGCTGCTCGAATATTCCCTCGGCGAGGAGCGGAGCTTCCTCTGGGCGGTCGATCCCGGCTCCGTCACCTCCTTCGAGCTGCCGCCGCGCGCGGCGATCGAGGCGGCGGCCCGCCGGGTCTACGAGGGGATGCGGGCGCTGGATTCCGGCGCGTCCCGGGAGACCGCCGCCGCCGATCTCAGCCGCACGCTGCTCGGACCCGTGGCCGGCCGGCTGGAGGGCAAGCGCCTCGTCATCGTGGCCGATGGCGCCCTCCACTACCTGCCGTTCGCCGCGCTGCCGGTGCCCGGCGCCACCCGGGGAGAGATCCTGCTCGACAGGCACGAGATCGTCTCTCTGCCGTCCGCCTCCGTGCTGGCCACGCAGCGGCGGGACCTGGGCAGGCGCCCGCGCGCCCCGAAGGCGGTGGCGGTGCTGGCCGATCCGGTGTTCGCCGCGTCCGATCCGCGCGTGGCCCTCCCGGCGAAGGTCCCGCCATCCAAGCGGCTCGCCGCGTCGCTGGAGCGGGGAGGGGACACCGAGGATCTCGCCGGCCTGCAGCGCCTCCCCGCGACCCGGCGGGAGGCGGAGCGCATCGCGGCGCTCCTGCCTCCCAGCCAGGTCCTGATGGCCCTCGACTTCCAGGCCAACCGCGACGCCGTGCTCGGCGGCGAGCTGGCTCCCTACCGCATCGTCCATTTCGCGACCCATGGGCTGATCGACGCCCGTGCCCCGGAGCTCTCGGGGCTCGCGCTCTCCCGCGTGGCGGCGGACGGCGCGCCCCGCGAGGGATTCCTGAGTCTCGCCGACCTCTACAACCTCCAGCTCGGGGCCGACCTCGTGGTGCTCTCCGGCTGCGAGACGGCGCTCGGCCGCGAGATCCGCGGCGAGGGGCTGGTGGGGCTCACCCAGGGGTTCTTCTACGCCGGCGCGGCGCGCGTGGTGGCCAGCCTCTGGCGGGTGCAGGACCGGGCCACGTCCGAGCTGATGGCCCGCTTCTACCAGGCGATGCTGCGGGACGGCAAACCCCCGGCCGCGGCGCTGCGGGAGGCCCAGCTCGCCATCCGCCGCGAGCGCCGCTGGCGCCAACCCTATTACTGGGCGGCGTTCGTCCTCCAGGGCGACTGGCGGTGATCGCGCGAACGAGAGTGAGATAGAGAGCCGGTCCGCGTCAGGTTCCGGGTATCCCGACGGTGCAGAGAATCCAGCCGATCAGAAAGGATATGAAACCATGAGCCACGACGAAAGATCCGCTTCGCAGCCCGCTGCTTCCGGAAGACCCGGCGGCAACCCGGGTGGCATCATCGGCACGTTCTGGGTGCACTTCCTCGATGCCGACGACCGCAGCCCGCTGGTCAAGGAGTGTCAAGTCGACATCTCGGCAACGGATCTCACCATCCTCACGACGCCCCCTCTGACGCTGCCGATCACGGAATCCTACCCCCAGTGGGGATACGCCGAGAACGATGATTTTTGCATCGAATATACGAGGAGCTCGACGTACGGGGAGGGGCTCTACGGTCACGTGGTTGCGAAGCCCGGCGGGCCGAACGGGAACCCGCCGGTCGGCGTCTGGGGCGCGGACACCCAGCCGCCGACTCCGGGGGACGGAAACGGGTAGGCCGGGGGCGGGAGCCGGCCGGATGACCTCATCCGACCGGCTTTGCCGTGGAGCGTTTACAGCGAGTTCAGGAAGGCGATGAGCTGGTTCTGCTGAGTCACGCTCAGGTTGATGTAGTTCTGGATGACCGGCTCGGCCTCGTTGGTGTGCGCGAGGATGGCGTTGTTGCGCGTGAGGTCCAGCGTGTCGTGCATCAGGCGCGACTTGGTGCGCAGGCCCCACAGCGGCGGCGTGCGCAGCTTGTTCAGCGTCGACTGGCCGCCGTTCTGCACGATGCCGTCGCCGGTGCCCACGTCGTGCAGCATGAGGTCGCTATAGGGATGGATGATCTTGTCGCCCAGCGCGGCGGGGACGATGAACTTGCCGCCGTTGAACGAGGTGCCCGCCGGGGCGGTGGTGATCGTCGGCGTGTGGCAGATGTCGCAGCCGATGGAGTGGAAGAGCGAGGCGCCGGCGATGGCGTCCGAGGTGTTCGCGGCCACGGTGTCCCGCGGCGGCACCTTGGTGGAGCGCATGAAGCGGGTGAACGCCTCGACGTCGGGGCCGAACGGGTTGGTCCCGGTCGCCGCGTCCTCGGGGTCGGCCACGTGATCGAAAGCCGCGGTCGAGACGCCGTTCGAGGTGTTCTCCGTCGGCTGCAGCGGGCTGGTGATCCCCATCTCGTTCAGATAGGCGTCGGCTGAGAAGGAGAGCAGGCTGGCGTGCTGGTTCTTCCAGCCGAAGCGGGCGATCCGCGTCGTGCCGGCGGCGGCTTCCCCCACGGGAACGCGGATGATCTGCCCCTTGAAGCCGCTCGGCTGGGCGTTCTGGATGCGGGTGAACTCGCTGTCCGGAACCGCCTCGATGAAGCCGTCGCCCAGGGTGTTGAGCGAGACGCGGAAGGTCGACTCGTTGTCGGCGCCGGCGACCCGCTCCTGGATGGAGGGGTCGATCGCGCGGTCGTTGATCAGCGAGCCGCCCGGCCGGTCGGTGAAGGTGAAGCCGTCGAAACGGCCCACGCGCAGCTCGGTGATCTGGCTCCCCGCGCCGGCGACGGGGTTCTGGTGGCACTCGCCGCAGCTCTGGGCGTTGTAGACGGGGCCCAGACCGTCGGAGATCTGCTCCTGGGACGTGAAATTGGCGCGGTCCAGGTCCATCTGCGCCTGCGATTCGAAGCCGTTGGTCAGGTTGTCGAAACCGGCCGGGGCTTCCACGGCGGCGTAGACCAGCGGTACGGCGACCACCAGCATCGCGAGCCCCACGGCGACCAGGAATCGCTTCGCCCACTTCCTCTCGAGAACAGGCATAGTACAGTCCTCCTTTTCACGCGACAAGAAGGAACCGGCTCTCTCGTCAGGGGCTGAACGCGAGCTCCGGTTCCGGATCAACGCCGTGACTTCCGAACTGCCTTCTCGGGTGGGGCTGTACCCTCTCGAGACCTGGACTCTCAGATGCGTATCAGTCTCTAGTAGATGAGGTGCTCCGACCGGGGGAAAACGAGCCGGTCGCGCCCAGGTTTTCTCCGGCCTCTCGACAGCGGGCGCTCAGCCCGGCGCCAGCACCTCGCGCACCCGTTCCATCCCCGTGTTGCTGCCGCTCAGGAGGATGCCGACCCGCCGGCCGCGGAAGCGCTCGTCGGCCAGGACTCCGGCCAGGGCGGCGGCGCCGGCGGGCTCCACGATCACCTTCAGGTGCCGGAGGATCAGCCCCATGGCGGCGAGGATCGTCGCGTCGGGGACGGTGAAGACGCCGGCGGCCCAGCGGCGGATCATCGCGAAGTTGTGGACCCCCGGTTTCGGGGCGGAAAGGCCGTCCGCTACCGTCTGCACCCGCTCGGGCGGGGTGGGCGCGCCGGCCGCCAGCGAGCGCACGATGCCGTCCGCCCCGGCCGGCTGGATGCCGTAGACCCTGGCGGCCGGAGCGAGCCCGCGGGCCGCCAGCAGGGCTCCGGAGAGGGGGCCGCCGCCGGAGGCGGGAACCGCCAGGTCGTCGAGGTCGGGCGCGTCCTCGAGCAGCTCCCAGAAGGCGGTGCCGGCGCCGGCGATGACGAACGGGTCGTCGAACGGGTGGACGAGCGTGTAGCCGTGCTCCTCCCGCAGCCGCGCCAGGCGCTCGAAGGCCTGGGTGGCGTTGGTGATCCCCTCCTTCTCGATGCGCCCGCCCATGGCGGCCACCGCGGCGAGCTTCTCGGGCACCGCGTTCTCCGGCATCACGACGACCAGCCGGGCGCCCGCGGCCCGGGCCGCCCAGGCCGCGCCGAGAGCGGCATTGCCCGCGCTCACCGTGATCAGGCCGCGCGCCATTTCCTCGGGAGAGAAGGAGCGGATCCGGTTGTAGGCCCCGCGCACCTTGAACGAGCCGGTGATCTGCAGCCCCTCGGCCTTGAAGAAGAGCCGCGCCCCGGCCAGCTCGTCCAGGGCGTCCGAGCGCAGCACCGGCGTCCGCAGCACGACCCCGGCAAGCGCGCGGCGGGCGGCCAGCAGGTCTGGCAGGTCCGGCAGGATGGGATCGGTCATTCGCGGTCTCCTTCCCGCGGAGCATACAATCCCGGCGTGGTGCGTCGTGAAGGAGCAGGACGTGGGGAGAGGGTAGGCGGAAGTGTCCTGTCTTCGAGCTGTGCTCGTCCAGCGGGTGAGAGTCCCGTCCCGGTAAGCGCCGGAGCGCCGGGTAGCAGGCCCCCGACCGCGCAAGGGGAGACCCTTGGGGTCGAAGCGGGGCGTCAAGAGCCTCTACGGAGGGAGCAACAACGCGGGCCGCAACATGAAGTGAAGCCTGCAGCCTCGACAGATTCACAAAGGGGAAGCCGAGCCGCTCATGTCACGGCGAAGGCCAAGTTCGCAGCGCGGAGTTCCGGAGGTAAAAGCGCGGCGGGTTCTCCCGGGGTAGGGGGCGCAGCACGCGTTGAAGGAAGAGCACGGAACACGAGAGGCCCGTCTGCGCGGCCCTTGTCGGGGCAAGGCGGCTCGTATAAGCCAAAGGCGAAGTCGAGCGTTGTGCAGCGGGAGTCCGAGGGGGTCGTAGTACCGTCGATGGGGGTGAAGAACAACGCCCCTGGAGGGAAGGGCCCCTGCGGTGGTCATGGCAGCTTCGGAGGTAAGCGTGAGGGCATGGCCGGCAAGTCCGGTCCCAATTACCCCGTAAGGCGCGAGCCTTGCGCCAAAGTGCGACAACTCCAACGCTGTCTGTGTGCGGCGGCCAAGCGGCAGCCGGGTCGGCGCTTCCACGCCTTGATGGACCGCATCTACCGGAGTGACGTCCTGTGGGAAGCGTGGAAGCGGGTAAGGAAGAACCGTGGTGGGGCGGGAGTCGATTCACAGACGCTCGCTGAGATCGAGCAGAGAGGAGTCGAGAGCTTCCTGGAAGAGCTCGGCGCCGACCTGCGAGCAGGCACGTACCGACCGCAGGCGGTCCTGCGCCGGTACATCTTGAAGGGCGATGGCAAGACGCGGCGGCCGTTGGGGATTCCAACGGTCCGAGACCGGGTAGCCCAGATGGCGGCGAAGCTGGTGCTGGAGCCGATCTTCGAGGCGGACTTTCGTCCGTGCTCGTATGGTTTCCGGCCTCGGCGTAGTGCGACGGATGCTCTGGAGACCCTGCGCAAGCTGGGAGCTCAAGGATACAACCACGTGCTGGACGCCGATCTACCTGACTACTTTGGGAGTCTCGATCAGGACAAGCTGATGAAGCTAGTGGAGCAACGCATCTCGGATCGGCGAGTCCTGAAGGTGCTGCGGCAATGGCTGCGGGCAGGAGTGATGGACGAGGGCGTAGTCACGGGGAGTTTATCCGGGACTCCGCAAGGCGGGGTGATCTCGCCTCTTCTCTCGAACATCTACCTGAACGTGCTCGACACCGTGTGGGAGAAGCGGTACGCGCATTTGGGCGTGCTGGTGCGCTACGCGGACGACTTCGTCGTGATGTGCAGGACGGGGTCGGAGTGCGAGCAAGCCGAGCAGAGGGTCAAGCAGATCCTGGGCCGGCTGAGCTTAAGCCTGCATCCGGAAAAGACGAGGCGAGTGGAGCTTTCGTGGGGTCAAGAAGGCTTCGATTTCCTCGGCTGCCACCTGCGCAAGCGCATGAGCGGTCCGCTTTGGGAGAAGACAGGGCGTCGGGTCTACTTCCTCCAGCGCTGGCCGTCGCAGCGCAGCATGAAGCGGGTGCGCCAGCGGATCAAGGAGCTGACGCCTCGGGGACGCTGTCACGAGAACCTACGACAGGTTATCGCCACAGTCAATCCCGTGCTCCGAGGCTGGGGCAACTACTTCCGCACCGGTAACGCGGCGGTGCAGATGAACTCGATCGACTGGTATGTGGAAAGGCGACTACGGCGTCTGCGGGTGCAGCGCGCCGGGCGCACCCTTCGTCCCGGGCAAATCGAGACGTGGCACCGTGGCTATTTTGAAGCCCTCGGTATAGTGCGCCTGCGTGGCACCATCCAGTACCCGGAGGCTGCGTAATGCGGCCGCACGAGAGACCACCGGTAAGCCGTGTGCGGGAAATCCGCATGCACGGTTTGAAAGGGGGTCTTGACTTCCAACGCTGCGGCAACGCGGACAAGGAGTAAGGATCTACCAATGCGCACGGAGAAAGTCTCCCTGACTCTGGAAGAAGAGCTGCTCGCCGAAGCTCGCGAGGTGGTGGGCGTCCGCAGGCTCTCGAGCTACATCAACCGTGCCTTGCGGAACCAGTTGCAGCACGACCGCATCGCCGGCCTGCTCGAGGAGCTCGAGCAGGAGAAGGGGCCGATCGATCCCGGAGTCATGGAGGAGGTGCGTCGAGAATGGCCAGCGCCCGGAGAGCGGGTCCGCAAACGCCGCAGCGCTTGATTCTGGATTCCGGAGCGGTCATCGCTCTGTCCCGGGGAGACCAGAGAGCGCGGGCTTTCCTGGCCCGAGCCCAGGAGCTGGGGACGCCGATCGAGATTCCAGTGGTTGTCCTGGCCGAAACGGTGCGCGGTGGACCGCGCGACGCCTCCGTCAGCCGTGTGCTGAAGGCGGTGGGGTCGGTACCCGTAGCCCGGGAGATCCATGGGCGCATCGCCGGGCAACTTCTAGGCGCGGCCCGCTCGGCCGCCACCGTGGACGCGCTCGTCGTGGCTCAGGCCGTTGAAGCGGGAGGAGCCCATATCCTCACCGGGGATCGGGAGGATCTCGAGCGGCTCGCGATACCACATCCCGAGGTGTGGATCCATCCTCTCTGACCGCGTCGAGAATCATGCCTCCATGATCCGCCTGGCCAGCGAACGCGACGCGGCAGCCATCCAGCGGATCTACGCCCCCTTCGTCCTGCAGACCGCGGTCTCGTTCGAGACCGCGGCGCCCGGCGTGGACGAGATGCGGTCGCGCGTCGTCGCGACGCTGGCGCGCCTGCCCTGGCTGGTCTGCGAGCGGCAGGATGAGGTCATCGGCTATGCCTACGCCAGCCCGCACCGGGCGCGCGCGGCCTACGGGTGGTCCGTGGACGTCACCGTCTACGTCCACGAGGATCACCGGCGGAATGGGGTGGGGAGGGCGCTGTACGCGTCCCTGCTCCAGGTGCTCAGGCTACAGGGGTTTTACAACGCCTACGCCGGCGTCACCCTGCCCAACCCGGGCAGCGTCGGTCTGCACGAGGCGATGGGATTCAGGCCGGTCGGGATCTACCGCGACGTGGGCCACAAGCTCGGCCAGTGGCACGACGTGGGGTGGTGGCAACTGGCGCTCCAGGCCCACGCCGCGGCTCCGGCGGCCCCGGCGACCCTCGATGCGGTGGTCGGCGGGGCGGCTTGGGATGCCGCGGTCCAGTCGGGCCTGGCGTTCCTGAGGGGGTAGGCTCTCGCGTCACGGAACGGTGGACATGTGGACCGGCGTCCCCGTTCGCCGGCTGCGAAGCCACCGGCGGACCTGCGGCGCGCAGGCCGCGGCATAGATGACGGCGTTGATCGTCAGATAGACGTACAGCCAGTAGCCCAGGAAGAAACCCGAGAAAAGCTTATTGACGCCATGCGCCAGGGATGCATACCGCTCCGGGGACGACGTGGCGCCCACGGCGATGAAGGGGAAGCGGCTGCGGGCAAAGTACAGAACGGCCAGGCCCAGGACGTTGACGGACAGGCGGGTCGCCGGGAAGAGCCAGGTCCAGTCGGGACGGGCCACGTTGACGGCTCGCTGAGCCAGACCCGCCAGGAAGAGCAGCAGCACCGGCACGTAGAGGATCTGCCAGGCCGGCGTGAGTCTCAGGTGAGCGGCAGCGGGTCCGAGAATCAGGAACGGGAAGGCCGGTATGGCCATCCACCAGAGGCTGAGGACGGTCCAGAAGACGACCCCGACGATCGAGGACCAGCGCGGAATCGCTCGCAGATGCGCGGGCGGGAAGTCGCTCATGGCGCGCGGCGACCTGTGCTGAAGGAAGTCCAGGAGCACGAACACCAGCGTCACGACGGCGAACTGGATGGACACCTGGAGGAAGAACGGCAGCAGCGTGATCGCTTTGCCGGCGATCAGAACGCCGGCGTGGATGGCCACCGCGATCCCGAGGTTCAAGGCCAGGATCTTCACGTAGAGCGGAAACAGCACCGGACCGATCAGTTGACGGCCGAAGGTGAAGCTCCGTGGGTCCGTGAGGTAACGGCCCGCCACCTCGATGGGGTTTCCATGCCGCAGGAGGAGGGCTTCCTGCTCGGCTTCCGACAGCGGCCGGCCGAGCTCGGCGGCCCGGTCTTCCATCTGCGACCGCAGGTCGTCGGACAGCTCGTTGAGGATGTCGTCCTGCTGTCGTCTGGGCAGGTAGGGCTTGACGGCTTTCAGGTAACGATCGAGGAGCTCCATGGCTCAGGTCTCCTGAAGAATCCGGTTCACGGATGCGTTGATGGTTTGCCACTCGTCGAGGAGCTTGCCGAGGATCAGCTCGCCCTCCGGCGACAGGCGGTAGAAGCGCTTCTTGCGGGTCTCCTCGCGCCATTCGCTGACCAGCAGCCCCTGGCTCTCCAGACGCCGGAGCAGCGGGTAGAGGGTGCCCTCGTCGATCTCCAGCCCGTGGTCGGCGAGGGCCTTGCGCAGCGTGTAGCCGTAGTGCTCGGCGCGGAGCTGGACCAGCACGGCCAGGATCAGGCAGCCGCGGCGCAGCTCGAGGCGGAGGTTTTCGAAGAGGTCGGCGTCCATGGCGGTAGGGTGTTCGATACTGTGTCCCATACAGTATTTGTACTGTACGCCGCACAGTATTTGGTGTCAAGGGTCAGCGGGCAGATTCCGCTCGGGGACTTTGTTGTGCCGTCTGAGGTGACGCGGAGATGACGTCTTCGCGCCGCCCCCTTGACAACGGGATATACTCAAGTCTAGTATAAGGCTCGGCCGGTGATCCCGGCCCTTTCTTATCGGCTCGATATGCTCAAGGTGAGCATAGGGAGGTCGCAATGAATCTGGAGACTCCTCGGCCGTACGCCTCACTCGACTACACGCCGGAGGTGGCGCGGGCGACCGCCGCCCTCCACGAGAAGGTGCGCTCGGTGATCCCGGACCTGGAGTGGCCGGTCTTCGCTCCCTACATCGCCGCGATCAACGAGCTGAAGCGGCAGCGCAACGCCGTCATCCTCGCCCACAACTACCAGACGCCGGAGATCTTCCACGGCGTGGCCGACTTCGTCGGCGACTCGCTGGCCCTGGCGCAGCAGGGGGCGAAGACCGACGCCGAGGTCATCGTGCTGGCCGGCGTCCACTTCATGGCGGAGACGACGAAGATCCTGTCGCCCGAGAAGACCGTGCTGATCCCGGACCCGCTGGCCGGCTGCTCGCTCGCCGCCTCGATCACGGCGGAGGACGTGCGCCTGCTGCGCCAGCGCTACCCCGGCGTGCCGGTGGTGACCTACGTCAACACCTCGGCGGCGGTGAAGGCCGAGTCGGACATCTGCTGCACCTCGGCCAACGCGGTGGCCATCGTCGAGTCGCTGGGCGTCGACCGGGTGATCTTCCTGCCCGACGAGTTCCTGGGCAAGTGGGTGGCCACGCAGACGAACGTCCAGATCATCCTCTGGAAGGGGCACTGCGAGGTCCACGAGCGCTTCACCGGCAAGGAGCTGCGCGACTACCGCGCGGCATGGGCGGCGAAGGGGGACGGCGTGCAGATCCTGGCCCACCCCGAGTGCCCGCCCGAGGTGCTGGCGGAGGCCGACTTCGTGGGCTCCACGGCGGCGATGATCCGCCGCGTCGGCGACACCCGGCCGCGGCGGGTGGTGATGATCACCGAGTGCTCGATGAGCGACAACGTGGCCGTCGAGTTCCCCGACGTCGAGTTCATCCGGCCGTGCAATCTCTGCCCGCACATGAAGCGGATCACGCTGCCGAAGATCCTGCGCTCGCTACAGACGATGGAAACCCAGGTGGAGATCGACCCCGGGATCGCGGACCGCGGCCGGCTGGCGGTCGAGCGGATGCTGGCGGTCGGCCGGAGGGAGGGGAAATGAACGTTCAGGCGAACCGTCCGGGAAGGGGCCAGGGGATCGACGGGGTCTCGCGCTCCGAGGTCCTGGTGGTGGGCACAGGCGCCGCCGGCCTCACCGCCGCGCTGGGCTGCGCGCCCCTGCGTGCCACCGTGCTGACCAAGGCTCGCCTCGGCATCGGCGGCTCCAGTCCCTGGGCCCAGGGAGGCATCGCCGCCGCCGTGGGCCGGGACGATGCGCCGGCTCTCCACGCCGCGGACACGCTCGCCGCCGGCGCCGGGCTGAACGATCCGCACGTGGTGGACATCCTGACCGCCGAGGGGCCGCAGCGGGTGAAGGCCCTGCTCGCCCTGGGCGCCCACTTCGACCTCGACGACACGGGCAGCCTCTCCCTCGGCCACGAGGCCGCCCACAGCCGCCGCCGCATCCTCCACGCCCGCGACGCCACCGGCGCCGAGGTGGTGCGCACCCTCGTCGAGGCCGTGCGCCGGGCTCCCGAGGTGCGGGTGGTGGACCAGGCGTTCGCGATCGACCTCGCGGTGGAGAACGGCCAGGTGGTGGGCCTGCTCGCCGTCCACGCCGACGGCCGCCGCGTGCTCCACCTCGCGCCGGCCGTGGTGCTGGCCACCGGTGGGCTGGGCCGGCTCTACCTCCACACCACGAACCCGCTCGAGGCCACCGGCGACGGCCTCGCCATGGCGGCGCGCGCCGGCGCCCGGCTGGTGGACCTCGAGTTCGTGCAGTTCCATCCCACGGCGCTCGCCGCGGGCGCCGATCCCATGCCCCTGCTGACCGAGGCGCTGCGCGGCGAGGGCGCGGTCCTGATCGACGAGACGGGCCACCGCTTCATGCCCGCCGAGCACCCGGACGCCGAGCTCGCCCCACGCGACGTGGTGGCGCGGGCGATCTGGCGGCAGTCGATGGCCGGCCACCGCGTCTTCCTCGACGCCCGCCGAGCGGTGGGGAAGGAGTTTCCCGAGCACTTCCCGACCGTGTTCCATTTCTGCCAGGCGCACGGGCTCGATCCGCGGACAGAGCCGATTCCGGTCGCTCCGGCCGCGCATTACCATATGGGCGGCATCGCCGTGGACGACCGCGGCCGCACCTCGCTGCCGGGGCTCTGGGCCTGCGGCGAGGTCGCCGCGACCGGCGCGCACGGGGCCAACCGGCTGGCCAGCAACTCGCTCCTGGAGGCCCTGGTGTTCGGCGCCCGCGTGGCGGACGACCTGCGCGCCGCTCCGCTCTCCAGCCGCACTCCCCGCGGCCGGCTGGCCGCCGGCGCCACCTCCGGCCTCGCCGCGCCGGGCGACGCGGAGCTGACCGCGGCCCTGCGGCGGCTGATGTGGGAGAAGGTCGGGCTGGTGCGCGACGAGGCCGGCCTCACCACCGCCGCCGCCGAGCTGCGGCGGCTGGCCGCGGCCCATCCGCGGGCCTCGGGCGAGGCGAGAAACCTGCTGGGGATCGGCCGGCTGGTCACCGCCGCGGCCCTGGAGCGGCGCGAGAGCCGCGGCGGCCACTACCGCTCGGATTTCCCGGAGAGCGATCCCGCCTGGCAGCGCCGGCTGTTCCTGACCGCGGCGCCGGACGGCTCGGCCCGTTTCGAGCCCGCCGAGGTCTCCGAGCCGGCCCTGGCCGTCGCCGGAGGCCGACTGCCGTGACCCCGGCGGCCGATGCGGTCGATGCGTCAGCCATCGTCCATCCCGCCCCGCTCTACCCGCTCCTCTACGAGCCCCTGGTCCGCCGGGCGCTGGAGGAGGACCTCGGCCGGGCCGGAGACCTGACGAGCGACGCGATCCTTCCTCTCGACCTGGTGGCCGAGGCGAGGGTCGTGGCCCGCGCCGCCGGCCGCGTGGCGGGTCTCGCCGTGGCGCTCTCCGCCTTCCGTCTGCTCGACTCCACGATCGGGATCGAGCCCTCCGCCGTCGACGGCGAGGACGTGGAGGCAGGCGCGGTGCTCGCCACGGTGCGGGGCTCGGCCCGCTCGATCCTCTCCGCCGAGCGCACGGCGCTCAACATCCTGGGTCGGCTCTGCGGCATCGCCACCGCCACGCGCGACCTCCAGGCGCTGGTGGCTCCTCACGGCGCCAACATCGTCTGCACCCGCAAGACCACGCCGGGGCTCCGGACGCTTGAAAAATATGCCATCCGTTGCGGCGGCGGCCGCAACCACCGCTTCGGGCTGGACGACGCCGTCCTGATCAAGGACAACCACGTCGCCCTGGCCGGCGGCATCCGCCCCGCCGTCGAGCGGGCCCGCCGCGCCGTCGGTCACCTGGTGAAGATCGAGGTCGAGGTTGATTCCCTGGACCAGCTCCGCGAGGCCCTCGACCTGGGAGCGGACGTGGTGCTCCTCGACAACATGCCCCTCGACACCCTCCGCGAGGCGGTCGCAATCGCCAAGGGACGGGCGATCACCGAGGCGTCCGGCGGCATCAACCCCGGCACCGCGGCCGCCATCGCCGCGACCGGGGTGGATCTCCTGTCCATGGGCTGGTTGACGCACAGCGCGCCGTCGCTCGACGTGGCGCTGGACGTGGGGTGAGGGGAGTGCGGGTTACACAGTCTCCTCGCCAGGAAATTCACGGGCGAGGAGACTGGCAACCTGATTCTTGAGGGTGGGCGCTTCCGCGGTGGCCGCGACCCAGACGATCGGCCACTCGACCGCGAAGTACGCGTGAACGGCTATGTTTCGGAACGCGATAATGTCTCGCCACGGGATCTCCGGATGGCTCTCGCAGAACTCCACCGGAAGGCGGGCGGCGGCCTCGCCGATCACCGTCAGCTTCTGGAGCACGGCGCTCCGGACGAGATCACTCTTCAGGAATTCAGATTCGCGAACGCCGGTGAGAAACCCCTCGATGGCGTCCACGGCCTCTACGATGTCATGGAGGTAGAGCCGCTCAGGCCGCATACAGCACTCGTGCGCTCGCCAGCACGGAGTCGCGGATGACCGGCTTCAATCCTCCCTTGGGGACGAGATCGACCTTGCGCCCAAGCAGCTCTTCCAGCTCACGCTGCATTCTCGCGAGAGTCAGGAACCCAACGCGAGCTCCAGGCTGGAACGTCACCAGGAGGTCGATGTCGCTCTCGTCACCGAAGCCGCTGGTGAGAGCCGAACCGAAGAGAGAGAGCTCCCTCACTTCGTTCCGCCGGCAGAAATCGGCGAGCGGCTCCCGGGGAAACTTCAGCGGCAGGGTTATCTCCATCCTGGAGATTGTCGCACGATCCGCCTACGGCCCGAAATTGCACAGATCGTCCGCCCGCATCGCCTCGTTGCTGATGCTGAAGCGGCCCTCGGCGGTCATGATGACGCCGACCCAGGCCTGGGCATGGGTCGAGTCCTTGTGCCAGAGGTCGAGCATCAGCCAGCCGTAGGGCTTGGCGACCGGAATGGCGGTGCCGCCGACGTGCACCTTCTGGGTCACCATCGGGAAGGCGTTGCTGTTGGTGAACTCCGAGGGATTCTCCTCCTCGTCGAAGCCCACGAGCTGCATCTCGCCGAGCGGCGACCAGTCGGGCGTCTTGCCGCAGGCCTGGGTGGCGACCGAGGCGCGACGGTTGTCCCGCCAGACGACTAGGTCGGTGCCGCCGGAGAAGGAGCCGCCGTTGACGTAGCGCGCATAGTAGAGGCTCGACAGCGGGATGCGGTTGTCCCGCCCGTCGAAGCCCACGTAGCGGCCGTAGAAGGTGTAGGCCCCGGCGGTGAGAACGTCCGGGTCGGCGACGATCGAGACCGCCGAGTGGCCGTCGGAGGTGTTGCGCCGCGAGTTGACGTACAGGTAGTCCCCCCAGAGCACGTTCTCGTCGCTGGCCAGCCCCGTCCCCTTGGCGGCGAAGTAGGTGCCGTTCGCCGGGGTGTTGACCAGCGTGCCCACGGTGCGCGGCGAGCAGCGGTTCACCGCGTCGACGGTGATATAGCCGGTCGCCACGCTGGTCCCGAGGTGGCCGCTGCCGGCGCACTGGGCCGGCGGCGCCGCAGACACGGGCTGGCCGGTGTGGGCCGCCCGCAGGTAGCTGACGTCCGCGGGGACGAGCTTGGGCGAGACGCCGGCCGCCCCGGTGTTGCCGCAGCCGTCGAAGAGGGTGTTGGACTCCGAGAGCTGGCCGACGTGGCTCGCCTCCGGCCCGGTGGCCGGAACGTTGCCCGCGAACAGGTCGCGCAGGTTGATCGTCTGGACGTCGTAGCCGGTCAGGTAGACGTCGAACGCCAGGGTCGGAACCCCCCAGTCGGTCCACAGCACCACCCGGGCGAGCGCCGACTTCGCCGAGGCGTTGTTGATCGAGAACAGGGTCGTCTGGCCGGAAGAATCGCCCAGGTCCACCTCGAAGTAGGGGATGAGCAGGGTGGCGGAGGGCTGGTTGGCCACGCGGCAGTTGCCCTCGAGGACTCCGGCGGCAGACGGCACGGCCGCCAGCAGGCAGCCGATGAGGAGCAGAAGCGGGAAATGTCTGAAGGACATGGATGTTATCTCCCTGGGGCCTGACCGGCGTCCGGCTCGTCTGCCGGTCCGCTCACGTCCGCGGAAGCCCTACTGCGACTTCCATGCCATGCCCTCCCCACCCTCCGCTGCGGTTAGACTAGGAAACCCTATGAGCGAGACTCTAGTCCAGATCGGCCAGACTCCGGGCCCCACCGCTTCCCGCCGGGAGGGTAGGCCGGAGTGGCTCCGCATCCGGCTCGCCACGTCGTCCTCCTATCATCAGGTCCGCTCGCTGGTCGAGCGGCTCAATCTCCATACCGTCTGCCAGGAGGCCCGCTGCCCCAACATCTATGAATGCTGGGGCGAGCACGGCACGGCGACCTTCATGATCCTGGGCGACGTCTGCACCCGCCGCTGCGGCTTCTGCGCGGTCACCTCCGGCCGTCCCCCGGCCGGCCCCGACCCGGAAGAGCCGGCCCACGTGGCCGAGGCGGTGGCCGTGATGGGCCTGCGCCACGCCGTCCTCACTTCCGTCGACCGCGACGACCTGCCGGACGGCGGCGCGCGCCACTGGGCGCGGGTGGTGGCGGCCGTTCATGCGAAAGCAGCCGGCTGCGCCGTCGAGGTGCTCACCCCGGACTTCCGCGGCGTTCCGGATGCGCTCGACGTCGTCCTCGGCGCTGCCCCGGAGGTCTTCTCCCACAACATGGAGACGGTGCCGCGCCTCTACCGCCAAGCCCGTCCCGGCAGCCGCTACGACCGCAGCCTCGCCCTCCTCGCCGAGGCCGCCCGCCGCCGCGACGCCGGCGAGTACGCCGGCCGGATCAAGACCGGCATCATGCTGGGCCTGGGCGAGACGCCGGACGAGATCTATTCCACGATCACCGACATCCGCGGCGCCGGCGTCGAGATCATGACCCTCGGCCAGTATCTGCAGCCGACCCCGAAGCACCTGCCGGTGGCCCGCTGGGTCCACCCGGACGAGTTCGCCGGCTACCGTGACTTCGCCCTCTCGCTCGGCTTCGCCCACTGCGAGTCCGGGCCGCTGGTGCGCAGCAGCTATCACGCGCACGAGCACGTGCGGCCGGCGGGGGGGGCGCCCGCCCGCTAGAAGGCGCGCGGCTGGAAGGTCTCGGGGAAGCGGATCTCGAACGTGTCGTCGTGGATGCTGGCCAGGTAGATTCCCTGGCTCAACACCCGCTCCCGGAGGTCGTCGGGGACGTCCACGGCGGCGAGGATGCCGTAGACCTTCTTGTCTTCGCGATTTCTACCACAGGATCGACGCCCTGAGAAGCGGCACCTGCGCCGGGGTATGCGGAGACGGCGGGGTGACTCTCGGCAGGCGCAGCCGCCGGAGCAGCCTCTCGAAGCGCGGGTCTCCTTGCAGGGCATCGAAACGGGGATCGACGGCCAGCAAGGGCACGTCCCAGTCATGGTGATCCGTGGCCTGTTCCAGCAGGTCCAGGGCGTGATCGCGGTCGCCGAGGGCGAGGACGTCGGCCGCCCGGTCCGCTGAAAAGAGATCGGGAGTGAGCGTTCCCAGCCGTCCGAGATCCCACCGCCAGACCTCGGAAAGCGTTTTGAAGCGCGGTGGAGCAGGATCGGCGCCCGGGTGGGCGGCCTCGCCGGCGATGGTGAGGGCCCGGTCCGGATCTCCCGCGAGCCGCGCCGCCCAGAGAGCCCAGACGCTGGCCCAGGACGCGTCCGGCGAATCGGCGGGGAGCGTCTCCGCGATGTGCTGCCCGCAAGCGATCGTCTCGTCGTAGCGGTGCGCCAGCAAGAGGTGATAGCAGAGCAGGTCGGGGGCCATGGCCTGCCCTTCCGGATCGAGGCCGCGCGCCCGCTCGGCGGCGGCGACCGCCTCGCCGTGGCGGCCGAGGATCGCGAGGTACTTCGCCCGGAGAGGATAAGCCGCCGCCAGGTTGGGGGAGGCCGCCAGAGCCTGTTCGGTCTCTTCCTGGACTCGTGGGACATCGAGGCGATAGAGGGCGATCCACGCCAGAATCAAATGGGCCTTTGCCTGATGAGAATCGAGGATGATCGCCCGGCGCGCCGCCGCTTCGGCAACCGGGAGCTTGTCTTCGAGCCGCCTTCTCAACCTCATTTCCGCTGCGGCCAGGCCGGTGTAGGCGGGAGCGAAATGCGGCGCCAGCAGGGTGGCCCGCTGGAACGCCGCGACCGCTTTCTCCATCTCCTCAGCCGTCGCCTCTCGCCGGCTGAAGTGGCGCCCTTCGAGGTAGGCTTCCCAGGCGCCTTTCGATACATGAGGAGGCAGGGCAAGGCCGAGCACCAGGAGAAGCGCCAGGGCCGCGACAAGCCCCGGCGCCACTCTCCAGCGTGTCCGCATCGACGGGCCGAGGACGGCCGGAGCCGGCGGCCCGGGAGCCGGAGGGGCGGCCGCCTCGACGGTCACCGGCTGGAGGAACCGGTAGCCGTGCCGCGGCACCGTCTCGACGAAATGGGGGCAGTCCGCCGAGTCTCCGAGCGCCCGCCGGAGCTGGCGGATCGAGAAGTTGAGGCCGTGCTCGAAGTCGACGAAGGTCTCCTCGCCCCAGAGATGGCGGCGGAGGTCCTCGCGGCTCACCACCTCGCCCGGATGGCGGGCGAGAATTTCAAGCACCCTGGCCGGCTGGGGCTGGAGCTTGACGGGCTCGCCAGCCCGGAACAGCTCGCCGCTGCCCGGCCGCAGCTCGAGCTCGCCGAACCGGAGACGTTCTTCGCACATACCCCCTGTATACGCGGGTTTCAGGGTCTGAGTTCGTCGGTGAGCCGGGCCGCTCACCTTCGGCTTACCGGACGCTCACCCCCGCGTCAGCCAGGCGACGGCCCGCTTGATGCCGCCGAGGGTGAGGTCCTCCATGTGGAAGACCTGGCCGATCTTCTGGATCGTGGTGCGGCCGTAGGCGTTCGGCCACAGCTCCTTGGGGATGGGATTGAGCCAGGCGGCGTGGCGGAAGCGGTCGCGCAGGCGCTCGAGCCAGCGCAGGCTCGACTCCCGGTCGTCCTCCCCGAAATCCTCCATGAAATAGAGGGAGCCGCTCGGATAGACGAGCTCCTCGGGCGCCATCGAGGCGTCGCCCACGATCAGCAGCCGGGTGTCCTGCGAGCGCCGCAGCAGCTCGGCGGTGGGGAGGGGCTGGCGGCGCTGCGGGTCCTTGTAGACCGCGCCGTAGATCGTGTTGTGGAAGAAGTAGGTGTGGCAGCGCTTGATGCGGTCCCGCACCTTGGCGAAGAGCAGGCGGGTGAGCTCGACGTGGGGGAGCATCGAGGTGCCGCCGTTGTCGATCAGCAGCACGACCTCGATGCGGTCCAGCAGGTCGCGGCGGAACACGAGGTCGATCTCGCCGCCGTTCCTGGCGCTCTCGCGGATCGTGGCGTCGAGGTCCAACTGGTCGCGCGGACCCGCGGGCGAGAGCTTCCTGAGCGAGGTGAGAGCCTGGGAGAGATTGGCGCCGCTCAAGCTGTTGGCGTCCGAGTAGCCGACGTAGCGCCGCTCGCCGATCACCTTGGTGGCGGAGAGCTTTCCGCCCTCTCCGAAGACTCTCACACCTCCCTTGGAGTTTCCCGAGTGGCCGAACGGCGAGTTGCCGCCGGTGCCCACCCAGCGGCTGCCGCCGTGGTGCTCCTCCATCTGCTTGCGCACGGTCTCCCAGAACCGTTTCATCAGCTCGCCCGGCGCGAAGGTCCAGAGCGCCTGCGGCGGCAGCTCCCCCTTGCGGATCGCCTCCTTCAGCCATTGCCGGAACTGCGGCGTGTTCAGCAGCTCCGGATCCCCCGCGGCCACCCGCGGCAGATCGATGCCGTAGAAGTGGAAGGCGAAGGCCCGCTCATAGGCGTCCATGTGCTCGACGCGGCGCACGAAGCAGAGGCGGGCGAAGAGGAAGAGGGAGTCGAGGTCCGGCGCCAGCCCCCGCTCCATGCCCTGGTAGAGATCGATCGTGTCGGTCAGGCTGACCGGCACGCCGTACTCGCGGAGCCGGAGGATGAAACCGTCGAGGAACACAGCCTAGTTGATGACCCGGGCGCGCTTGCCGCCGCCGCGGAACGAGAGGATGTCCTCGGTGCGCTTGAGCAGCGTGCCGATGAAGGGCACGTTCAGGCGGTCCGGGGTGATCCGCGCGTGGTTGAGGGCGCCCAGCCAGTTGAGCAGCTCGCTGGTGGCGGGCGGCTTTTCGTAGCCCCGCTGCCGCAGCTCGTAGAAGATGCCGAGCGCTGAGTCGAGCAGCCCGCGGTCGAGGTCGGGGAAGTGGAGCTTGACGATCTCCCGCATCTGCTCCGGCTGGGGAAAGGCGATGTAATGGCAGAAGCAGCGGCGCAGGAACGGGTCGGACAGCTCGCGCTTGGCGTTCGAGGTGAGGACGATCACCGGCCGCACCCTGGCGCCCACGATCTCGTTGACCTCGCGGATGGTGAACTCGCAGTCCTCCAGCACGTCGAGCAGGTTGTCCTGCACGTCGGACTCCGTCTTGTCGATCTCGTCCAGCAGCAGGACGACGCGGTCGTCGCTGCGGAAGGCGCGGCCGATGGGGCCCCAGATCACGTAGTCGAAGAAGCGGTTGACGTCGCGGCCGGTGCTGGAGGTGCCGAAGCGGGCGTCGTTGAGGCGCAGGACGGTGTCCTGGACGTAGCAGGCCTCCTCGCCCTTGATGGTCGACTTGCAGCGCAGCGTCTCGATCGGCATGCCCAGCGAGCGGCTGATCTCGAAGGCGAGCTGCGTCTTGCCGGTGCCGGCCTCGCCGGTCAGCAGGAGCGGCTTCTCGAGCGCGATCGCCATGTTGACGATGGCGCCCAGCTCGGGGTCGAGGTAGTAGCTTTCGGTGCCCTGAAATTCCATGCGGGGAAGCTTACATCACCCCCCTGCTACATCAGGGCTTTCGAGGGCGGATCGGCGCGCGGCTCCGGAGTTTCGGCCGGAGAATGGCCGAACCAGCCCAGGCAGACCCTCTCGACCCGGCCGCCGACGACCAGTACGAACAGGGTGAGACCGAGCGCGATCACGGCGGTCAGCCACTGGCCGGTGCCGCAGGCGATGCCCAGGCAGGCGACCACCCAGATGGAGGCGGCGGTGGTGAGGCCGTGGACGCTCTGGTGCGAGTCGTCGCGCAGGATGACGCCGCCGCCCAGGAAGCCGATGCCGGCCATGATGCCCTGCACGACGCGCAGCACCGCGTCCATCTGCGCCGGATTGACGATCTCGATGCTCACGACGCTGATCAGGCAGGCGCCGAGGGAGACCAGCGAGTGGGTGCGCATCCCTGCCGGCTTGCCGTGGAGCTCGCGGTTGAGCCCGAGCACGCAGCCGATGAGCGTGGCGATGGCGAGGCGGAGCAGGACTTCGCCCGGACCCAGCAGGAGCTCCCCTCTCGTCACGGTCACCTCACCTTCATCGTGCGCGTGAAGACGTCCGGCTGGCGGACCGAGGGCTCGACGCGCGAGGGGCTGAACGTGGCGATCCAGAGCGGGTAGAAGGTCTTCGCGGACGTCGCGAGCCCCTGGTAGTCGCCGAGGAAGAAGCCTTCCGAGGTCGCCGCGAAGCGCAGGTCCCAGGAGGCGGGGCTCACGCGCAGGCTCTTGGCGAACTGCTGGCCGCCGTTGCGCGACACGGCGAGGTACTCGTCCACCAGGAGGCCCGAGGGATCGTTGCGCAACGAGTAGTAGGAGACCCCGACCCAGCCCTCGGGGCTCACGGCCACGGCGGGCGTGAAGTTGGCGACGCCGCCCGGACCGTCGGAGGCGAGCTGGGGCGCGCTCCAGGTCAGGCCGCCGTCGGTCGAGCGGGAGAGGACCACCTGATCGGTGCCCGGCGTGAAGCGCTCGTCCTGCCAGACGACGTAGAGGGACCCCGTACGGGTGTCGATCGCCGCCGCCGGGATCCCCGCGCCCGTGCGCGATCCCGCCACGCCGGCCGCGTCGACGTCGGAGATCCTGACCGGCGCGCTCCAGCTCTGGCCGCCATCGGTCGAGTGGGCCGCCAGCATGGAGACCCCGTTGCCGAGGAAGTTGAGCCAGATGGCGTGGACGATCCCTGCGGGGCCGACGAGAGGCAGGATGCCGACGTTCGCCCCCTGATCGGCCACGGTGATGGGAGCCCGGAACGATTGGCCGCCGTCGTCCGAGTAGGTCATGAGCTCCGGTTGCTGCCCATCGGCGGAGATCCAGTCCCAACCGACGTAGACCCGGCCCTTGTAAGGGCTGTCGTCCCGCGTGTCGACGACGACCGCCTCCTTGTCGTCGAACGTCTGGGTGCCGCTGTGCACCGAGACCGGTTCGCCCCAGGTCAGCCCGCCGTCGTCCGAGGCCGAGAGGTAGACGCCGTTCTGCGGGTTCGTCTCGTTGAAGCCCAGCGAGGCGAAGTACGCGCGGCCGCCGGGGCCGAAGGCCACCCAGGGATCCGAGGTGCGCTCGTATGGGCCGCCGGAGGCGACGGTCAGGTTGGGGAGGAGGCTCTCCCGCCAGGTGCGTCCCGAGTTGAAGGAGACGGTGGACGTCAGGTTGCGGCATCCCGCCTCCGGGAACCGGTCCTCCTGGTAGCCGGCGAGGATGTGCTTGGGATTTTCGGGATCGACGCCGAAGAACGGCTCCACCTCCGTCTCCGGCTGGGCGGGGCCGGCGATGGACGCGAGGAGATCGGCGCTCAGCCGCACCACGCCCTTGGGAATGCCGCCGGGAGCCGGGCGGGTGGCGGCGATCTTGTCCAGGAACGCCCTGAGACGGCGCGGGTTCTCCCGCCCCAGAGTCTCCGGCACCCGGGCCCCCCACGCCTGCTGCTCTTCGAGCCAGCGGCTGCGGGAGAAGGTGGGCTGCTGGTCGGAGGCGGCGGTCCAGCCGGTGAGCGCGAGCAGGGAGACCGACAGGGCGAGGAGCGGCGCGAGCTTTCTCATTGCCAGATTGTAACGCCGGCGTCTCCCGGAAGAGGCCCGTTGTACGATGGTGCCGGCATGGCACCGAAGAAGACCGACCTCGACGTCGAGATCGAGCGGCTCTACCGCGGGCCGCTCGATGCATTCACTTCGGCCCGCAACGACCTCGCCAAGCAGCTCCGCAAGCTCGGCAGCAAGCAGGACGCGGATACGGTCCGCGTCCTGGCGAAGCCCACGCCGTCGGCCTGGGCGGTCAACCTCCTGTTCGATCGCGAGGGCGAGAAGATGGACACCCTGCTGGCGGCCGGCAAGCGGGCGCGGGCCGGGCAGCGGGAGGCGGTCTCGGGGCGCGGCGCGGAGGCCCTGCGCGAGAGCCTCGGCGCGCTGCGCCGCCTCGTCGACGAGCTGCGGCGCCGCGCGGCCGCGCTCCTCGCCGAGTCCGGCCGCTCGGTCAGCCGCACCCTCATCGAGCGCATCGGGACCGATCTTCAGGCCCTCGCCCTGAGCCCGGCCGCCGCCGGCGAGGCCTCCCGCGGCTGGCTGGACCGCGATCTCGATCCCCCTGGTTTCGAGGTGCTGGCGGGGCTGCAGCTCGCCGGCGCTCCGGTCGCCGACCTCGCGGCGCGGCGGGCCCAGCGGGAGGAGAAGCGGGAACCGGCGCGGAAGCCGAGCCCCGCCCCGAAGCCTGGGACCGTCCATCCTCCCCGGAAGACCGTCCAGGACACCGCGAGAGAGGAGAAGGAGCGCCAGCGTCAGGAGGCGATCGAGCGGGGCCGCCGCGAGCGCGAGGAGGAGCGGGTCCGCCGCCGGGTCGAGGTCGCGGAGGAGAAGGTCGAGCGCGCCCGGAACGAGGCGGATTCCCTGGACGAGGAGGCCGGCAAGGCCGAGACGGCCGCGTCCGACGCCCGGCGCCGCGCCGAGGCCGCGGAGCTGGCCGCCCAGAAGGCGCGCGAGAGGGCCGACCGCGCCGCCGAGCGGCTGGCGCGCGCCGAGGACGAGCTGAAGGAGGCGAAGGCAGGGCGATGACGTCCTTATCCTTGCCTATCGAAGAAATTCTCGCGGCGCCTCCCTTTCCGCCGCCGGGCCGCGTCCTCGGCCACTCGCGCCGGGGCCAGGAGATTGACGGCTATCGTTTCGGCCGCGGCGACCTCCACGTCAGCCTGATCGCCGGCTGCCACGCGGACGAGCCGGTCGGCCCCGCCATGCTGCGCCGGCTGGTCTCTCTCCTCGCCGCGCGGCCGGCGGACGATCCCCTGCTCGCCGCGGCCACCTGGTCCATCGTTCCCCACGTCAATCCGGACGGCGAGGCGCTCAACGCCGGCTGGACCCCGGAGACCCTGCCGGCGCTCGATCCTCTCGGCCGCGAGGACCGCGTTTACGATCTCTCCCTCTATGCGAATCATGCCGTGCGCGAGCTGCCGGGGGATGACATGGAGTTCGGTTTCCCGCGAGACGCGAACGATTCCGGAGCGCGGCCGGAGAACCGCGCCGTGGCCGCGTTCCTGGCGGAGGGCGCGCCGTTCCACCTGCACGCCAGCTTCCACGGCATGGGCTTCGCGACCGGTCCCTGGTTCCTGATCGAGGAGGCCTGGATCGATCGCACGGCGGAGCTGCGCGATTCGCTCCGGCGGCAGGTGAGGGCGATGGGATACCAGCTCTTCGACGTCGACCGCGGAGGAGAGAAAGGTTTTCATCGCGTCGACGAGGGGTTCACCACGCGCCCCGATTCGCGGTCGATGGTGCGCTGGTTCGAGGAGCGGGGAGATCCCGAAATAGCCGCCAGGTTCCGGCCCAGCTCCATGGAGTACGTCCGCTCGCTCGGCGGCGATCCGTTCATCATGGTGTCGGAGATGCCGCTCTTTCTCCGTCCACTGGAAGAAGGAGAGACGGGACGGCCGGACGATCCCCATTTCCGCGCCTTTCTCTCCCGGATCGCCGGCAAGCCTCCGGAGGAGGTGCGGGCTGAGATGGAGAAGAGCGGCGTGCGCGGGATGCCGATCCGCGACCAGATGCGGCTTCAGATCGCGTTTCTGAACGCGGCGCTGGCGATGGTGGGGGAAGCGGGGGCATGAAGATCCCACGCGACGCCAAGATTCCGTGCGCTTCGTGACCCTGAAGCCACGAAAGGAGAAGAAGTCGTGAAATTACCTCTTTATCAGCGGGTGGCCTTGCGGCAGGACCTCCTGGAACACGGCCTCAAGAAGGGAGACGTCGCCGTGCTGGTCGACCACGTGCCACAGGTCTTCAATGCCCTGGGTGAATCGATGACCGTCATCACGGTCAAGGAGTCTGCGGTTGAAGGGCTCCGAGCGGACGAGGTATTGACGATCCGCCACTTGGCTAAAGCGAGTTGATCACCCTGACCCGCCCGATGTCCCCGTCGAGGTCGATCAGGGTATCGTAGATCCCGGAGAGCTCGGCCAGACGGCTGAGAATCGCGCGGGCTTCCGCGCCGTGGGCGAGACGGGGAGTGCCGCGCCGTGAGATGGGCTGGTCGAAGCCCAGGGTGATGGGGTAGAGCTCGATGGCGGCGACCTCGCCATTCCCGGCGAAGGTGATCCGCGTCACGAAGCTCTCCCAGAAGCGCTGCTGGTGATGGAGGCCGAGCTTCTCCGGCCCACCGGGCTGCGGTGACGGCCGCCTGCGGGCGGGTTTTTTGTCCAGGACGTTGAAGTGAGCGAAGAAGTTGCCGAGCGAGTAGAAGATGGGTTTTCCCTGATAGATCTCGATACCGCGCAGCACGTGCGGCCCCGTCGCGAGGCAGACGTCGGCGCCGGCATCGAGACAGGCATGGGCGAAAGGTGGCAGAAAGGGAGGCGGGTCCTCGAGCCGCTGGCGCACCTCGTGGGAGTGGATCGAGGCGACGACCACCCGCGCTTTCTGGCGCGCCGTCCGGATCGCTCGGAGGACTCGGTCGACGTCCTCAGATTGGGCCTGCAGGAGGACGTCGACCTTCTCTCCCGCTTTGATCGTGGTTTCAAAAAAGAGCTGGGTGCCGGCCGGCCGCAGCCCCTCCATCTGCTTCAGGACGTCGGAGAATTCATTCCAGCCGAGGAGGTCGTGGATCATCGCCTGCGCCCGCTCCAGGCTTTCGAAGAGAGAGCGTTCGATTTCGACCGTGTACCGGATGTGAAGCGGATTGAGACCCGGCCGGCCCTTGAACACCGGGTGCCGGGGTCCGGCGGCGGTGTAGTCCAGGAAGCTCGCGGCGCAATTGACGAGGGCGACCCGCCCGGCGGCGGTGTCGAGGTAGCCCGGCCGCGCCGCGTCCAGGAGGTCGAAGCCGGCGCCGGCGCGGACGATCCCAGCCCGGTCGAGGTTGTTCAGCGTCGAGCCGAGCCCCTTGATGCCGAAGTCCATCGTGTGGTTGTTGGCGGCGCCCACGAAGTTGATGCCCATGAAGCGCAGCTCGTCGGCTCCCCAGGGCTCGCAGTGAACGTGGGGATCGGTCATCTTGGGCGCCTGATAGACGCTCCGCGGATCGGCGAAGACCACCTCGCAGTTGCCCCAGGCGCAGTCGGCGCTCCGGAGGAGATCGACCAGGCTGAGAAAGTCGGGATCCTGAAGGTCCGAGACGCGGCGCCGGAGCAGGCAGTCGCCGACCGCGGCCAGCGTGAGATGGCCGGGAACGGCTGTTGTCCCAGGTTCAACTGCGGCTGCGAGAGGGTTTAGGCCTGCCACGACGTTCGCGATCCTCTGCGGTCGATTCTTCGATCGACCGTGAAGATTCAAAATTTAAGACAAATCTAATTATATGGGAAATGTGCCGGCTTGGGAAGCCGAAGCCAGCGCCAGCACGGCGTTCTGGCCGCCGAAGGCGAAGGACTCGGAGAGCGCGTAGCGGGCGTCGACGGGCTCGGCCTCGCGGACGTAGGCGAGCGGCAGCTCGGGATCGGTCAGGTTCAGCGAGGGATGGGCGATGCCGTCGCGCAGGGTCAGGGCGGCCACCACGGCTTCGATCGCGCCGCTCGCTCCCAGGGTGTGTCCCAGCAGCGACTTGGTGGAGTTGATCCGCGTCGCGGGCGGGAAGAGCTCGGCCAGCACGCGGGCCTCCACGGCGTCGTTGGCCGGCGTTCCGGTGCCGTGAGCGTTGACGTAGCCCACGTCCGCCGGCGCGATTCCGGCATCGGCCAGGCAGAGCTCCAGGGCGCGGCGGATCTGCCGGCCCTCCGGCGCCATGCTCATGAGATGGTGGGCGTCCGCGGTCTCGCCATAGCCCACCACCTCGGCCAGCACGTCCGCCCCCCGCCGGCGCGCCGCCTCCAGATCCTCCAGCACCAGGATGGCCCCACCCCCCTCGCTGAACAGGAAGCCGGAGCGCTCGCGATCGAAGGGACGGTTGATCCGCTCCGCGGGCAGCGGACCGGCGGCGAGCGCGCCCACGGCGTCGAAGCCGCGGAAGGCGCAGCCGAAGGGATCGCTGAGGAACTCGACCCCGCCGGCTACGGCCAGGTCGCACTCCCCCTGGCGCACCGCGCGGAAGGCCTGGCCGATGGCCAGGGTGCCCGCGGCGCAGGCGCCGCTGAACGTGCGGCAGGGCCCGAAGATCCCCAGCTTGATCGAGAGGGCCGCCGCCGCGGCGTTGGGCATCGTCATCGCCACCGAGAAGGGATTGAAGGCGCGGGGGATCGCCAGCCTGTCGAGCACGGCCGCGACCTCGGCGGCTACCGGCTCCTCCAACTCCATGGCCTGGAGCGCGCGGCGCGGCTGGTCGAGGACGATGAAGCGGCTGCTCTCGAGGCAGGAGTGGAGACCGCCCACGCCGGTGCCCAGGAAGACCCCGGCGCGCTCGCCGTCCACGCCGGCGATCCGGTAGGCGTTGCGGCGCGGGTCGGCGCTCTCCAGCGCGAGGCCGGCCCGCTGCAGGGCCTCCTCGGCGGCGAGCAGGGCGATGCGGCCGGTCGGATCGAGCTGCTTCCTTTCGATCCGCGTCGCCAGCGGCGTCTCGCGCTCCCAGGCGCCGAGGGGGGACCAGACGCGCGAGCGCAGGGGGGAATGGAGGCTCCAGGCGGCGGGGATCTCCTCGACCACCGTCCGCCCCTCCAGGCAGTGGCGCCAGAAGCTTTCGAGGTCCGTCCCGAGGCTGCTGACCACCCCGGCCCCCGTAACGGCCACGCGCCGGAGGGCCAAGGACAAAGCTAGCCGCCGACTCCGCCGGCGACGAGGAAATCCACCACCGAGCGGACGGTGGTCAGGCGGGCGATGTCCTCGTCCTCGAGGGTGCGGCCGAAGGCGTCTTCCAGCTCGAAGACGAGGGTGATCAGGTCCACCGAGGCCGCGCCCAGGTCCTCGAGCCGGTCATCCAGGCCGATCTCGCCGATGTCGCGGTGCAGCGTCTCGGCCAGCAGCTCCCGCACCTTGAGCGTCACCTCGTCGCGGTTGAGGGTTTCTTCCATGACCCGGGGAGAGTAGCTCAAGGGCCCGAGGGGACACCAGGTTACCGCCCCCGCAGCGCCTCCAGCGGATCGAGCTGCGCGGCGCGGTGGGCCGGCAAGTAGCACGCGAAGAGGGTCACCACCGCCAGGCCGACGGCCACGCCGAGGAAGGTCAGGGGATCGGTGGCGGCGATGCCGTAGAGCAGGCTCTCGAGGAGGCGGATGAGTCCCAGGGCGCCGAGCAGACCCAGCGTGAGACCGGCGGCGACCAGTCCCATCCCCTGGCGCAGCACCAGGGCTTCGAGATTTCCGGGCTGGGCGCCGATCGCCATCCGGATGCCGAACTCGCGGACCCGCAGGCTCACCGTGTAGCTCAGCAGCCCGAACAGTCCGACCACCGACACCGCGAGCCCCATCAGCCCGAAGAAGCTGGCGATCTCGGCGTGCATCCGCTGCTGGGCGAGGCTGCGCCACATCTGCTCGTCGCAGGTCGTCAGGTCGATGATCGAGAGCTCCGGATGGGCCGCGCGGACGGCCTGCCGCAGGGCGGGCGCCACGCTGGCGGGGGAGGCGGCGGTGCGGGCGATCAGGGTCAGCCGCGAGTGGAAACGCTGCTCGACCGGATAGTAGAGGGCGGGCTCGGCGGGCTTGACGACCGAGGAGGTGTGGACGTCCCCCGCCACGCCGACCACCTCGTACACGGAACCGGCGGGCTCGCCGGGCGCCGGGCGCGGATCGGTGGCGGAGATCGTCCGCCCCAGCGGGTTGGTCTCCCCCCAGAGTTTCTTCGCCAGCGACTGGCTGATCACCACCACCGGCGGGGAGTCACGGCGATCGCGGCGGTCGAGAGCCCGGCCCGCCAGGATCGGGATCTTCAGGGTCTCGAAATAGGCGGGCGCGACCAGGTCGTAGGAGACCGGGATCCGCGTGTCCGGCCGGTCGGTGCTCGCCACGGAGGTGTTGCGGGTGTTCCCCGCCAGGGGCACGGTCAGCGTGAGGGTGGCGGACTGGACGCCGGGCAGGGCGGAGGTATCCTCCAGCACCCGGCGATAGATGGCGGCGGGCCCCTTTTCCGCCGTGCCGACGTTCCGCGGCACGTAGAGGGAGAGCATCAGCAGCCGCGCCGGATCGAAGCCCGGGTTGGTGCGCTCGGCGTTGCGCAGGGTGCGCACCAGCAGGCTGCTGCCGAGCAGCAGGAGCACCGAGAGCCCCACCTGGGCGACGACCAGGAGCTTGCGGGGGCCGAGGGCTCCCGCCGGCCCGGTGGCGCCGGCGGCGTCGGTCTTGACCGCGCTGAGGAGGTCGCCGCGCAGGATGCGGAGCGCCGGCGCGAGGCCGCAGACGAGGCCGCAGAGCAGGGCGACGCCGATGGCGAAGGCGAGCACCCGGGGATCGAGCCGCGAGAGGCGGTCGCCGCTCGACCAGCCGGTGAAGCCGCCGGGATCGGTCAGCACGTAGGAGTCGATGCGGTGCGTCATCCCGACGGCGAGGGCCAGCCCCACGGCGCCGCCGGCCAGGCAGAGGACCAGGCTCTCGGAGAGCACGGCGCCCACCAGCCGGCGGCGGCTGGCGCCGAGCGAGGCGCGGATGCCGAGCTCGCGCTGCCGCACGGTGGCGCGCGCCAGCAGCAGGTTGGCGACGTTGGCGCAGGCGAGCAGGAGGAAGAGCAGGGCCGCCGCCATCAGCACGCGGGCGGGGAGGATGTAGGTGTCGGAGCCCGGCTGCGCGGCGTCGAACGCGGTGGCGGAGACGAAGCCGAAACGGCGCTTGCCGTCCGCGAGCGGCACGGTCGTGTCCAGGGAGCGGGCGGCGAGCGCCAGGGCTTCGCGCGCCTGCCGGGGTTGGACTCCCGGGGCGAGGCGGCCGAGGAGGCTCAGGTAGCGGCTCTCCCGCGCGGCGAGCCGCGGCACGCCGGACAACCGGTCGGCCTGCGCCAGCGGCACGTAGACCGGCGAGGTGTGGCCGTAGGCCTGAAATCCCGCCGGCAGGACGCCGACCAGCGTGAAGGTCTGGGTATTGAGCCGCAACGGCCGGCCGATCGTGGCGGGATCGCCGCCCAGCGTCCCCACCCAGAAATCGTGGCTGACCACCGCGACGGGCTCGGCGCCGGGGCGGTCGTCCGCCGCCAGGAACAGGCGCCCCTGCTCCGGCCGGGTGCCGAAGAACGCGAAGAAGTTGCCGCTCACCATCTCGCCCCAGGAGAAGGTCGAGGCCTGGCCCTGCCCGACCGACGAGGCGAAGGCGGAGAAGGCGACGAGATCACCCACGGCGGTCTGCTGCCGCTGGAGGTCGAGGTACTCGGGGTAGGAGGCGGTGAGGCGGAGCTCCTCGACGTTGCCGGTGTAGACCCACACCGCGCGCTCGGGGCTCGGCGCTGCCAGTCGCGGCCAGAGGATCGCGGTGAGATAGGCGAAGAGGGACGTGCTCGCCCCGATCCCCAGCGCCAGCGTCAGCACCACGATCAGGGCCATGCCCGGCTGGCGGGCGAACGAGCGCAGCGTGACCTCCAGGTGCTTCGCGAATTCCTTCATCGCTCGACTCCTCGTTGATCTCAAGTACGGCGGGAGAGCTCAAAGGTTTGGGCGGCCTTCGTACCACTCCAGCGGCCGGCGCAGCTTCAGGTTCCGCTGGCCGTCGCGCAGCTCGATCCCCGCCGCCAGGCGGCCGTAGCGCAGGTAGAGGTCCCCCGTCTTCCGGGTCTTGGAGAAGATCATGCGGGATCGCACCTCGAGCGCGCCGCCGGTGGCCTGCAGCGACTCGACCTCGACCTTGCCGTCCCCGAGCCGCACCACCCCCTTCGCCGTGACGTTCTCGACGGTCAGCGCGTCGTTGAACCAGTGGAGGAAACGGCTCCTCTCGGCGAACAGCGCGAGCAGGGGGCCGGAGCTCTGCATGTCGATCGTCCCCTCGCCCCGCAGCGAGAGGGGAGCGCCCCACACGATCGAGCCGCCGCTGAGCCCGGCGCGCCCCCACCAGCCGGGCGTCTCCGTCGCGTCCTTCCCTTCCACGTTGCGGTAGGACACTCCATCCAGCTCCAGCCGCGTGCCCGCGAGATCGAACCGGCGGCTGGTGAAATCGGAGCTGGCGAGCGGCGCCCGCAGGGAGAGCCGTCCCGCCAGCTCGAGGTTCTGGAAGCGGACCCGCGCGGCGTCCGAGGTGAGCACGGCGGTGCCGCGCGTCCGGTTGGTGGCGGTCGAGGCTTCCAGGTGGAGGCTGGCACGGCCGCGGCCGGAGACGATCCACAGCCCCGCTTCCCGCGGCAGCAGGGCGTCGTAGACGGTGAGGTCCGGCACCTCGGCGTCCGGCAGATCGAGCGTGGCGTCGAAATCCGGCATCGGCGCCGTGAGGTCCAGGGCGGTGGGGGACACCGCGCTGAGCTGGAGCCCCCGTCCCCGGATGTAGTCGGGCCGACCCGGCTGCCGCAGATCCTCGAGCAGGAAGCGGTCGAAGCGGACCCGCAGCGAGGTGGACGGGCCCGTTTTGCCGGGCGCCACGACGGCGAGCACGGTCCCCCGGCCCGTGGCCAGGCTGTCGAAGATCGTGGCCTGGACGGGCGAGGCCGCGACCTCCAGCCGGCTGCCGGGCGCGAGCCGGCCGTGCTCGAGCCGGACGTCCGCGCCGAGGGTCCCCTGCCCCCTGAGTCCCAGCCAGCGGGTCTTCTGGAGGTAGGAGTGGAGGAAGCCCAGCGAGGAGACGCGGGCTCGCAGGCCCACCGAGCCGCTGAGGAGGCGAAGGGCGGCGAGCCCGGAGGTCTGGCCCAGGATGGCGGGATCGACCCGCGCCTCGATCCGCGCCGCGAGCTCCTGGGCCACCGTCTCCCCGGCGATCTCGAGGTGGCCGGCCGGGCTCGTCAGGGCGATCCGCTGCACGGCGAAAGTGCCGTCCGGCTCGTAGGACAGCGCCAGGTCGGCCCGCGAGTCGCCGGCGAGCCGGTACTCGCCGAGGGCGATCTCGCGGATCGCGTCGAGATGGAGGCCGGCGATCCGCACGGCCCAGGGCGCGCCGGCTTCCTTCCGCCCGGAAGCTTTCGCCGCGGTCATGCGGAGGGAGACGCCCGCCGCCTGCAGCCCGTCGACGTCGATCTGCCGCGCCAGCAGCCCGGCCAGATCGATGCGGCCGTCGGCGTGATCGAGAGTCGCCCGCAGGTTGACGCGGGCACCCGCGGACTCGATCCGCACCCCGGAAGCCCGCACGTGGCTCGACAGGGGGAGATCGATCGGCGGATGGCTGGGGTCCCGCAGATCCCGGGTGGTGGCGAAGATCCGGCTCAGGCGCGTCTCGGGGCTCGTCGAGGCCACCGACAGCGTGGCGGCCCGGAACGCGGGGGGCTGACCCTGCCGCCGGCCGGCCGTCAGGCCGATCGCCTCCACCCCCAGGCGGAGGAGAGTGCCGCCGGGTCCGCGCGTGACCGCCGTGGTGAGCGCGAAGGGAGAGACGGGGCCGGCCGCCGGCGCCGTGACGTCGAACCGGCTTCCCGGCGCCAGCCGTCCCCCCTCGAAGCGCAGGTCGGCGACGAGCGCTCCCGGCGTCGCGGTCCCCGTGTGGACGAGCCCGCTGCTCTCCAGGAAGGGGAGGGCCGGCACCGTGCCCCGCGCCTGGACCGAGCCGGAGAGGAAGTCGAAGCCCTGGAGCCCCGGATGCGCGTGGGGAGCATAAGGTCCCAGGCTCACCAGCGCGTCGAGATCGATCCCCTGGGCGATCGGCTCTTGGCCCAGGGCGAGCTGGGCGGCGGGCATCCGGACCCGCGAGGGCTCGAGCCGGAATTCCCGGCGGACGATCACCCGGAAAGCCCCTTCGACCTGGCCGTCGCCGGTCACGCGGACGTCATTGAAGTCGAACTCCCGGAGATGGTCGAGGGCGATCCGCGGGAAGCTCAGGGTCCAGGGGTGGTAGCCCCGCTCGTCCTCAGTCCCGTCCCTTTCCTCCGCCGCCCGATCCGCCGGCGTCTGCTGATCCGGCCCGCGCCGCACCCAGGAACGCGCCTCCTCGACCTGGAGGTCGGTCACCCGGAAGGTCCGGCGCAGGAGGAGCGGGAGAGCGATCCAGCCGCGCGCCCGCTCCGCGGCCACCGACCAGGTCACCTCGTTGACGTGGCCGCGCAGCTTCAGGCCGCGGACGTGCACGAGCCCCGGCCAGACGCTCCAGGCCGAGGACCAGGCGATCCGGAACCGCTCGGGGTGGCGGTTGATGGTGCGGGGGCCGAGCGGCGTATTGAGAAACAGGTTCGCCGCCAGCAGGTAGAGACCCGCCGGCAGGAGACAGACGAGGAGGAGACGCTTCAGCCAGAGCCGCACGCGCCCGGGTGGCAAGCGGAAAGCGTGCCAGGGTCGGGAATCCCCCGCCTCCCTACGAGCTGCGCAGGGCCTTCTGCGGATCGAGACGCGCGGCGCGGCGGGCGGGGAGGTAGGAGGCCAGCAGGGTCACCAGGAGGAGGATGGCGGGCACGCTGAGAAAGGTGAGCGGATCGGTCGCGGCGACGCCGAAGAGGAGGCCGGAGATCAGCCGGGTGAGCGCCAGCGAGCCGGCGATCCCCAGCGCCAGCCCGATCGCGACCAGCGTCATGCCCTGGCGCAGCACCAGCCGCAGCACCTCCCGCCGGCCGGCGCCGACCGCCATGCGGATGCCGATCTCGCGCGTCCGCTGGCTCACCGAGTAGCTGAGCAGGCTGAACAGGCCGAGCACCGACACCAGCAGGCCGAGCAGGCCGAACAGGCCGGCGACCTCGGCGTGCATCCGCGGCTCGACCAGGCTGCGCCGGGCCTGCTCGTCGAGCGAGAGGAGCTCCACCACCGAGACCTCCGGGTGGGCCGCGCCCACCGCCCGCCGCAGCTCCGGGGCCAGCGCGGCCGGCGGCAGCGAGGAGCGCACCGTCAGGGTGAGCCGGGGATGGAAGCGCTGCTCGAACGCGAAGTACAGCAGCGGGCCCGGCGGCCGGGTGAGGGAATCGACGCGCGCGTCGCTCGCCACGCCGACCACCTGGAACGTCGGCCCGGCATCGCCGAACTGCGGCGGATCGGGGAGGGTGAGCGAGCGTCCGACCGGGTTCTCCGTCCCCCACAGCTTGCGGGCCAGCGCCCGGTTGACCACCACGACCGGCAGCGCGCCCCGCCGGTCGTGGAGGTCCAGCGGCCTGCCCTGCACGATCGGGATCTTCAGCGTCTCGAAATAACCGGGGGAGACGATGTTGTATCCCACCTCGGTCGGCGCTCCCGGCCGGTCCTGACGGGCCACCGGGGTGGTGCGGAACACGCCGGCGAGCGGCGGGTTGTAGCAGAGAGTGGCCGCGGTGACGCCGGGCAGCGTGCGCACCGCGTCGAGGGTCCTCTGGTAGATGCCGACGACCCCCTGCGCCTCGTGGGAGCTGTTGCGCGGCACGAAGAGGGTGGCGAGCACGATGTGCCGCGGATCGAAGCCCGGATCGGCCCTCTCCGCCTGCCGCAGGGTGCGCACCAGCAGGCTGCCGCCGAGCAGCAGGAGCGCCGACAGCGCCACCTGGAGCACGACCAGCAACTGGCGGGAGACTCCTCCCGCGCCGCCGCCGCCGCCGCCGATACTGCCCGCGGCGTCGCTCTTCACCGGCGCCACCAGATCGCCGCGGAGCGCCCGCAGGGCCGGAGCGAGGCCGCAGAGGGCGGCGCAGAGCAGAGCGGCGAGCAGGGCGAAGGCGAAGGCCCGCAGGTCGAGCCGCGCGAACTCGGTCTCCTCCGACCAGGAGCCGAGCCCGCCGGGGTTGGTCAGCGCGTAGCCCTCCAGCCGGCGGGACATCGCGGCGGCGAAGGGGAGGCCCAGGACGCCCCCCGCCAGGCAGAGCACCAGGCTCTCCGCGAGGACGGAGCCCGCCAGCCGCCAACGGCTGGCGCCGAGCGAGGCCCGGATGCCCCACTCGCGCTGCCGCGCCGTGGCGCGCGCCAGCAGCAGGTTGGCCACGTTGGCGCAGCCCAGGAGCAGGAAGAGGACCGCCGCCGCCATCAGGACGCGGGCGGCGGCGAGGAACGGATCGTCGGCGAGCTCGGGGTCGAACGACGTCACCGGGACCGCCGAGATCCGCCGCTTCCTGCCTTCGCGCCAGGGAGCCGCCGCGTCCAGCGCGTGCCCGGCGACGTCCAGGGCGGCCTGGGTCCGCGCCAGGCTCGACCCCGGAGCCCGCCGGGCCAGCAGCACCAGCCAGCCGAAATCGCGCTTCTCGAAGCGGGGGATTCCCGTCACCCGTTCGGCCTGCGAGACCGGCACGTAGAGCGGGGTGGGGCGCCCCTGCCCCTGGAATCCATGGGGCGTCACGCCGACCAGGGTGAAGGTCGCGCCGTTGATCCGCAGCGGCCGGCCCACCGCCCCGGGATCGCCGCCGAGGACCCCCGTCCAGAAGGCGTGGCTGACCACGACCACCGGCTCGGCGCCCAGCCGGTCGTCCCCCGGCTGCACCAGCCGGCCGATCTCCGGCCGCGTGCCGAAGAAGGAAAAGAACCCACCGCTCACGAATTGCCCCCAGGCGAACGTCACGTCCCGCCCATGGCCGACCGAGGCGCCGAAGCCCCCGATGGCCACGAGATCGCGGAACGCGCCCTGGCGCTGCCGCAGATCGAGGTAGTCCAGGTAGGAGGCGACGTTCCGCGGCTCCTTCTGGGTGCCGGTATAGATCCACACCGCGCGCTCCGCGTCCGGCGCGTTGAGGGCGGGCCAGACGATCGCGGTGAGATAGGCGAAGAGCGACGTGCTGGCGCCGATCCCCAGCGCCAGCGTGAGCGCCACGGCCAGGCTCAGCCCGGGCTGGCGGGCGAGGGAGCGCAACGTCGTCCGGAAGGCGTTCTTCATCGCGGTCTGAGGCTTTGTACGGAGCTGAGCTGGAGAGAGTCTAGCTCACGCCCGAAGGAAGGCCCGTATTTTCATCCATGATAAAGTGTCGACCTCTCTTCAGGAAGGAGACGATCCCATGCAGATCCGACGCGTTCTTCTGCCGCTCCTGGGCGCCGCCCTCGCGGCCCAGGCCGCCCTGGCCTCCGGTCCCTACCAGATCGCCGGCACCGCGCAGACGCGGGACGCCGGCTTCGTCCGCACCGAGTACACGGTGCGGGCGGGAGCCCATCCGCTCGACCGCTTCAAGATGATCCGCGTGAGCCGGGACGGCCGCGACGACCCTTCCCGCGGCTCGATCCTCTTCCTGCCGCCGCTGGGCCTCACCTTCAGCTTCTACGAGCAGCGCGATCCCAACGGCGCCCCGGGGAGCTCGCTCGCCGAGTTCTTCGCGCTCCGCGGCTTCGACGTCTACGGCTACTCTCCCCGCTTCGAGGGGATCCCCGCCGGGACCTGCGAGGCCGGCGTCCTCGACTGCTCGATCATGGCCACCTGGGACCTCGCCTCGATGGTGGACGACATCGCCTTCGTCCGCTCCCAGATCGAGGTCCTGCACCCTCACACCCGGATCGTCACCGGCGGCGCCTCCCTGGGCGGCATCCTGGCGATCGCCGTCGCCAACGCCCATCCCAACGACTGGGACGGCATCATCCCCTGGGAGGGGATGCTGTATAGCCAGAACGCGCAGGTGCGCACGATCAACCAGGGCTACTGCGCCACCCTCCAGGCCCAGCTCGCGGCCGGCATCCTGTACGACGGCGTCGGCGGCAACGTCATCAAGATGGCCGCGGAGCTCGCCAACATCACGCCCGGCGGGCTGACCCCGATCCCGCTGTTCCCGCCTGTCCTCACCAACCATCAGACGCTGGTGGCCATCCTCAGCACCCCCACGCCGGGCCCGGCGACCATGCCGGCCCCCAACTACGTGCTGATGAACGGCAGCCTGGCCGAGGACCGGCTGTTCAACGCCTCCGAGCCGCGGGTCTACGACGACATCGCCCGCTTCAACGCCTATTCGCCGCTGTCGCTGGTGCGCGACATCAGTTGCTCGCTGGCGGGAGTGGAGAGCCAGTTCACGGCCAACCTCGGCAGCTTCCACGGCGCGGTGCTGGCGCTCGGCGCCGGCCGCGGCTTCGGACCCTACATGGGGGACCAGCTCGCCCTGATCGGCTCGACGGACAAGACCTTCCTGTTCCAGCCCACGTTCGGCCACATCGACCACTTCATGAGCGCCCATCACCGGGACTTCGTGGAGGAGCCGATCCTCGAGTGGGCGACGCGGCTGTTCGGCCGGCGGTAGCGATCAGGCCACCCCGGCCGGTCCGTCCAGGCGGACCGGCCGGGGTTCTCGCTCGCGGGGATGCCTCAGGGCGCCTCCACGTAGATCGCGCCGATCGTGTCCAGGTCGTCCCAGTTCCCCTTCCGGCGGTCTTCCCAGACGGCGAAACCCTGGTGGCGTGTGGGGTCGAAGACGAACCCGCGCAGGAACTGAGCGTCCGGCGCGGTGGTGATCGGCGTCGCCGCGGCGCCGTTCAGGCGGTGCCCGGCGAGGTCGAAGACGGCCAGGTAGACGTCGATGTCCAGCGTGCCATCCTGCCGCTGGTGAGTCCAGGCGACGCGCAACCGGCCACCGTCCACCGAGCCGTGAGCGCCGAAGTCGTTCGGTCTGGGGCCCCCGTCGGTCGAGGAGACCGGCTGCCGCCAGCTCACCTGGCCGCTCGGCAGGAGCCGGTAGAGCCAGAGCTGAGCCTGGTCAGGGTTCCAGACGGTGACGAAAGCGCCGCCATCCGGGGCCGCGATCACCGCGTCGTGCTGCTGGTGGAGCGGTCCTCCGGCCACCGTGACGCCATCCCCCCAGAGCAGGTGGCCGTCGCCGCTCACCCGCTGGGCGAGGACGTCGTAGGTCGGTTTCCATTTGCCGTTCCAATCGTTGAAGGTGACCACGGCGCCGCCGGCGCCGTCGGAGACCGCGCCGAAGAAGCTGTAGCTGTAATCGCTGGCCTCGGCGAGATTCGTCGTGCGGAGGATCCGGCCCCGCCGTCCCCAGAGCCGGGTACCGTCGTTCGCGAAGTGCTGGCCTTCCATGAGCATCGTCTGGACCTGCGGATCGGAGAGTGGATGGCGCTGGTTGCGCCAGAAGACGAGCAGGCCGCCGTGGCCGTCTTCGACGAGCTTCGGCAGCACTTTCCACCCCGGCCGGTAGCTGGCCCGGAGACCCTGGTCCGTCCAGAGGCGCCGGCCGTCGGGGCTCATGTGCTGGCAGACGACGTCCCAGGTGTCGGCGCCGAAGGTGTGGAACACTCCGAGGCAGGCGAAGAGAGAGCCGTCCGAGTCGGTCGCCAATTGGATCTCGCTCTGAAATTCGAAGACGTTCGGTGGCGCGGCCAGGACTCCGTCCGCCGGCCATTGAGGAACGCCGTTGGCGCCGTAGAGCTGCACCCGGACCTCCCTCGCATTCTCGCTTCCGATCATGACGTCGCGCGTGAACGCCACATACGCGCCGCCGGAGGGGTCGGCCGCCACCACGGCAGTGTTCTCGTCCTGCGGGGAATTCGCCACGGTCAGGCCCCCCGGTCCGAAGACCAGAGAGCCGTCCGGCCGCACCCACTGCATCCGGACGTCGCGGTTCTGGACCGGCCCCTCCGTCCACACGCTGGCGTAACCACCCCCGGCGAGCAGCGCGACGGACTGCCGCAGCTCGTTGTACGTCTCGTTCGCCGCCGTGGTCCCCAGACCCACCTCCGTGGCGGTCCCGGCGGCCGCGCCGAGGGCCGGGATGAGCAGGAGCAGCATCGGCAGGGCCGGCAGGACCGGCAGGGCAAGACGCCTCGCGATGGACCTCATCATTTCGTCCTCCATGGGATGCTCATCCCGGCAGCCGCCGCCAGCGCAGCACGCGGGCGATGCCGGGAGCGCGGAAGATCTGGGCCTCGACCACGCGGTGGCGGCCGTCGTAGGTGGCGGTCGCCACCACGTCGAAGAGGCCGGGGCTGACGAGCTGGACCTGGCTCTGAATGCGGCCGTTGCCGAAGTCGTGCGCCGGCGCGCCCGAGTAGAAGGCGCTCTGGGCGAGGTTGGCCGCCGCCTCGGCGAGGGCGGCGTCGGCGAGGCCGGAGAGGATGACCGACTCGGCGTCCTCCCGCGTCAGCCGCATCCGGAGCTGGAGGGAGGCGGCGAGCAGGGCCAGCGCGGTGGCGAGGAGGAAGAGGACCAGCAAGGCCGTCAGCAGCGCGAAGCCAGTCTCGCCGCGCCCCACGCCGCGCCTCACCACGTGTCCCCCAGGCCGGCCCCGCGGGGGAGGAGGAGCATCTTCTGGGTGAGCTGCTGCGACAGCGGGCCGCGGTCGGCCGGCATCCCCGGCAGCGGCGAGCGGGGCACGGCGCGCCGCCGGTAGGTCACCGAGATCTCCACCAGGCTCGTCCCCGCCACGTCCTGGCAGCTCCAGTCGGTCACGCCGCGCCAGAGCGGCTGCGGGCCCTGGGGCGGCGCGCCCTGCGGCAGCACCGTGCGGTAGAGCGCCTCGCCGTTCTTCTCGTAGAGGATGCGCTGGCCCAGGGCCTGGATCAGCACCCCGGCCAGCGAGCCGTCCGGCAGCAGGACGGTGGAGACCGAGGAGCCGCCCTGCACGTCGCCGCGGATGCGGGCGACCGCCAGCGGCACGGGCGTGTCGAGCGACTCCCCGGAGGTCTCGGCGAAGAGCTGCGCGGTCTCCATCAGCAGATCCGCCGCGATCATCAGGCCCACGATCAGCAGGACGAGCGCGATCGACATCTCCACCAGCGTGAACCCCTCCTGGCGCCGCCGGCCGCGCATCTCAGTTGGGGGTCCAGACCATGGTCTGGAGCTGCTTGATGTGCGGGAAGTTGAAGACGGTGTAGCGGGTGGTGAGCGTCACCTGGAAGAGGCCCGGCGTGGCCGTGGGGTCGACCTGCATGAACATCGACAAGTTCCGGGGCACCGGGGTGCCGACGTCGGGGATGAGGCCGGTGAGATCGCCGGTGCGGAGCTCGATGACGCCGGCGCGCACCGCCTCCATCGTCGACTCCATGGCCCGGAACGCCTGCCGCTCGCCGTCCAGGCGGCCGACGACGCGAGGGTTCTCGAGCACCAGTTCCACCCCGAGCAGCAGGGCCACCCCCAGCAGCACCAGGGCGATGAGGACCTCGACGAGGGAGAACCCGCTCGAGCGGCCGGGCTCCCGGGACGCGGACGGAAAGCTCATGGCATGTGAAAAACCCGGGAGGAAGGATAGCACCCTCGACCGCCGGCCCGGGCGGCCCGGCGCCTACCTCCCGGCGCGCGCCTGGCGCTCCGCCACCAGCCGCACCGTGCTGATAGGCTGTGCGCCGGATGGCGGAGATGGCGCAGGCGCAGGCGGAGAGCGAGGAGGGGACACCGAAGGGCGGCCGGTTGCGGCGCGTCCTCTCCTGGCTGCCGGGGCTGTTCCTCCTCGCCGGCCTGGTGGCGGTCGTCTCCCATTTCGCCGAGGGAGAGAAGTTCGTCCGGCTGCTCCAGCGCGCGCGCCCGGCGTGGATCCTGGTGGCCGCCGTGTTCCAGGCCGCCACCTACG
>DASWRX010000160.1:0-10713 GCA_036402955.1 Thermoanaerobaculia bacterium
TGTCCTGGCTTCGGGTTTTCTGCCGTACAGGCTGCTAGTGCAGCAGGGCCGACGGGTGGGTCTGGTCGAAGTAGATCAGACCGTCGAACTCCCTGGAGATCACCACCGGGCTGAAGGCGCAGCGGGCGGCCATGGCGCCGATCTCGCGGAATGGGCGCGGCTGGTCGAGCCAGGGGGCGGCGGGGGCGTCCGCCGGGACGCCGCGCAGGTCGAGGATGAGGCGGGGGAGCCCGGCGGCGCGGAGATAGGACTCGACGCTGCCGGCGACCGGCGGCAGGGCCTCCTGGGGACCCAGGCCATTGTCGCCGACGGCGTTGTAGATCCCCTCGGAGAAGCCGAAGCCGAGCACCACCATGTCCTTGCCGAGGCGGTCGGCGAGGAACTGCCCCATGGCCCCCTCGGTCTTGTGGACGTGGGCGTTGTGGGCCCAGAGCACGATCTTCGACCCCGGCGGAGCCTGCCCCAGGATCCACGCGACGTTGTCGGCCATGCTGCGGTCGCGCAGCCCGTGACCCTTGGAGAGCAGCTCGGCGGCCTGTACGACCACCCGGGCGTTCTGGATCTCCCAGTCCACCTCTGTCTTCGGCAGGTGTGCCACGTAGGCGTCCCGCCGGGCCTCGAGGTGCTGGAGCACCTTGCGGGCCGCCGCGGCCGCGCTCTCCGCGGCGGCCTGCGGATCGGCGGCGGTGCTCGGGTGCATCCGGTCGGTGAGGGCCGTCACCAGGGCGTAGGCGGCGTCGGCCTCGGCGGCCCCGCCGGCAGCATCGGGCTCGGCTTTGGCGAGGAATCCGCGGACGTTCTGCGCCGCCACGTCGGGGGTCTGCATGTCGAAGCCGAGAAACTGGATGCGCGCCTTGCCGGACTTCGCTTCCTGGGACTGGTTGAACGTCCGCATCCACAGGATCATGTCCAGCACTTCCTGGGTGTTCCAGGTCCAGAAGTACATCCCCTTGAGCAGCTCCTTGGGGTCCCCCTGACCGGTCAGCACGTAGTCGTTGACCTTGTAGGCCTCGGGCATGTTGGCCTCGATGGCGAAGAGGGTGAAGCCCATCTCGCCGGCCAGGAGCTCGGTGAGGCGGTGCTTCATCTGGAAGAACTCGCGGGTGCCGTGGGTGCCCTCGCCGAGGGCCACGACATGGGCATCGCCGATCAGCTTCCTGAGCGGCTGGAGATCGGCGAAGCCGTGGCCGGCCTCGGCGGTGTCGAAGGGGATGGCATGTCCCTTGAGCCAGGCGACGGCGGCGGCGGTGGGCGGAGCGGCGGAGGGGGCCGGCCCTTCCGCCCAGGGGACGCCGCCGGTCTCGATCCGCAGGTCGTCGAACCAGGCGGTGCCGTCCCCCACCAGCAGGGCGCCGAAGACGATCTGTTTGGCCGTGGCGGGCACGTCGAGATCGATCTCGTAGCGGGTCCAGGGAGTGGTGCCGTGCGGGCCGCGCTTCGCCATGTTGTCGAACGCGAGCTGCGCGCCGTTCTCGCCGTCCACCCGCCACCAGAGACCGGCATAGCCGTCGGTGGCGTTCACCCTCTCGGTCCGGATGAAGCCGCTGAAGCGGATCTTCTTCCCCGCCGCCTCGGCCGCCGGGAACTGCTGGGTGGCGACGCCGAACTGTCTGTCGGTCCACGGCTCCTTGCCGGCGTAGCGCATGCGGAGGCTCTGCCGGCCGGATTTGGCGGTGGCGGCGTCGACGGTCACCTCGTAGCCACGGGTTCCCATGTACCAGCCGCCGCCGCACTCCGGGGCTTCGAAGTCGAGGTCGAGGAAGGGACGATCGGCCCCTTGGGCCCGATGGGCAAAAACCACCAGGGCGAGCCACAGCAGCAGGGCGAGGCGGGATCTCATGGGACGTTCCCTTTCGTTCAGGTCCGAGGTCGATTTGAGAATCATACCGTAGCTTTCGGACGCCGGCCACCTCGGAAAATTCCTTTCAGATCTCGACGTCGTCAGCGGCACGAGCCCCTGGGGGGTGCCATTGAAGAGATTCGAAAGGAGTGCGATGATTCAACCGCTCTTTTGAGGAGGACCGCCATGCTCCGACCCGAGAGAACTTCCCCCGCGACGGCCGACAACCTCCAGACCCCCGAGGACGAGGCGCGCGGCGTCCCCTGGCTGGACGACCTCCGGCGGGACGTGGTGTTCGCCCTGCGCTCGCTGCGGCGCTCGCCGGGGTTCGCGGCCGTGGCGGTCCTCTGCCTGGCGCTCGGCATCGGCGCCAACACGGCGATCTTCAGCGTCATCAACGCCGTGCTGCTGCGCCCGCTCCCCTACGTCGAGCCGGACCGGCTCGTCCGCGCCTACGAGACGTTCGGGCCGGCTCACGGCCACGGCTCGGTGTCGTTCGCCAACTTCCGTGACTGGCGGGAGCAGGGCACCCGTTTCGAGCGGCTCGCGGGCTGGGTGGAGCTGAGCCTCAACCTCCAGGGGACCGCCGAGCCCGAGCGGATCAAGGCGGTCATGGCGACGCCCGATCTCTTCCCGCTCCTGGGGGTCCGTCCTCTCCTCGGCCGCGCTTTCAGCGGTGGCGCGGCCGAGGTCGCCAACGACGTCGCCAAGGACAAGGGTCAGGTCGTGCTCAGCGAGCCGCTCTGGCGGCGGCGGTTCGGCGGCGATCCGTCGCTGCTCGGCCGGCCGATCCGGCTCGACGGCGATCTGTATACCGTGGTGGGCGTGATGCCGGCGGCGTTCGATTTCCCGCCGAGCGCGGCGGCGGACGTCTGGGCGCCGCTCGATCCCAGCCCGAAGACGCAGAAGACCCGTGGCAGCCACTTCCTGGCGGTCGTCGGCCGGTTGAAGCCCGGCGTGTCGGTCGATGGGTCGCTGACGCAGCTCCGGCAGATCGCGGGCCGGCTGGAGCGCGCCTATCCCGACCAGCAGACGGGACGGAGCGCCGACGTCCTGCCCTTCCGGGAGGCGGTGGTCGGGCGGTCGCGGCCGGCGCTCCTCGTCCTGCTGGGAGCCGTCGGTCTGGTGTTGCTCATCGCCTGCGCCAACGTGGCCAACCTGCTGCTCGCCCGCGCGGCGGTGCGCCGGCGCGAGGTCGCCGTCCGCCTGGCTCTGGGCGCCGGCCGCGCCCGGCTGATCCGGCAGTTCCTGGTCGAGAGCCTGGTCCTCGCCCTGGTGGGAGCGCTGCTCGGCGCGCTGCTCGCGCGGTGGGGCCTGGCGGTGCTGGAGCCGCTCGCCAAGGGCGCGCTGCCGCTCGCCGGCGGCGTGCCGCTCGACGGCCGGGTGTTCGGTTTCCTGCTCCTGGTCTCGGCGCTCTCCGGCCTCCTCTTCGGCATCGTGCCGGCGCTCCAGGCGTCGCGCGAGGACGTGCGCGACACGTTGAGCGACGCCGGCGCCAAGGCCACGGCGGGGGGAGGCCAGCAGCGCTTCCGGAGCGCGCTGGTGGTGCTGGAGATCGCGCTCTCCCTCGTCCTGCTGGTCGGCGCCGGCCTGCTCCTGCGCGGGTTCCTCCGCCTGAGCGAGACGCCGTCCGGGCTGGTGACCCAAGGTGTGCTCACCGCCCACGTCGCCGTGCCGGACGCCAAGATGAAGGCGGCGACGCCCCAGCTCCTGCAGCCGATGCTCGAGAAGGTGCGCCACCTTCCAGGCGTGCGCTCCGCCGGCCTCACCACGCTGCTGCCGATCCAGAACGCCTGGACCAACGGCAATTACACGGTCGAGGGCCGTCCGGCGCCTCCCCAGGGACAGGAGCCCCTCGCCGAATTCCGCGTGGTGGCGCCGCAGCTCTTCGCCTCTCTCGGCATCCCCATCCTCCACGGCCGCGACTTCACGGAGAACGAGGGAGCGAAGAGCGCGCGGCTGGTGATCGTCAACGACGCGCTGGCGCGCCAGCAATTCCCCGGGGAGAACGCGGTCGGCCGGCAACTGCGCCTCGACGAGGAGGCGCCCTTCACCATCGTCGGGGTGGTCGGCAGCGTCCGGCAGGCCGGTCTCGACCAGGAGCCGCTGCCGGAGCTCTATCTCCCCTACACCCAGGACGGATTGGATGGATTTCTCCGCGAGGCCGTCCTGGTGATCCGGACGGACGTGGCGCCCGCGAGCGTCACGTCCGCCGTCCGCGGGGCGGTGCGGAGCGTCGATCCCAGCCTACCGCTCTTCAAGGTGCAGACGATGGATGAAGTGATCGCCGAGTCGCTCGCCAAGCAGCGCCTCAACCTCTGGCTGCTCGGCATCTTCGCGGCGATCGCGCTCGTCCTCTCGGCCGCCGGGCTCTACGGGGTGATCTCCTATCTGGTGGCGCAGCGCACGCGGGAGATGGGCGTCCGCATCGCCATCGGCGCGCAGACCCGGGACGTGATCGGGCTGGTGATGCGCCAGGGGGCGGTGCTCATGGCGGTGGGGATCGGGCTCGGATTGCTGGGCGCGTTCGCCTTCACGCGGGTGCTGGCGAATCTGCTCTACGGCGTCAGCGCGCGCGATCCGCTCACCTTCGGGGGAATCGCGGCCCTGCTCGCCGCCGTGGCCCTCGTCGCCACCTGGCTGCCGGCGCGGCGGGCGGCGCGGGTGGACCCGGTGGTGGCGATCCGCACCGAGTAGGGCGGTCAGATCTCGACGTCGTCCAGCGACACCAGCCCCTGCTTCAGGGCGTAGATCACCGCCTGGGTGCGGTGGTTGAGCTGGAGCTTGGAGAGGATGTTGCCGACGTGGGTCTTCACCGTCTCCTCGCCGACGTGGAGGGCTTGAGCGATCTCGCGGTTGGTGCGGCCGTGGACGAGCTGGGCGAGCACCTCCTTCTCGCGCTCGGAGAGCTCCTCGGCGAGCGGGCCGCCGCGCACCAGCTCCTGGAGCACCGAGCCGGCCACGGCGGGATCGAGGACCGACTGGCCGCGGGCGGCGCCGCGCACGGCGGCGACCAGGATCTCCGGCTCCGAGTCCTTGCGGACGTAGCCGATGGCGCCCGCCCGCAGCGCCGCCACCACCCGCGCCTCGTCCGTGTGGGCCGTCAGCACCACCACCTGGGTATGGGGGGAGAGGGCGCGGACCTTGCGGGTGGCCTCGACGCCGTCCATGCCGCCGGGCATCCGGAGGTCCATCACCACCACGTCGGGGAGCCACCCTTCGAGCTTCGCCAGCGCCTCCTCGCCGCTCGCCGCGGCGCCCACGATCTCGAGGTCTGGGAACGATTCGAGATAGCTGCGCAGGCCGGTCTGGACGACGCGGTGATCGTCGGCGAGGACGACGCGGGTCTTTTCCTTGTCAGGGCTCATGAGGAAGCTCCTTCCGTACGCGGCCGGCGCCAGAAGAAATAGGTGAGGAGGGCCGCTCCGAGAGCGAGGAATTCGAGTTGCTCGGGCTGTGTCCAGAATTCGTGATTGAGAGCCGCGAGAGCCAGGACCGAGACCGATATCAGCGGCAGAGCGAAGAAGACCATGATCTTGCGGTTCTGATTGGGCCATTGCCATTGCGAAGGCCACTTCCAATTTTCGAGCGGCCGGCGACTCGGCCGGCTCCAGCGGTGAGCGCCAAAGAGGTCGACCCCCAGCAGCGCCAGGAAAAGAAGGCTGAGGGGACGAGAGGCGATCCCCCATCCTCCCGGGAGGTGGCCGCTCTGGTAGGCGAGCCAGGCTCCCACCAAGGACAACACTGCCCTTGCGCGGTGGCCCGCATACCGGTAAGACGCCAGATCTGCCATCGCTGCGTCGGAAAATTTTCGCAGGCTGACGCGAACGTCCCACCAACCCGCGGCGACTGAGAGAAGAATAGTAGCGATGTATAAATAAGCTATGGACATCCAATGGTGGCGGAGAACACTCGGCTCCATAGTAAGGCACATTGCAGGGATAAAGAATGCGTTCAAATGCAAGGACCAGGATCTCTCGCTGAGACTGCGAGCGCTGCCCCCCGCTGGGGTGAGCGGTGCCCAGATCTGAGCCCGCGTGCCGGCTCCCGGCCGGCTGGTGATTTTCAGGCTTCCCCCGAGAGACACTGCCCGTTCCTTGAGGTTGCGCAGCCCGATGCCCGACACCGGTGCCGTGGGGTCGAACCCCTGACCATCGTCCTCGACGGTCAGCGTCAGGGCATCCCCCTGGCGGCCCAGCCGGAGCCGGACGTGCCGGGCCCGCGCGTGCCGGGCCGCGTTGGCGAGCATCTCCTGGCCGATCCGGAAGAGGGTGTCCTGAGCGCCGGGCGGCATCCGGTCGTCGGGGATGGGTTCGCCGAGCTCGAGCGTGACCTCCGCGTCCGTCCGGTAGCCTTGCGCCTCGCACTGCTCGCGCAGCGCCTCGATGAGACCGGCCGTCCCCAGGGCTTCCGGCCGGAGCTGGTGGAGCATCGCCTGCATCTCGACCATGGCCTCGCGGGCGCAACGCCGCACCTCGCCCAGCGCCTTGAGGGCGCCCTCGGGGTCCTGATCCCAGCGCTCCTGGGCCGCGGCGGTGCCCACGTTGATGCTGAAGAGCTGCTGCTTGATGGAATCGTGGAGGTCGCGGGCGAGCCGGTTCCGTTCCTCCTGGGCAGCCGCCTCGCCAACCTGCTGGAGCAGGGCTCGGCGGGTCTCGTCCGGAATCTTGAGGCCGGCGATCTCGGCGGCGATCGCACCCGGGCTCCGGGGCCGCAACCCCACCCAGGCGAGCCCGGCCCCCAATGCGAAACAGGCCGCTCCCCAATCGCTCCACCAGCCTTCGAGCCGCAGTACCGAGGCCAGGACGTACATCAGGAAGTTGGCGAAGCTCAGCCCCAGGGTGAGGCGGCGGCGGTTGCCGACCAGCGGGAGATCGCTCGTCAGCCAGAGCGCCACCGCGAGAACGCCGAGACCCGCCGCGCCGAGGCTCCAGGCGCTCGGGTTGCCGACGATCCCTGTCCAGAAGGAAACCGCGGGAAGCGAGCGGGTAGAGCGCAAGGCCAGCCCGAGCCCCGCCAGCGTCAGGAGGAGGGTATCGACGAAAACGAAAGCCCGGAGAATCTTCAAGCGCGGCTCCTTGCGGAAGGCGCGTTGCGCGAGATCAACGGCAGGCGGACGGTCAATCCGGTTCCCGATCCCGGTGCGCTGGTGAGCTCCAGCGCCCCACCCAGGGAGGTGGCGCGCTCTCTCAGGTTCCGCAGCCCCATGCCCGGAGCCGCCGCCGCGGGATCGAACCCCTGGCCATCGTCCTCGATCCGCAGCACCACCTCCTCGTCCCGGCGCCCCAGCCAGAGCCGGACGTGCCGGGCCCGCGCGTGCCGGGCCACGTTTGCCAGCATCTCCTGGCCGATGCGGAAGAGGGTGTCCGGAGCGCCGGGCGGCATGCGGTCGTCCGGGAGCGGTCCCCCAAGCTCCAGAGTGACCTCGGCGCTGGTCCGGTACCCCAGGGCTTCGCACTGCTCCCGCAGCGCTTCGATGAGCCCGGCCGTCCCCAGCGCTTTCGGCTGGAGCTGGTGGAGCATGGTCTGCATCTCCACCACCGCCGCCCGGGCGGACCGGCGGACGTCCGCCAGCGCCTTGCGGGCTCCCTCGGGATCGCCCTCCCAGCGCTCCTGGACGGCGGCGGTTCCGACGTTGATGCTGAAGAGCTGCTGCTTGATCGAATCGTGCAGATCCCGCGCGAGCCGGTTCCGTTCCTCCTGGGCGGCCGCCTCGCCGACCTGCTGGAGCAGGGCCTGCCGGATCTCGTCCGGAATTCTGAGGGCCGCCATCTCGGCGGCGGTCTCCACCGTGTCCTGCGACCGGCTCCCCGCCCAGCCCAGACCGGCGGCAAGCCCCAGGAAGGCGACGCCCAATTCCCATCCCAGGGCTCTTCCGTCGTGGGTGGCCGCCGGCTGAGCGAAGACGAAGGCGGCCATCAGGAGGTTGGCGAAGCCCATCCAGAGGGCGAGGCGGCGGCGGTCGTGGGCCAGCGGGAGATCTGTCGCCAGCCAGAGCCCGAACGCGAGAGCGCCGAGGGCCGCCGCGACGAGGCTCAAGGGGGACGTGTCCCCGGCGAACCCTACTTCCAGGGCCGCCGTGGGGGAGGAGCCGCGATGGAGGAAGGCCAGCCCGAGACCGAGCAGGGTCAGGAGCAGGGTGTCGGCGAGGATGAAAGCCCGGAGGATCTTCAAAGCGCGTCTCCTTTGGACGGGTGCAGTCTACGGGCCGGCCGCCGCCGCCGTCATCGCCCGAAGGGCGGATTTTTCGCTCCCCCGAACGGGGGAGGCCCGGCCTGTGGCAGAATCCGGGCTTCGAAGGAGGGGTCCCTTTTGCGGAGAGTCGGAATCTTCGGTTGGGGCATCGTGGCGCCCCGTTCGCCCAACATCGACGCGTTCGGAGAGAACCTCGCGTCCACGGATAGCTGGCTCCGGCCGTTCAACGGCTTCGGGCCGGACAACTTTCTCGTCGGCGTCCCGGAGTTCCGGTTCGCGGACTACCGTGACTGGATCGCCTCCCGGTTCCCGCCGGCCCGCTTCCATCAGCTCGCGGAGAAGATGGACCTGCCGGTCCAGTACGCGATCGGCTCGTTCATCCAGGCGCTGGGGCAGAACCCCGGACTGGAAGCGGAGCTGCGGGCGCTCGGCACCGCCGCCCACGTCTACATGGGCACCGGCATCGGCTGCATCCAGACCCTCTCGCAGAACACGCGGGCCCTCGACCGGGCGCAGCGCCGGTGGGACCGCTTCTGGGCCGAGCGCAATCCCGCGTTCCAGGAGCATGGCTCCGGGAGCGGCGAGCCGCCCGCGGGCCTGCCACCCCATCCGGAGACGGTCGCCGATCCGGAGGACCGTTACGAGGCCGAGAGCGCCTGGTGGCACTACTGGGCCGCCTCGTCGCCGCAGCTCCAGGAGTACCTGCGCGAGCTGGCGGAGATCGAGGGGCTCAACGTCCAGGGGGACATCGAGAAGAGCAAGGTGAGCGTGATGAAGGAGAAGCAGCGCCGCCTGAAGTCTCTCCGCGAGAAATGGCAGGAGCCGACGCCCCCCTGGCAGTCGGTGTCGCCGAACGTGGTCTGGAACATCTGGAACACGCCGGCCGCGCAGATCTCGATGATGGGCCACATCACCGGCCTCGCCTTCGCGCCGGTCGCCGCCTGCTCGACCTTCGGGGTCTGCCTGAAGCTGGGGATGGACGCCATCCGGCGGGGGGAGGCCAGGGCGGTGGTGATCGGCGCGACCGATCCGCCGCCGCTGCCGCTGTCGGTGGGCGCGTTCTACGCGGCGCGCGTGATCTCCGCCGACGCCGCCGTCTCCAAGCCGCTCACCGGCCTGCGCGGCACCCACGTGGCCGGCGGCGCGGTGCTCTGGATCCTGGGGGATCTCGACTACATGCGGGAGAAGGGCTTCAAGCCGCTGGGGATGGAGCCGGTCGCGGTGGGCGTCAGCTCGGACGCGGACCACATCATCACCCCGTCGATCCACGGGCCCACGGCGGCGATCGAGAACGCCTTCGCGGAGTCGGGCGTCCGGCCGGAGGATCTCGCCACCTGGGACCTCCACGCCACCGCCACGCCGGGCGACTACCGCGAGGTGGAGACGCTGCGCGGCGTGGTTCCCGATTCGGTGGTGGTGACGGCGCGCAAGGGGACCTTCGGACACGGCATGTCGGCCGGCGGCGGCTGGGAGCTGACGGCGCAGTATCTCGGCTTCGAGCGCGGGACGCTGTACCCGACGCCGCTGCACCCGGGCGAGCTCAACCGGGAGATCGAGAAGATCCACGACCTCTACGTCTTCGACGAGCCGTGCGCGGTCGCCAAGGGCGTGGCGGGCAAGCTGTCGATGGGGATCGGCGGGATCAACGCCTGCGTGATCTCGCGGCCGTTTGACGAATAGCCAAGGCCCTCATCACCCCAGCCCTCTTCTCCCGTCCCCTCCCACCCTCCCGCACCGGGAGAAGAGGGGGCCTGCATCTTTCCTACCCCGTCTTCGAGCCCCTTCTCTCCCGGTGAGGGAGGGTGGGAGGGGACGGGAGAGAGGGGGTTGGGGGAGTGAGGGTCCGGGCCGGAGCGCTCCCCACCGAGCTCAGCTCCTCCGCCAGCTTCGCCTCGGTGACGAATTGGGTGGACTGGCTCTTCTGGTATCTCTCCGCGTGCGCGATCAGCCGGTTCAGCAGGCGCGAGTGGCCGACGTCGTAGAAGGCCTTCTTGATCTCCGGGTAGAAGACGCCCAGCGCCGCCAGGAGGAAGGCGAAGGCGTCCTCGAAGATGGGAATCCAGGGCAGGGCGATGATCAGGGCGCCGATCACGAGCCCCAGGAGCCCGAAGACCGCGCGGGCGGCGGGCTCCCCCTGGCGCCAGACGTCGTAGCCGGTCTTCTCCATGCGGTTCTGCTCGGCCGCGGCCGGGATGTACTGCGGGAGGGCCGTCTCCAGCACCTCCCGCTCCAGCTCCTGCCAGTACTCCAGGGTGCCGCCGCACTCCTCGTAGCCCTCCCGGATGAGGGCGAGCTTCTCGCGGGCGATCTCCCGCAGGCGCGCCTCCGCCTCGTTGGGCAGCAGGGCGCGCCGCTTGTGCTCGCACTCCTGGAGCACGGCGAAGAGGACGTTGCCGAAGTCGTAGGACGATCCGGCGAGGTTCAGCATGATGATTCCTTCCTAGGGTCTCCCTGATCTCCAGGCGCTCACGGCTTGCCCGGCGGCGGCTCGTCCGCCTGGTTCTGCCGGTTGATCTCGTAGCGGGTGACGCCGAGCTGCTGGAGCAGCTTGTTGCCGTCGATGATCACGTTGCCGCCCGGCAGCTTGGGGATCTGGCGGATCTCCTTCTTCTGCAGGGCGTCGATGAGCTGGAGGTTGACGTAGGCGTCGCCGGCGCTGCTGTTCAAGGCCGCCCGCT
>DASWRX010000161.1:0-25964 GCA_036402955.1 Thermoanaerobaculia bacterium
GCCGCCGGGAACGCCGGCGGCGCCGCCGGGTCGAGCTCCACCGTCTCCAGCTCCTCGCCCGAGAGCCCCAGCTCCGACTCCCCCTCGTAGACCTTCCCCGAGACGCCGCGGCCGCGCAGCCGCACGTCGGTCAGCGTCGCCGGAAAGATCTTGCCGCGCACCGACAGCACCGACTCGGCGGTGAGGATCGCCTGGTGGAAATCCCCCGTGATGCCGGTGAGCGCGGTCAGGAACAGGTTGCCGAAGGAGTGGCCGAGCAGCCCGCCGCCGTTCGGAAAGCGGTACTGGAAGAGGCGGGTCAGCAGGTCCTCGTCGTCGGCGAGGGCGGCGATGCAGTTGCGGATGTCCCCGGGGGGCAGCACGCCGAACTCGCGCCGCAGCCGGCCGGAGGAGCCGCCGTCGTCGGTGACGGTGACCACACCGGTGATCGCGCGCAGCCGGTCGGTGCCGACGTGGTGCTTGAGGCCGCGCAGGAGGGCGGAGAGGCCGGTGCCGCCGCCGATCGCGACCAGGGCCCGGCCGTCGCCGGCGCGCGCCGCCTCAGGAGAGGCCGAAGAGGGCGCGGTGGTCGCGGTTCTTGCGGAGCTCGGCGAAGTCGGGGTCGTGGAAGGCATGGATGCGATTCTTGGGGTTGAGCTCGACCGCCCTGGCGAGCGTCTGCGCCGCCTCTTCCAGCCGGTTCTCGGCCGCGTGGATCGACGCCACCAGATAGGCGAAACGCTCGTCCTTCTGGTCGCGCCCGCCCTTGCGGCTCATCTCCAGGGCCTCCGCGAGGTTTCCCCGGTTCTTCTCGTAGACCGCAAGCAGGTATGGGTCCGGCGGTTCCGCGGCGGCGGCGCCCTTGGCCGGCTTGGCCTCGCCGCCCTGCAACTTCTGCCGGCTGACGACCAGGAACTGCCGGGCGCGGTCCCGCACCTCGGGCTGATCGCTCTGCTCGACCGCGCGCTCGAACAGCTCCACCGCCTTCGACCAGCTCTTCCCCTGGAGAGCGGCGAGCCCCTGGGTCAGGGCTTCGAGGGCGGGATCACCGCCGCCGACGGTCTTCTTCGGTGGCGCCGGAGGGGCGGGCGCGGCGGCGGCTTTCGCCGGGGCCGGGGTCTTCTTCGTCGGGGTCTTGGGCTTGGCGGCCTTGGCCATGGTTCCCTTTCGCTAGCGCTTCTTCAGCTCGATCAGGATCTGCTTCGCGACCGACTTCAGGGTATCGAAGACGCCGACCCCCGTCGTCGCCACCGCCTCGAAGGTGGGCTCCCGCTTGTAGTTGAGCGTGCGGTACATCTCCTCGACCGGCGCCACGCTCGGCAGATCGCGCTTGTTGAACTGCAAGGCGTACGGAATCGTCGCCAGGTCGAATCCGTGCTCCTTCAGGTTCTGTTCCAGGTTGCGGATGGACTCGATGTTGGCTTCCATCCGCTCGTCCTGGCTGTCGGCGACGAAGATGACGCCGTCGACCCCCTTCAGGATCAGCTTGCGGCTGGCGTCGTAGAACACCTGGCCGGGCACGGTATAGAGGTGAAACCGGGTGGTGAAGCCGCGGATGCTCCCGAGGTCGAGCGGCAGGAAGTCGAAGAAGAGCGTCCGGTCGGCCTCGGTGGCCAGCGAGATCATCTTGCCCTTCGACTCGGGCGCGGTCTTGTTGTAGATGTACTGCAGGTTGGTCGTCTTCCCACACAGGCCGGGCCCGTAGTAGACGATCTTGCAGTTGATCTCCTTGCTGGCGTAATTGATGAAAGTCATCTTCGTCCGTGCCTCGTTCCGTCGCCCCGCCGCGCGGGAGCGATCCGCCAGGGGAGCCCGGAGCCGCGCTCCGGACGTCTCACCGCCCGCCGGCTGCGCGCTCCGCGGCTACTCGCCGAAGAGCGCGTCGATGTCGTCGTCGGTAATCTCGGAAAAGGGGCTCGCGTGCATCGCGCCCTGGGTTCCTCTCTCGCCCTTCTGCAGCATCACCTCGAAGATCTTCTCCAGCTCCACGCTCGCCCGCTTGACCCTGAGGCGCACGAGCCCCAGCGAGGAGCGGTCGTCGAAGATGACCACCAGGATGGCGCGCTTGGCGACGATCGAGATGTGGATGTGGTCCTGCTGGCCCTCGTGGAAGAGGACCGAGAACTCCCGCTCTCCGATCAGCTTCGCCAGCCCGTCCGTGGCGGCCACGTTGCCGGCCGTCAGCGAGGCCAGCGACGTGGTGTCGAACTGCTCGACCTCCCCCGCGGAGGCGATCTGCTGGCCGTTCTTGTCGATCAGGAAGACGGCCTTGGCATTGGCCTCCTGGCGCAGACGGCGCAGGGCCTCCTCAAGGTGCTTGAACTCCTCCTCGTAGAGCACGAAGTCTGCACACATTAGCTAACCTTTCCGGACGGGGCGAAGATACATCATCGCGGGCTGGCCGTCAAAGCTCTGATTTCACGTCAGTTGTATCGGGCGAATGTCTCGATCCGCAGCGCGCTTCAGCGGAACAGCCGCCACCCTTGAAGAATGTCGCTCTCGGCCAGCACCAGCTCCTGGCCCTCCACCCGGTGGTGCAGGGGGATCGGCGTGCAGCCCTCGCCGCCGGAGTTCACCGTGTTGAGCCGGAAGGCCTTGTCGCACTTGTTGCAGACCATCCACTCCCCCTCGTGCCGGAACCCCCGCTTGCCCTTGGCGCACTGCTCGTCGGCGTCGAAGGCGACCTGCACCTGGCCCGTCCCGTCGCGGCCGACGAAGAACCGCACCTCCTGGTTGCCGGAGTTCAGGAACCGGAAGAAGCGGACCTCCTGGGGCTTCAGCGACGCCAGGTCGATCCGCACCGCGCCGCGCTCCGGCATCACCTGCCGGAACCCGGACGGGTTGAGACGCCCCTCGAGGGCGACCTCCGCCCCCCAGATCGCACCCCACACCAGCAGGACGATCAGCACACCATGGACCGGCTTGAAGCGACGCATTGCGCGGGTATTGTGTCCCAACCCCCCCGGGACGGCAAGTGCGGGAAGGCGCCGGAGCCGTCCTGGAGCGGCGCGCCGTCCCGCGCCGCCCTAGAACAGCGTGTAGATGAACGGCGCCGTCGCCTGGCTGGTGACCACCAGCAGGATCACGAGCCCCAGGATGAGCACCAGGGGGACGATCCAGTACACCTTGTTCTGCTTGGCGAACTGGACGATCTCCCCCAGGAACGAGCCGAAATAGCGGACCTTGCGCATTGACCTTCTCCTGCCGTCTAGTCTAGCTGGAACTCCCGCCGCCAGTCCCCCTTCTCCTCGACCTTGGGCTGCGCCCGCTTGTCGAGCAGGAAGGGACCGAGCACCAGGTAATCCATCTCCGTGCGCATGAAGCAGCGATAGGCGTCTTCCGGCGTGCAGACGATCGGCTCGCCGCGCACGTTGAAGCTGGTGTTGACGATCACCCCGTAGCCGGTGAGCTTCTCGAACTCGGTGAGGATCGCGTGATACGCCGGGCTCTCCTCGCCCACCGTCTGGATGCGCGCCGAGTAGTCGACGTGGGTGATCGCGGGCACGTCCGAGCGCGGCCGGTTCACCCACTCGGTGAGGGGCAGGCTCTGCTCGTCCCCCCGCTTCTGAATGCGCCGCCGCGCGACCACGTCCGCCACCAGCAGCATATACGGCGACGGCCGGTCGAGCTCGAAGTAGTCCCCGACCCGCTCCTCGAGCACGCTCGGCGCGAACGGCCGGAAGCTCTCCCGGTACTTGATCTTCAGGTTCATCACCGACTGCATCCTGGGGCTGCGCGCGTCGCCGATGATCGAGCGGCCGCCGAGCGCCCGCGGCCCGAACTCCATCCGCCCCTGGCAGAGGCCGATCACGTTCTCCCCGGCGATCACCTCGGCGATCCGCCGCGCCCAGTCGGCCGGCGCCAGCTCCTCGTACGGATAGCCATGGGCGTCGAGGAACTCCTTCGTCTGGTCGCGGGTGAACTCGGGGCCGAGCAGCGCGCCGCGCATGGCGTCCCGCGGCTTGCCGCTGGCCGAGCGCCCGACCGTCCGCGGCTGGCCCATCGCGTTGTGCCACACCGCGAGCGGCGCGCCGAGCGCCCCGCCGGCGTCCCCCGCCGCGGGCTGGATCCAGAGGTCGTCGAAGACCCCTGAGCGCAGCAGTACGCCGTTGGCCACGCAGTTGAGCGCCACGCCGCCGGCCATGCAGAGATTGCGCTTGCCGGTGATCTCGCGGGCGTGGCGGGCGAGCTTGAGGACGATCTCCTCGGTCACGTCCTGGATCGACTTGGCGAGGTCCATCTCCCGCTGCGTGATGGGCGACTCCGGCTTCCGCGCCGGCCCGCCGAACAGGCCGGCGAACCGGCCGTTGGTCATCGCGAGGCCGTCGAGATAGCCGAAGTAGTCCATGTTCATGCGGAAGGAGCCGTCCTCCCGGACGTCCACCAGCTCGCGCCGGATGACGTCCGCGTACCTCCCCTCGCCATAGGGGGCGAGCCCCATCAGTTTGTACTCCCCCGAGTTCACCCGGAAACCGGTGAAGTAGGTGAAGGCCGAGTAGAGGAGGCCGAGCGAATGGGGGAAGGCGATCTCGCGGATGAGCTGGAGCCGGTTCCCCTCGCCGACGCCGATCGTCGTCGTGGCCCACTCGCCGACGCCGTCGAGCGTCAGCACCGCCGCCTCCTCGAACGGGGAAGGGTAGAAGGCCGACGCCGCGTGCGACTCGTGGTGCTCGGTGAAGTAGATCTCTTTGGGGTCGCCCACGCCGCACTCCTCCAGGGCGTCGAGGATGCGGGGCGGGATCCACAGCTTCTCGCGCAGCCAGACCGGCAGCGCCATCACCGCCGAGCGCAGCCCCTTGGGGACGGTCGCGAGGTAGGTCTCCAGGATGCGGTGGAACTTGAGCAGCGGCTTGTCGTAGAAGACCACCCCATCGAGCTCGCCCTTGCCCACCCCGCCCTCGGCGAGGCAGTAGCGCACGGCGTTCACCGGGAAGCCGTCGTCGTGCTTCTTGCGGGTGAACCTCTCCTCCTGGGCGGCGGCGACGATGCGCCCGTCGTCGATCAGGGCGGCGGCCGAGTCGTGGTAGTAGCAGGAGATGCCGAGCAGCTTCATCAGAACTGCTTGCGGTAGGACTCGGGGGTCCGCGCCCGCTCGCGCTCGTCCGTCGCGATCCAGTAGGTGGGCAGGCGCCGGTCGGCGCCCCGGGAAATTCCCAATTTCTTCCGTCCGCGCAGGATCAGGCCCGCGGGCAGGAAGACGAGATAGAACAGCACCGTCATCAGCACCCAGGTGATCGCGGCGCCCACGGCGTGGGCGAAGACGTCGAGCCAGCGGGCCAGGACCTTGTAGGCGCCGAGCGGCGAAGCGAGCGCGAGCAGCGCCACCAGGACGGCGACCGCCGCGACGACCATCGCCGATCGTTCCTTGTGGACGGCGAAGTGGAGCAGCGCCGCGAACGCGAGCCCGATGGCGCCGCCGATCAGCCCCTTCCGGCGGTTGGCCGCCGCCTCGCGGGCGAGTCCCGCCGCACCGGCGGCCGCACGGTCGCGCCAGCTCCAGGCCACGGACGAGGCTTCAGCCCGAGATTCCATCCTTGATTCCGGCATCCTTCTCCAGTTGGAGGTTGAGATCGGCCGCGAAAGCGGCGCGTATCCTACAGGAACGCTACGCGGAAGTGCCAGCGGGGGTTCCTCAGAACAGGAGAGGATAGACGGGAAAAAGGGCGGAGGCAAGGGAACCCGGGCACTCCGATTCCCTTAAGATGCCGAGGATGGTCATCCCGCCGCCCCTCCCCGCTCCCTCCCGCGCCCTCACGATTCCCGGCTTCACTCTCGGCCACGGCTCGGACCGCGAGGCGCTGACCGGCGTCACCGTGATCCTCTGCCCCGAGGGCGCGCTGGCGGCGGCCGAGGTGCGGGGCTCGGCGACGGGGACCCGGCAGTTCGACTCCCTGGTCTCCGGCCAGCACGTGTCGAGCAAGGCCCACGCGGTGGTGCTCGCCGGAGGGAGCGGCTACGGCCTCTCCGCCGCCGATCCGGTGGTCGACTGGCTGGCCCGCCACGGCTACGGGTTCCAGACCGGCATCGCGCCGGTGCCGATCGTCCCCACCGCCATCCTCTTCGATCTTTCGCAGGGCCGGCCGGCCGGCCCTTCCCGGGCGCTGGTCGAGTCGGCGATCGTCTCGGCGGCCCAGGGACCGGTGGCGATGGGGAGCGTCGGCGCGGGGACCGGCGCCACGGTGGGTAAGGCGAACGGCGGGCCGGTCAACGGGATGAAAGGGGGCTTCGGCTTCGCCAGCCTCGCCGTGCCGGACGGCCCGACCGTCGCCGCCGCCGTGGCGGTCAACGCCTTCGGCGATGTCCGGCGGCTCGACGGCACCCTCCTCGCCGGCTGCCGCACCGCGCCGGACTCCCGCGAGCTCGCCCGCGCCGAGCGGGTGCTGGCGAACCTGCCGCCGGACACGGTCGGACCCTGGGAAGGGAACACCACCCTCGCGGTGGTGATGACCGACGCCGCGCTGACCAAGGCCGCCGCCCTCAAGGTCTGCCACATGGCCTTCGGCGGCTTCTACCGCACCCTCTCTCCGGCCCTCTCCCAATACGACGGCGACCTCCTGGTCGTGCTCTCGCGGGGCGACCGCAAGGCCAACGTCAACCAGGTCGGCGTCCTCGCCGAGCGAGCCGTCGCCGAGGCGATCCTCGCCGGCGTCGCCGCGGCGGACGGCTTCGGGCTGCTGCCGGCGGCCCGCGACCTCAAGGGATCCGGATCGAGCTCCCCGCCCGCACCACGCGGGTGAACAGATCGAGGATCTGCACCGGGCACTTCTTCGTATAGCCGGTGCCGAAGGGGATGTCCGTCCGCCGCCCGTCCGGGCTGTACCAGAAGATGGTATAGCTGGCGCTGAACGGCTCGCCGATTCCCGGCCCGACCGCGAAGGGGTTGCAGCCGCCCCGGCGCTCCTCGATCTGGATGCTCTCCACGTAATCGTGGAGCGCCGTCAGGTCCCGCCACACGAGGAAGCCGTCCCGGACGGTGGAGACGGCGGGCTTCGTGGCCGGCGTGGCGGCCTGGTCGTACCCTCCTTCCATCGTCATCGACATCGCGCGGCTGTTCTGGAAGATCGAGACCGTCCGCTCCCGGTAAGTCCCCTTGACGCAGACGCTGCCGCCCACGCCGGTCTTGGACTCCGTGCACTGGAACTCGCTCCCCTGGAGCTGGATCAGGGGAGACTGCAGCTCGGGGCGCAAGGCCGTCGCCGGAAGGGCCAGGGCGAGCAGGGAGACTGCAGGAAATCCGCTACGAGCGCCGCGATTCCTTGTCCTCATGAAAGGCTCCTGTCGATGCCGAGTCTCCAGGGAGGGACGGGACACCCCGTCTTCGTCGCTGCACAGAGGAGTGACGCAGGGTTCTTTTCCATTTCGGCGAGGGTTAGAAAGGAGCAGCGCTCGACCCGCCGCGATAGTCTCCGCGTTTCGTCTGCCGGGCGGCGTTACGCTCGACTTGCGCCGACCAGGCGCACACGCTATACTCCTTGAGCAAGAGTGCAGGGCTCAATGCCCGGAGGTACCATGCCTCGTATCGAGGTCGAAGGCGGTATGAATCCGAAGTTGACTGCGGTCCTCGCCCGCCTCTGTGAACGGTTGGGGCCGCTCTTTTCAACCCAGGCCGTCAAGCTTCCCTACCTGGTCGACGTGATCGCGAATCAGGTCCTGGGGCAGCCGATTGCCAACGGCACCTATCAAACCTGGGAGCACGGAGTCGTCGCCAAGGAGGTCTTCCGCTTCATCAAGCATGAGGTCAGGGAGAAGACCGCGGCGGATGCCCTGTTCCGTGTCGAGCCTCATTCCTATTCGGAAAGCGGGAAGCGTATCGCTCTGGCGGAAGTCGTCGACCTCAGATCGGCGCTGACTCCGGAAGAGCTTGCCGTCGTCGACTTCGTGGCGGACGAATACGGCCGCATCGCTCCCGAGCAACTCGGCTATCTCACCAAGAGACTCAACACGGAGATGCCACCCGAAGCCTGGGGGACCAACCAGGTCGCGGCCCTCAACGAGGACGCCTTCCTTCGGCTGAGCCCTGAATGGCAGAGTCTCTGCCAGACTATCAGCGAAGCGAATCTCGACGACAGGTCCCGGTGGAGCGAGCCGATCAACGAAGATCCCCTGGCGGCGTTCACTCGGGCCCTGAATGGCTAGACCGGTAAGGCAGTTTGAGCCCTTATGGTTTGACCGACACTTCAAGAAAGACTTCAAAAGGCTCCCCAGGCCTCAGCAGGATCAGCGCCTGCGGGAGCTCGCTGATCTGGCCAGTGCGCTCAGCGAATGTAGCCATCCTACCCATGACCCACGTCTGGCCGCTTGGAAGCCCAGCGCCTACCACGTTCCAAGGATTTCCTCCACCGTGAGGCTTTGCGAGTACCGCTGTACTTATCCCTTGCGCGTGATCGCTCGTTGGTTCGATCCTTCCGAGGCGGAGCCTGAGGGATCAGTCCTTCTGGTGGCGGTAACGCTCAGCCATGACCACGACCGGCTGAGAGAGATCATCGACCGCCATCGGACTGGCTTTTGAGCCCGGGCTGAGGGACGTTCTGGAAGAGAAAAATGCCCCGCCGTCCATCAACGGCGGGGCGTCTTCGTAGAGGTGGGATCGCGGACCGGTCTTACACCTTCACCTTGCTCGGACCGGCGGCCTTGACCGCCTCGTCGACGCCGCTCTCGTACTTCTTGAAGTTCTCGGCGAACATGTCGGCGAGCTTGCCGGCCTGGGCGTCGTAGTCCGACGGGTTCTGCCAGGTCTCGCGGGGGTGGAGGAGCTTGTCCGGCACGCCCTCGATGCGCACCGGCACGGCGAGGCCGAAGATCGGATCGGTCCAGGTGTCCACGTCGTCGAGCTCGCCGGTGAGGGCGGCGGTCACCATCCGGCGGGTGAAGCCGAGCTTGATCCGCTGGCCCACGCCGTACGGGCCGCCCGTCCAGCCGGTGTTGAGCAGCCACACCCGCACGTTGTGCTGCTCGAGCTTCTCGCCCAGCATCTTGGCGTAGATGCCGGGGTGGAGCGGCAGGAACGGCGAGCCGAAGCAGGTGCTGAAGGTCACTTTGGGCTCGGTGACCCCGCGCTCCGTGCCCGCCACCTTCGCCGTGTAGCCGGAGAGGAAGTGGTACATCGCCTGCTCCTCGCTCAGCCGGCTGATCGGCGGCAACACCCCGAAGGCGTCGCAGGCCAGGAAGACCACGTTGCGCGGGTGGCCGGCCCGGCCTCCGAGGTCGACGTTGTGGAGTTGGGTGAGCGGGTAGCTCGACCGGGTGTTCTCGGTCAGGCGGTCGCTGTCGAGGTCGATCTTGCGGGTCTCGGGATCGACGACCACGTTCTCCAGCACCGTGGCGAAGGTGCGGGTGGTGGCATAGATCTCCGGCTCCCCCTCGGCCGACAGGCGGATGACCTTGGCGTAGCAGCCGCCCTCGATGTTGAACACGCCGTCGTCGCTCCAGCCGTGCTCGTCGTCGCCGATCAGGGTGCGGTGAGGATCGGCCGACAGGGTGGTCTTGCCGGTGCCGGAGAGGCCGAAGAAGAGGGCCACGTCGTCTTTGGTGGCCCCATGATTGGCACCGTAATTGGCGCTGCAGTGCATCGACAGCACCCCCTGCTTGGGCAGGTAGTAGTTCATCACGCTGAAGATGCTCTTCTTGATCTCGCCGGCGTAGCGGGTGCCGCCGATCAGCGCGATCCGCTTCGCCAAGTTGACCAGGATAAACGTCGGGGTGCGGGTGCCGTCGCGCTCGGGCTCGGCCTGGAAGTTGGCGACGTTGATCACCGTGAAGTTGGGCTCGAACCTCGCCAGGACGGCCGGATCATCCTCGCGGATGAACATGTTGCGCGCGAAGAGGTTGCGCCAGGCGTCGTCGTTGATCACCCGCACGTTGATGCGGAAGCGCGGATCGGCGCCGGCGTAGCCGTCGAACACGAAGAGGTCCCTGCCCTTGAGGTATCCTTGAGCCCGCGCGAGCAGCGCCTCGAACTTCTCCCGTTCAAAAGGGCGGTTGACCTCGCCCCACCAGATGTCGCCGTCGGTCGCGGGGTCCTTCACCACGAACTTGTCGTTCGGCGACCGCCCGGTGTGCTGGCCCGTCTCGGCGACCAGCGGCCCCTCGGCGGCGAGCACCGCCTCGCCGCGCTTGACCGCCATCTCGACCAGGCGCGCCGGCGGCAGGTTCCAGTACACCGTGCCCGCGTCGGCGATCCCTTGTTTGTCCACCCCAAAGCTGCTGACTGCCGGCCCTTCATTTTTCATTCCGCACCTCGGAAGATGAGTTTCAGTGTGATCTTTGAGAAGCAAGATAATCGACCAGGAGCCGCGACATGACGCGGATGCCCACCGGCACCGCGCCGTCGTCCCCCCGGAAGGTGGGCGTGTGCAGCCCACCCGACGTCGTGCCCGGCTTGAGGACGCCGAGCCGGTAGTAGAACCCGGGGACCTCATCGGCGAAATATGCGAAGTCCTCGCCCCCCATGCTGGGCTCCACGATCTTGACGTTGCCCGCTCCCAGGATGCGGTCGAGCAGGGGGTGGACCTCCTGGGAGAGCGCCGGGTTGTTGACGGTGGCCGGCGCGTTCTTCTGGTACTCCAGCTCGAACGTGGCGCCGTTGGCGCGCGTGACGCCGTCGAGGATCTCCCGCATGCGGCGCTCGATGGTGGAGCGCACCTCGGCGTTGTAGGTGCGCACGGTCCCCTCGAGCGCCACCTCGCCGGGGATGATGTTGAAACGCTCGCCGCCGCGGAAGATGCCGACCGTGATGACGCTCGGCTCGAACGGCGACAGATTGCGCGAACGGATCGTCTGCAGCGCCATCACCGCCTCCGCGCCGACGACGATCGGATCGATCGACAGGTGGGGATAGGCGCCGTGGGACTGCTTGCCGTGGATCTTGATCCGAAACTGGTCGACGGCGGCCATGGTCGGCCCGGCGTTGAAGCCGACCTCGCCGACCTTGAGCTCCGGGAAGGAGTGCAGGGCGAAGACCGCCCGGGGCTTCTCCTTCCGGAAGAGTCCCTCCTCCAGCATCAGGCTGGCGCCCCCCTTCTCGCCGGCGGGCGGACCCTCCTCGGCGGGCTGGAAGATGAAGAGGACGCTGCCCGGCAGATCCTGCCGGATGGACGCGAGGACCGTCGCCACCCCGAGCTGCACCGAGGTGTGGATGTCGTGGCCGCAGGCGTGGGCCACCCCCACCTCCTGGCCCAGGAAGGTGTCCTTCTTGGTCGACTTGAAAGGGAAATCGGTCTGCTCGACCACCGGCAGGGCGTCCATGTCGGCGCGGACGGCGATCAGCGGCCCCGGCTTGCCCCCCTTGAGCAGGGCGATCACGCCGGTCTTGGCGATGCCGGTCCGGGCCTCGAGCCCGATGCTACGGAGGTAGGCGGCCACCGTCTCGGCCGTCTGGGTCTCGCGGTTGGAGAGCTCCGGGTTCTGGTGGATGTGGTGGCGGATCTCGACGATCGCGGGCGCCACCCGGGCGGCCTCGCGGTCGACGCGCGCGTCGAGCGAATCGCCGCCGGCCGGAGCGGACACGGCTGACGCAGATACCGCCGACATCAGGACAAAACCCAGCGCCAGCGGCGCCAGGCGAGCCGTTCTCAAGCGAGGGGGCATCTATTCCTCCGGGCCACGAAAATAGCCGCACGCCGGCCGTCGCCGGTGCGCGGCGCGCAAACAAAACCCGTCGAGTTTATACCCAGACGGCGTTTTTCTCATCCCGGAGGAGCCAGAAGCGTGCCACCCCCTTCACCCTGGCGTCCCCTTGAGCGCTCCATCCAGCACTCTACAGGTGAGAAACGCGGCGGGGAGGGCCCGGTCTATCGTCCTGGACGGAGACCCGGGTAGAATCCCCCCGCCAGCGTCGCATCACGTCCGGCATCCAATCCCTCAACGAAGGAGAGTGGGTTTGAATATCGAGAATCGGAAGATCCTTGTGCTCGGGGGGTACGGCCTGGTCGGCACGGCCGTCTGCCGGGAGTTGCTGGAGCGCAAGCCGCGCGAGATCCAGATCCACAGCCTTCGCATGGAAGAGTCGCGGAAGGCGGTCGAGGAGCTGCGGGCCGACGCCGGCTCGACGGCGCTCTCCACCTCGGCCGGCAACGTCTTCGGCCTGCTGCAGGGCGGCACCAAGCGCGACCTCATCCGCGCCGAGCTGCGCCGCCTCGACGACGAGGACCTCGGCTCCTTCGTCCTCTACGACGTCCTCTCCAAATCGCTCCCCGACGTGGTGATCGACTGCGTGAACACCTCGACCGGCATCGCCTACGGCGACATCTTCCGCTCGGCCGAAGAGGTCCTCAAGCAGCTCGAGGGGGAAGGCATCGAGGACGGCACCGCCGAGCGCCTGCTCGACGCCCTCTACATGCCGCGCCTGATCCGCCACATCCAGATCATGTACCGCGGCATGATCGACGCCGGCACCGGCGTCTACGTGAAGGTCGGCACCACCGGCACGGGCGGCATGGGGCTCAACATTCCCTACACCCACTCCGAGGAGCGGCCGAGCCGGGTGCTGCTGTCGAAGACGGCGATGGCCGGCGCGCAGTCCATGCTCCTCTTCCTGATGGCCCGCACCCCGGGCGCGCCGATCACCAAGGAGATCAAGCCGGCGGCGGTGATCGCCTGGAAGCGGATGGGCTTCGGCCCCATCGTCCGCGGCGGCAAGCCCCTCCCGTTGGTGGACGCCCGGCCGATCCCGCTGGGCCAGACCTTCTCGAGCGAGGACCCCGCCGCCGCCCAGGTGCGCGACGAGCCCTACCAGAACGTCTTCATCGACACCGGTGAGAACGGCGTATTCAGCCTGGAGGAGTTCTCCACGGTGACGAGCTACGAGCAGATGGAGTTCGTCACTCCCGAGGAGATCGCCCGCTACCTGGTCTTCGAGATCGAGGGACGGAACACGGGGTACGACATCGTCAACGCGCTCGACGGCGCGGTGCTCGGCCCCACCTACCGGGCCGGGCTCCTGCGGCACTGGGCGCTCGAGCGGCTGAACGAGATGGAGAAGGAACACGGCGTGCGCAGCGTCGCCTTCGAGATGCTGGGACCGCCGCGCAACTCGAAGCTCCTCTTCGAGGCCCACCTGCTGCGCCTCGCCTACCCCAACATGGAAGCCGTCCGCACCGCGACCCCCGAGGCCGTGCGGGATGACCTCGACCGCCTGGTGCGCGAGACGCCGGAGGAGGCGAACCTGGTGGTCTCGGTGGGGATTCCCATCCTGCTCGACTCGGGCGAGGTGATCCGCGGCGTCAAGGTGCTGGTGCCCAACGACGGAACCCACGCGCCCGTGACCCCGGAGAACCTGGAGTCCTGGGTGCGCGACGGCTGGGTGGACCTGCGCCTGGCCAACTGCGCGAAGTGGATCGAACGCTTCCAGAAGATCCACGACGAGATCGTTGCCCTCCCCGAGGACGACTCCTCCAGCCGCTTCCTCCGCAACCGCCGCTTCTGGCACAAGGTGGACGTCATCCAGCCCGGCAAGGTCGTCGGCTGGATCCTCGGCACCGAAGAGAGCGGATCGCGGATCAAGGGGTAGGAAAGGAGGGCGGAGCCTGGCTCGCTTGGCTCAATTAGAATTACTGCGGCCATGGCGAGACTCCCCACCCTCTTGGTCGCCCTCCGGGCCGCCCTCGGCCCGCTGATCCTCGTTGCCGGTCTTCGCCACTGGCCCGGGTTCTGGCTGGTCGCGATCCTCGTCGTGGCGTTCCTCTCGGATGTGTTCGACGGCATCATCGCGCGCCGGCTGGGGGTTGCGACCGAGCGGCTGCGGCTGGCCGACAGCGTCGTCGACATCTGGTTTTATCTCTTCGTCGCGGGGGCTTGCCTTCTCGCCTACCCGGACGTGTGGCGGCAGCACAGAGTGGGGATTCTTCTCGTCGCCAGCCTTGAAGCGAGCCGATGGGTGTTCGATCTGATCAAGTTTGGCAAGGTGGCCTCGTATCACATGTGGTCGGCCAAGCTGTGGGGGATCACTCTGTTTCTCGGATTTTGCGAGGTGTTCGTCCGAGGTGGTCCGGGCGTGCTGTTCACTACCGCAATCGCGATCGGAGTCGTGAACGAGATCGAAGGATTTCTGGCCTCGCTGATCCTGCCCCGGTGGCGGCATGATGTGCCCAGCGTCTGGCATGCCTGGACGTTGCGAAAGATGGAGGCGTAGGCGCTTTGATCTTGCACGGGTTCCTCTTAGGAGGGATGGGGAGCGTGGCCCCGCCGTCCTTTTACTTCCCCAGCATCCCCTCCACCTGCTTCACCACATCCTCCGGCAAAAACCCGAATTCCTTCTGAAGGTCCTTGTACTTGGCCGAGGCTCCGAATCGGTTGATGCCGTGGACCTCGCCGTCGAGACCGACGTACCTCTCCCAGCCGAAGGGGGAGGCGGCTTCGATGGCGAGGCGCTTGCGGAGCTTGTTCGGCAGCACGGACTCCTTGTAGTCGTCCGGCTGCATGTCGAAGATCTCAAAGGAGGGGAGGCTCACCACCCGGGCGCGGACGTTCTTGCCGGCGAGCTGCTTGGCGGCTTCGAGGGCCACCCAGACCTCGGAGCCGGTGGCGATCAGGATGATCTCCGGGTCGCCGCCTTCCGGATCGTGGAGAACGTAGCCGCCGCGCGCCACCCCCTCGCGGGCCTTCTTCGCCGCCTCCTCCAGGATCGGCAGGTTCTGGCGGGTCAGCGCGAGGGCCACCGGTCCGTGCCGGTGCTCGAGGGCCACGCGCCAGGCTTCAGCCGTTTCGTTGGCGTCCGCCGGACGGAGCACCGTCAGGCCCGGGATGGCGCGCAGGGAGGCGAGCTCGCCGATCGGCTGGTGGGTGGGGCCGTCCTCGCCCAGGAAGATGGAGTCGTGGGTGTAGACGAAGATCGACTGCAATTTCATCAGCGCCGCCAGGCGGACCGGCGGCCGCATGTAATCCGAGAAGACCAGGAAGGTGCCGCCATAGGGGATCCAGAGCTTCGACAGGGCGATGCCGTTCATGATCGCTCCCATGCCGTGCTCGCGGACTCCGAAGCGGAGATAGAGCCCCTCGGCGTTGGCGACCTCGAAATTCGTCCGCCCCTCGATGAAAGTGTTGTTCGAGGGGGTCAGGTCCGCCGAGCCTCCCACGAGCTGCGGCAGCTTGGGGACGACGGCGTTGAGCACCTTGCCGGAGGCGGCGCGGGTGGCGATCGGCTTGTCCTTGGGATCGAAGGTCGGGACGGCGTCCTCCCAGCCGTCGGGCAGCTTGCCCGAGAGGCGCTGGTCCAGCTCGGCGGCGATGTCGGGATGGGCCTCCCGGTAGCGCTGGAGCAGGTCGTTCCACTGCTTCTCCAGCTCCTGGCCACGCTGGCGGGCCGCGTCGAAGGGTGCGTGCACGGCGTCGGGCACGTAGAAGGTGGGCTCGAGCGGCCAGCCGAGATTCTTCTTGGCGGCGGCCGTCTCCTCGGGTCCCAGCGCCTCGCCGTGGGCCCTGGAGGTCCCCTGCCGGCTGGGGCTGCCGTAGCCGATGATGGTGCGGACGATGACCAGCGTCGGCCGGTCCTCCTCGGCCTCGGCGGCCTGGATCGCGGCGGTGAGCCGCTGGAGATCGTTGCCGTCCTCCACGCGGAGCACGCGCCAGCCGTAGCCCTCGTAGCGCTTGCCGACGTCCTCGGAGAAGGAGAGGGAGGTGGGGCCGTCGATCGAGACCTTGTTGTCGTCGTAGAAGACCTTGAGGCGGCTGAGCTTCAGGTGGCCGGCAAGGGAGCAGGCCTCGTGGGTGACGCCCTCCATCATCTCGCCGTCGCTGGTGTGGACCCAGATCCGGTAGTCGAAGAGGGGGAAGCCGTCGCGGTTGTAGCGCTCGGCGCTCATGCACTCGGCGATCGCCATGCCCACGGAGTTGCTGATCCCCTGGCCGAGCGGGCCGGTGGTCACCTCGACGCCGCGGGTCAGCTCGTGCTCGGGGTGGCCGGGAGTCTTGGAGCCGAACTGGCGGAAGCGCTTCAGCTCCTCGATGGGCAGGCCGTAGCCGGCGAGATGGAGGAGCGAGTAGAGCAGGGCCGAGGCGTGGCCGCAGGAGAGCACGAAGCGGTCGCGGTTCGGCCAGTCGGGGTTGTCCGGGTTGTGCCGCATGAAGCGCGTCCAGATGAGATAGGCGAGCGGCGCCTGGCCCATCGGCGCGCCGGGATGCCCCGATTGCGCCGCCTCAACCATGTCGACGGAGAGGAACCGGATGGTATTGATGGCGAGCTGGTCCACGTCGACGGTCTGCGGGTCTTGATCGGCCATGATGAGCGCTCCCTCCACGAAAGGCCCCCTCGGGGGCGGGAGTAGTCTATCGCGTGGCGGAGACTTCCTTTTTGACTCCCGGCCGCTCTCCCCCTACAATGTCCCCTCCCTGCCGGGCCCTTACGGAGAGGTGCTGGAGTGGCCGAACAGGGCTGCCTGCTAAGCAGTTGTCCGGGGTAAACCCGGACCGAGGGTTCGAATCCCTCCCTCTCCGCCATCATCTCTTCCCGTTCAGAAGCGTCCGGCCCGGAGGTTGCACGACTCCGCGGTCGCGCCAACGCGACTCCTCCGGAGCCTCCGGTGGAGTGGGGAAGGAAGTGGAGGTCTCCCATGCTGAAAGCCGTCAATCCCGCGACCGGCGAGTTGATCCGTCAGTACCCCGAGCACGACGAGCAGGAGGTCCAGCGGCGGCTGGAGCTGGCCGAGCAGGCCTTCGGCTCGTGGCGGCGGTTCGATTATGAGGAGCGGGCCCCGCACCTGACCGCCGTCGCCGACCTGCTGCGCGAGCGGCGGGCCGACTTCGCCCGGCTGATGACGGAGGAGATGGGCAAGACGCTCGCCGCGGCCGAGTCCGAGGTCGACAAGTGCGCCTGGGCCTGCGACTTCTACGCCGAGAACGCCGGCCGATTCCTCGCCGCCGAAACCGTGGCCACGGACGCCGCGAAGAGCTTCGTCCGCTACGATCCGATCGGGCCGGTGCTCGCCATCATGCCGTGGAACTTCCCGTTCTGGCAGTTCTTCCGCTTCGCCGCCCCGGCCCTGATGGCGGGCAACGTGGCGGTGCTGAAGCACGCGGCCAACGTCCCCGGCTCGGCGCTCGCCATCGAGGCGGTCTTCCGCGAGGCCGGGCTCCCGGAGGGCGTGGTGACGACCCTGCTGGTCTCCTCGGGACGGGTCAAATATCTGATCGGCCATCCCGCGGTGCGGGCGGTGACCCTCACCGGCAGCGACCGCGCCGGCCGCGAGGTGGCCGCCGAGGCGGGGCGGTGCCTGAAGAAGACCGTCCTCGAGCTGGGCGGCTCGGACCCCTTCATCGTGCTGGACGACGTCGATCCCGCCGAGGTGGCGCGGCAGGCGGCGAAGGCGCGCACGATCAACTCCGGCCAGAGCTGCATCGCGGCCAAGCGCTTCATCGTCGAGGCGGCGGTGGCCGACCGCTTCGAGGAGGAGTTCACCCGCGCGATGGAGGGGCTCAAGGTGGGCGATCCCATGGACGGGGGGACCGACGTGGGGCCGATGGCGCGCGAGGACCTGCTGGACGCCCTCGACGACCAGGTGAAGCGCACCGTCCAGGCCGGCGCCGAGCTGCGCACCGGCGGCCACCGGCTGGAGCGGAAGGGCTGGTATTACGCGCCGACCGTGCTGGTGGGGGTTGAGCCGGGCATGGCCGCCTTCGACGAGGAGACCTTCGGGCCGGTGGCCGCCGTGATCCGGGCCCGCGACTCCGCCCACGCCGTCGAGCTGGCGAACCGCTCCCACTTCGGCCTCGGCGCCAGCGTGTGGACGGGCGACGCCGCCCGCGGCGAGGACCTGGCCGCCGAGATCGACTCCGGCTCGGTGTTCGTGAACGGGGCCGTGAAGTCCGACCCGCGCCTACCCTTCGGCGGGGTCAAGGACTCCGGCTACGGCCGCGAGCTCGCCGAGGTGGGGATCCGGGAGTTCGTGAACATCAAGACGGTGTGGATCAAGTAGCTAGGCCGGCGGCTTGACGGTCTTGCCCTGCTCGTCGGGGCCGAGCACCCGGACGCCGCGGCGGGTCGTGAAGAGAAAGATGTGCTGAGCCGGGAGGGTCTCGATCCGGTTGACCAGCTCGAACCCCGCCTTGTTCCACTCGGCGAGCACCTGCTCGACGGACATCCGGTGCTTGATGTTGATGTGAAGGGCGGTGTCCCCCTCGAGGCGGTACTCGACCAGGATCACCAGGCCGCCCGGCTTCAGACTGTCGCGGATGCTGGCGAGCATGGCCTCGGGCTTCTGGAACTCGTGATAGACGTCCACCAGCAGGATGCGGTCGACGCCGCGCGGCGGGAGCTTGGCGTCGGTGTCGGTGCCGAGGACGGTGACGACGTTCTTGACCCCGTCCTTCTCCGCATATTTCTTGGCGAGATCGAGCATCTGGGGCTGGATGTCCTCGGCGTAGACCTTGCCCGTGGGGCCCACCACCTTGGCGATCCGGCGGCTGAAGTAGCCGGTGCCGGCGCCGATCTCGGCGACGGTCGATCCCTCCTTGAGCCGCATGGCCTCGAGCACCACCTCGGGCTTCTCCTCCTTGTCGCGCCCCTCGCGCTCCAGCCAGGCGGCCCCCTCGTAGCTCATCACGTTGGCCGGCTGGCGCTTGGCGGCAGGCTCGCCGCCGCTCGAACTTGGGGCCGGCGCCGGCGCGGCGCCGACGATCCCCGTCCCGAGGACGGCGGCGAGGACCCAGACCCAGATGAGCGGCAGGGACTGGCGGAGGAGCGGGTGGCGGCGATGGCTCATCTTGGGATCTCCTGACGAAGAAAGTCTTCCGATCCGACAACGGACGCGACGGTCCTCCTCATTCCATCCGTACAATCCTTCCATGAATGGCAGTCGCCCGATCGTCCTCTACGTCCTCTTCGCCGTCCTGGGGCTGCTGCCGCTGGCCGCGGGGAGATCCGGCCGGCCGGCCGGCGCGCACGAAGCGGTGGCGGACCGTCCCAACATCCTCGTCATCATGACGGACGACCAGACGGTCGAGCAGATGCGCGCGCTGCCGAAGACCCGGCGCCTGCTCGGCCAGCGGGGCACCACGTTCGCCAACAGCTTCGTGGACTTCTCGCTCTGCTGCCCCTCACGCTCGACGTTCCTCACCGGCCAGTATGCCCACAACCACGGTGTGACGGCCAACGGCGGCCCGCACGGCGGCTATCCCCACCTCGACCACTCGAACACCCTGCCGCTCTGGCTCCAGGAGGCCGGCTACTACACCGCCCACCTGGGCAAATACCTCAACAACTACGGCGTGGGCTCGCCCGCGCCGCCGCCGGGCTGGTCGCGCTGGTTCGGCCTGATCGATCCCACGACCTACCGGATGTACGACTACACGGTGAGCGACGGCGGCAGGCCGGTGAGCTATGGGGAGTCGCCAAAGGACTATCAGACGGACGTGCTGGCGGCCAAGGCCGAGGAGATCCTCCGCTCGCGGGCGGGCTCCGCCCAGCCGTTCTTCGTGATGGTGACCCCGATCGCTCCCCACCTGGAGCGGATCGGCCGCGACCAGACGCCGCCGCGGCCCGCCCCCCGCCACGCCGGGCGCTTCGCCGCGGAGGCGCTGCCGGCGAAGTCCGATTTCGACGAGCCGGACGTCTCCGACAAGCCCAACCACATCCGCAACCGCCCGCGGCTCAGCCCGGCGGAGCGGCTCCACGTGACCGCGACCTACCGGGCCTGCCTCGCCTCGCTGCTGGCCGTCGACGATCTCGTGGAGCGCCTGGTCAAGGTTCTCGACGAGACCGGCCAGCTCGGCCGCACGGTGATCGTCTTCACCTCGGACAACGGTTTCTTCTTCGGCGAGCACCGTGTCTCCGAAGGCAAATACCTCCCCTACGAGGAGTCGATCCGCGTGCCGCTGATCATTTTCGACGGCCGCGGCGGCGCCGGTGTCCATGGCGGTATCTTCCCAGCCGGCGCCACGGTGGCGCAGCCGGTCTCGAACGTCGATCTCGCGCCGACGATCGTGGCGCTGGCCGGAGCCCGCGCCCGCCGGGTGATGGACGGCCGGCCGCTGCTCCCGCTGGCGCTCGATCCCCAGCAGGGCAAGAGCCGGACGCTGCTGATCGAGGGCGCCGGCCAGGGCCACGGCAAGCCACCCTTCGCCGCGGTGCGCGACGCGCGCTGGTTCTACGCCGAGTACAGGAACGGCGACCGCGAGCTCTACGACCTCCAGAACGATCCGTTCGAGCTGCGCAGCGTTCACGCGGATCCCGCCTTCGCGGCCGTGCGGAATGACCTCGCCGGCCGCCTCGCCCGGCTGCGCGCCTGCTCGGGACCATCCTGTCTATAGCTCGGAACGGAACGACCTCCACCACCGCCGGCTCGCGGTGACCAGCCGGTGGAGGTGACGCCAGAAGACGTCGCGGCGATGCCGGCGCAACAGGTGAAACTCTCTCATCCGATCTTCTGGTAGACGGACGGACGACGGGATGTCTGGCCAGGGATAAGATCTGCCGCGCAGGGAGGGTTCGGATGCGCGACGAGGCTCCGCTGGTCGAGCTGCACCGCCACCTGGACGGCAACGTCCGGATCGAGACCGTGCTGGATCTGGCCCGGCAGCACGGCCTGGAGCTGCCGGCCTGGACCGTGGAGGGGCTGCGGCCCCACGTCCAGATCACCGAGCGTGAGCCCAGCCTCGTCCATTTCATCGCCAAGTTCGCGCTGCTGCGCCGGGTGATGGTGGACTACGACGCCGTGCGGCGGATCGTGCGGGAGAACCTCGAGGACGCGGCCCAAGAGGGGATCGACTTCATCGAGCTGCGGTTCAGCCCCTGGTTCATGGGCGAGGAGCACGGGCTGAACACCTTCGGGGTGGTCGAGGCCGCCTGCGACGCCCTGGAGGAGGCCGAGGGGAAGATCCCGGTGCGGGCGAAGCTGATCGGCATCATCTCCCGCCACTACGGGCCGGAGATCGGCCGGATCGAGCTGGCGGCGGCGATCCACGGCCGCGACCGCGGCGTGGTGGCGCTCGACCTCGCCGGGGATGAGGCAGGCTTCCCCGGCGAGCTGTTCGTGCGCCACTTCGCGGAGGCGCGCGAGGCGGGGCTGCGCACCATCGCCCACGCCGGCGAGGCGGCCGGCGCCGCGAGCGTGCGCCAGGCGGTGCTGGGCCTGAAGGCCGAGCGGATCGGCCACGGCATCCGCGCCGGCGAGGACCCCGCCGTGCTCGACCTGCTGGTCGAGCGCGGCATCCCCCTGGAGGTCTGCCCCACCAGCAACCTGCACACGAGCACGGTGCGGGACTACGCCTCACACCCGCTGCCGGCCCTGCTGCGCCGGGGCATCCGCTGCACCCTGAATTCGGACGATCCGGGCATCAGCGGCATCGACCTCGCCCACGAGTACCGGGTGGCGGCCGACGAGATGGGCCTCGCGGAGGAGGAGATCCGCCGGATGCAGGAGACCGCGGTCGAGGCCGCATTCCTGACGCCGGACGAGCGGGCGGAGCTCCTCGCCGCCTCCTGATAGACTTTGCGCCTCTCGAGGAGGTGAACCATGCGCAAGCTGTTGGGTCTGTCCACCGTCCTGATCTTCGTCGCCATGGCCTGCTCCGCCAACCAGGCGGTGGTCTGCGGCGGCCTCAAGGGGATGGCCTGCGCGTCGGGGCAGTTCTGCGATCTGCCCGCCGGCCAGTGCAAGTCGGCCGATCTGGAAGGGACCTGCGTCGACAAGCCAGAGGTCTGCACCAAGGAGTACAAGCCGGTCTGCGGCTGCGACGGCACCACCTACGGCAACGACTGCGAGCGGCGCTCCGCCGGGGTCCAGAAGGACCACGACGGCAGGTGCGCGAAGGGGTGAGGGGGACTACCCGGTATACGAGTCGTCCTGCTCGATCTTCGACAGCACCCAGTCGAACTCGCCGCTGGTGATCTTGGCGCCGCAGTGCTCGCACTGGCCGGCCATGTTGACGTCGAGCGGCGCGCCGCAGTTGGGGCAGCTCTTGTCGGCCCGCGGCGCGCCCTTGACCCCGGCGCCGCGGATCAGCGTCCAGTACTCCGAGTAGAAGCGGTCGTGCTTGGGATCGCCTGAGACGACGTCCCCCGTGGTCTGGCGGACGGTGTAGTCCCGGCCCGAGCCCCAGACGCGGAGGGTCATCGCGTCGTAGTGGCGGTCGCGCACCACCTTGACCGTCTTCCACTCGACGATCCGCATCCCTTCCAGGACGTTGCGCAGCCCCTGCTTGCCGTAGGCGGTGACCCAGTACTGGAGGTAGTCGAAGAGCCCGTCCGACACGTAGGGACGGGCGCCGCCGAGGTCGCGGCGGGACCACGCGGCATTGACCTCGCCGTAGATGAGCTGCAGCCGGGCGTTGAGCCCCTCCTGCGTCACGCCGGGGTCGTCGCTCACCAGCTCGGCCCAGCGGTCGGTCAGCAGGGGGTGGAAGATGGTGGGCCAGTTGGTGCCCACCTCCTGGACGTCGGAGGTGAGGGCCGGCGGGCGCTCCTCGAGCTTCACCAGATCGATCGACTCCACGCTCCAGTCGAACCGACCGCCGGAGACCACTTGGCCGCAGTAGGCGCAGCGGTCACCCCCCTCGGGACCGAACGGCGCGCCGCAGTTGGGGCACTGGAAGGACGTCGCCTTGCCGGGCGGCTTGCTCTGGACGCTCGCGTCCCGCTCCAGGCGCCAGCGCTCCTCGACGTAGTGCGTGTGCTCGGCTCCCGACATGCCGACCGTCATGTTGGCCTCGAACTCCAGGACGACCACCTCCCGCGGCGGCGCGCTTCCCGGCGCCGGGACGGCGTCCGGCGGGATCGACAGCGCGGTCACCCGCATGGCGCCGATCACCACCGCCGAGACCGGTGCGCCCACCGGCCGGCGCTGGGCGAGGTGGCCGCTGGCGGCCGGGGCGAGATAGGGCGAGAGCGCCTCGAGGTCGCGCTCGCTGGAGCGCGCCTCGTGGGCGCGGGCGAAGAGGGCGTAGGCGAAGTCCTCGAAGAGGACCACCGAGAACTCGGGATCGAGCGTCCGCAGGTCGTCCAGGTCGCGCGACGCCGGATGCGCGGGGGGCGCCATCGTCGGGGCGGAGTCCCAGTGCTGGGGACCCGCCGCGGCCTTGCGCTTCTGGTAGCGGACGATCGCGATCACGATCACGATGGTCAGCGGAATGCCGATCAGCGGATGGTAGAAGACGAGCTGGAACCAGAGCCGGATCAGCAGGAAGACGAGGCCTCCGCCGCCGCCGCCGCTGCCGCCATGGCCGCCGCCGGAGTAGCTATGGCCGCCGCCCGCGCGGGCGAACGCCGCGGCGGGCAGCGCGAGCAGTCCCAGCCACGAGAGGAGACGGCGGCGGAGCGTCCTCACGGTCAGCACACCTCGTCCGGCAGCTCGTTGACGTCGTCCTCGCCGCGCGCCAGGACCGGGCTCAGCAGCGCCCCGAGGCCGCGCAGCCGCTCCGCGACCTCGTTGCCGTCCGCGCCGCCGCGGACCGCCGTCTCGATCTCCCCCACCGCCTTCCTCCAGCCGTCCGTGGCGGCGAGCGCCTCGACCCCCAGGTCGACCACCACGGCGGCCTCCCGCTCGAGCACGGAGACGTAGAGCAGGATGCCCGTCCGCCCGGAGGTGCTGTGGACCCGCCGCTCGACGAAGGTGGAGCGGGCCGCGGTCCCGATCCGCGACCGGCGCTCGCACCGCGGCGTCAGCGTCCGCCGCAGGAGCGTGCCGCGGGAGACCACGAGCCCGGCGAGCGCCCCGACGACCATCGGATCGACCAGGAACCAGACCGGCTCGAACGTCCACGGCGACCCGATCAGCACGGCCAGCGCCGCGAGCCCCGCCAGGAGGCCGGCGATCAGGTCCGCATGGAGGTACGAGCCCGTCCGCGAGCGGACCGCCACCACCACCTCGGCGCTGCAGCACGACTCGACCGTGCGCACCGCCGCGGCGAGCGCCGCCTTCGAGGAGTCGGTGAGAAAGGGTCTGGCCATGGAGGAGTCCGCTCGCCGGAAGTCTACAACGGCGGAGCGCTCCGGCACGCTTTACAGTTCTGGGTACAATCCGGCTTCATGGACCTTCCCCGCTGGCCCGTCCCCCGGCGCCCGGCCGCCTGGGATCCCGCCGATCCCGGCTCCTGGAGGTGGGAGGACGTCCCCGCGCTGCCGCCCTTCCAGCTCGCCGGCGGCGGCGGCCCGGCCGCGCAGCAGACGCGGGCCCGCCTGTGCTGGGACGCCCTGGCGCTCCACGCGCGCTTCGACTGCGAGGACCGCGACGCCTGGGGCACCTACCGGCGGCGGGACGAGCCGGTCTACGAGGAGGAGGCGGTCGAGATCTTCCTGGCGCCCGGCGGCGAGGACCCCGTCCGCTACTTCGAATTCGAGGTGAGCCCTCTCGGAACCCTGTTCGACGCCGTCATCCACAACCCCACCTCCCGGCGGGCGGAGATGACGGGCGATCCTGCCTGGGACTGCCCGGGCCTGCGCTGGGCGGCCGGGCCGGGCAGTCCCGGGAGGGGCCGGCAGGACTGGTGGGCCGCCCTCGCGATCCCGTGGCAGTCGATCTCTCCGTCCGCGGAGCCGCCGCGGATCTGGCGGGCCAACCTCTACCGCATCGAGCGGCCCCGCGACGGCGAGCCCGAGTTCAGCGGCTGGTCCCCCACGCTGACCCCGGTGCCCGACTTCCACCAGCCGGCCCGCTTCGGATTCCTGGAGCTGGAGCTGCCGGAACGCGCATGAACGATCGCCGGCTCTCCGCGGCCGCCGCGGCCCGCATCGTCTGGACGCTCTTCGCCGCCGGGCTGCTGATCGCCCTCGTCATGCTCGTCCGCAGCCAGGTGGCGGGCGACCAGCTCAACCTCCTCGCCCGCGGCTGGCTGCTGGCCGCCCGGGGGACCTGGATCTCCTATGGCAATCCGATGTCCAGCGGCGGCAAGTCGCCGGGGGGGATCACCAGCCTGCTGGTGGGCCTGCCGCTGCTCCTCTGGCGGGATCACCGGGCGCCGAGCGCCCTCGTCCTGCTCTTCCACGTCGCCGCCTACCTGATCCTGGACGGCTCGCTCAAGCGCATCCTCTCGCCTCTGGAGCGGGTGCTGCTCGCCCTGTTCTACTGGCTGAACCCCTGGCAGCTCTACTTCGCCTCCTTCCTCTGGAACCCCAACTATCTCTACCTCTTCGGCGCCATCCACCTGTGGAGCGCCCTGGCCCAGCGCGAGCGCGCCCGATTCTGGCCCTCCTTCCTCCACGCCGCCGCGCTGGTGCTGGCGTTCCAGGTCCACGCGTCGTTCCTGCTGCTGGCCGTGGCTTCGCTGCTGCTCGCCTGGCGCCGGTACTTCCGGGTCCACTGGACGGGGGCCGTCCTGGGCGGCACGCTCGCCGCCATCCCCCTCGTGCCCTGGGCGATCGACGTGATGGCCCATCCCACCCTGATCACCGCGGCCAGCAAGGGTTTCCTGGGGCGGGGGCTGATCCTGGTCTACCCGCTGGCGCGCGGCCTCCTCTACTGGGTGCGCTACGCCTCGCTCGCCGTCGCGGAGCGGATGGGGAGCTTCAACTTCGCCGACCTCCTCGGCTCCGACTCCTGGCTGGGTTCCGAGCTCAGCGCCCTCGGCAACGTGCTCGCCGTCACCGCCGTCCTGTCGCTGCTGGCGAACGTCCGCCTCTGGCGCCACGGCCGGCGGCGCCTGCGGGGGAGGCTCGCTCCCGGCACCTCGGACCGCTCCTGGCTCAAGGGGTACGCGCGGGTCTGTTTCGCCGCCGCCGTCATCGTCTTCTCGCTCTCGCCGACGACGATCATGCTGTGGCAGGGATTGATCCTGTTCCACGCCGCCATCCTGCCGATGGTCCTCTGGGGCGGCGCGCTCGGCCGCTCCCGCCTCGCGCCATGGGTGATGAAGGCGACCTGGGGTTATGCCGTCCTGGAGATCGCGTTCCTCGTCGCGATGGCCCTCGGCAGCTCCCAGTACCGCTGCGCCGGCCACACCGGCGACGACGGCTTCGGGTTCAATCTCCGCTACGACAGCCCCATGCTCCGGGAGCTGCACATCCAGCAGACCTGCCCGTGGCCGGTCGGCGTTCCCGGCGGCTGGTGGCCGGACGTGCTGCC
>DASWRX010000162.1:0-3987 GCA_036402955.1 Thermoanaerobaculia bacterium
TCGAGGGCTTCCACGACACCACCACCGGCCCCAAGCAGGAGCCGGCCTCCTACCGCGCCATCGCCGCGGCGTTCGCCCTGCCGCCGGACTCCATCCTGTTCCTCAGCGACGTCCGCGGCGAGCTGGACGCCGCCGCCGCCGGCGGGTTGCGCACCGGCCTGCTGCGGCGCCCGGGCAACCGTCCAGCGGACGCGGGTCCCCATCCGGCGTATTCGAGCTTCAGCGAGCTGTCCTGATCCTCAACGCGGCCGCAGCGTCAGCCGCTCTTCCGCCGCCTTCTCCACCGCGTCCCGTCCGTAGAGCATCGGCCGGTACCGGTGGTCCCGCCAGAGCGGGATCTGGTCCTCGCGGTGCCGGTGGAACAGCAGGCCGCTCTGGCCGGTGCTGTTGACCACCAGCGAGCGGCTCAGGTCCCCGAGGTCGACGATCAGCCGCTGCGTGGAGCCGTACATGGAGACGAACGGGCGGGTGAAGTCCGCCGCGGTGGCGCTGACGGTGAACCCCTCGCCGCCGGCGGTGACGGCCTTGCCGTTGAACAGGCTCACCAGCGGCCCGATCCCGCTGTTGCCGAACGGCTGGTGGGTGAAGAGGATGGTGTGGAGCTTCCCCCACTGCCACTGCGCGGGATCGTCGCCGAGCCGCTTCGAGAGCAGGGCGACCGCCTCTCCGAGGGCACGCCGGACGATGTCGTCGCGGGTCTCCACCTTCCCCGGGGTCCGCTTGTCGTCGAACCAGGGATTATGCGGGTCGGCCATCATTTCGGTCAGCCGCGGGGTCTGGTTGGCGGCGGTGGTGCGGAAGTCGGCCATCAGGTCGTCTCCCAGCTCGTCGCCGTAGACGTCGGGGAGGAGCGCGCTGTACCAGGCGAAGTAGATGGTGGCGCCCGGGCTCTCCGGGGTGAACCGCAGGTCCCATTGCCGCACCTGCTCGAGCGCCCGTTGCTGGAGCGGGTTCCCGGGCTTGATCGCCAGCAGATACGGGCGCAGGTCCGCGGCCGCCTGCGAGGTGACGTCGGACTGGATGCGTTTCATGTCTTCGAGGGTGACATGGGGATTGGCCGCCAGCAGGGCGGTGATGCGCTGCGCCCGGTACGGATCGGCGTAGTCCCAGGAGATCGGGTAGGGATAGCTGTCGGCCACCACCTTGTTGTTGGCGGTGACGATGAAGCCGGCCGCCGGATTGAGCAGCGACGGCATCCGGTCGAAGGGGATGAAGCCCCGCCAGTCGCGCTCGGGACCTCCCGCCGGCACGGGAGCGAGCCCCTGCTGGCCGGGGGCGCGGACCGGGATCGCTCCCGCTCCCTGGTAGCCGATGTTGCCGTCCACGTCGGCATAGACGAAGTTGAGCGTCGGCGCCTGCCAGAGGGAGAGGGCGGTGCGGAAGGCCGGCCAGTCCGCGGCGAGGTTGATCCCGGTGAGGGCGTCGAGCGTGCGGCCGGGATCGAGGGCCGTCCAGCGCAGGGCCAGCGGGGGCAGGCCCTTGAGCTCGAACCCCTCGTTGATCACCGGGCCGTGGGCGGTGACCACGACGTCGAAGGAGGCCGGCTTGCCCCCCTTGACCGGGATCGATTCGTGGACGATCCGCGCGTCGCGCCAGCCGTCGCCGGTCTGGACCTGCCGGCGGTCGTTGAGCTGCTCGACGAAGAGATCCTCGGAATCGCCGCACATGCTGGAGATCCCCCAGGCGATCCGCCGGTTGTGGCCGATCAGCACCATCGGGAGGCCGGGGAACGAGAAACCGGACACGTCGAAACGTCCGGCGTGGAGCCCGTTCTCGTACCACACCGAGGGCATGTCCAGCTCCAGGTGGGTGTCGTTGGCGAGCATCGGCTTGCCGGTGGCGGTGCGGCTGCCGTGGACCACCCAGTTGTTGCTCCCGACGCCCACGAGCGGCCGGGTGAGCAGCTCGGCGAGGAGATGCCCGGCCTTCTCCAGCTCGGCCCGCCGCGCCGCGCCGTAGCCCCCCGCTCCGGGCGGTACGATCAGGGGCTGCCGGTCCTGGCCCGGAAAGGGGGGCATGAGCTGGCGCACGCCGTCGGGGCCGACCTTGGCGGTGAGGCGGGCGCGCATCAGCTCCTGCGTCTGATTCTGCCCCAGGGAGAAGGCGATCATCTTGCTCCAGGCCAGCGAATCGACCGGCGTCCAGGGGGCCGGGCTGACGCCGAGGAGGGTGAACTCCACCGGCAGCCGGCCGCGATGGGACGCGATGAAGGCGTTGACCCCGTCGGCATAGGCCTGAAGGATGGCGCGGGTCTCCGGCGAGAGCGCTCGCCAGTCCGCCTCCGCCGCCTGGCGGATGCCGAGCACGCGCAGGGAACGGTCGGCCGAGAGCGTGGCGGCGCCGAACAGGGTCGACAGCTCGCCGGCGCCCACCCGGCGGTTGAACTCCATCTGCCAGAGCCGGTCCTGCGCATGGACGAACCCCTGGGCGAAGAAGAGGTCGTGCTCGTTGGCGGCGTAGAGGCCCGGCACGCCCCAGCGGTCGCGGACCACCTCGACGGGGGCCGAGAGACCCGGGGCCACGATCGTCCCCGCGGTCTGCGGCCAGGCGCGGCGCACCATCCAGGTCCCGGCGGCCGCCAGCACGACGACGAGGACCAGCAGACCGAGGAGGAGAAACTTCAGGATCCTGCGCAACCTTCGCGACCTTGGCTTCAAGAGATCTCCGATCCGCCGAGACGGGCCCGCAGCCGGTCGGCCAGCGCGCGGACGTGGGGCTCGGCGAGCAACGACAGGTGGTCGCCGGGGACGATCTGGCGATCGATGGGATGAGGGGAGAGCTTCTCCCAGCCGAGATCGGCGCCAAGGGACGGCTCGAAGGCGGCGCCTTCGGCGCGGATCAACGTGATCCGGCCCGGGTAGGGCTGGGGAACGTACAGGCGGTAGGCGCGCACGTTCGCCCGGTACACCCGCAGCAACCGGCGGAGCTGCTCCAGACTGTCGCCGCCGTGGAAGACCCCGGCATCCTTGAGGCGGTCGACGAAGAACCGGAGCTGCGCCTCGGGATCGAGCGGCTGGAGGTCGGCGGCGGTCACCGCGAGATCCTGGCCCCGCAGGACCTTGAGGTATTCGGCGATGGTGAGCAGCCAGCCGGCGTTGTCGCGGTCTCCCTCTGCCAGCTCGCGCGGGCCGTCCTCCCCGATACCGGGGGCGGTGTCCACGACGGCGAGCAGCTCCACCTCCTCGCCGAGGGCGCGGAGCTGCCGGGCGAGCTCGAAGGCGGCGAGCCCGCCGAACGACCAGCCGCCGACGCGGTAGGGGCCGTGCGGCTGGACGCCGCGGATCTCCTCGGCGTAGTGGGCCGCCATCTTCTCCAGGGTGGCGAACGGCTCGCCGGCGTCCTCGAGGCCGCGCGCCTGGAGACCATAGAACGGCTGGCCGGCGCCGATGTGGCGGGCGAGCGGGAAGAAGCAGAGCACGTCGCCGCCGGCCGGATGGATGCAGAAGAACGGCCGCCGGCCGGTCCCGGGAGCGGCGGGAGGAGCGGGGACGATCTCCACCAGGCAGCGGGAGGCCGGCGGCAGGGCCGTGGCCGGGCCCGCGCTCCCCTTGAGCCGGCGCTCCATGGCTTCCCGTTGCGCCGGCGAGAGCTTGGAGAGGCGGGAGGCGAGGCGGTCGCGCCGCGCGTCGGCCGTGGTGGCGGGCTTCCCGTCCGGCGCGCCGGTGGTTGCGGCCGCGGCCTGCGGCGTTGCCGTGAGCGGCGGCACCGGGAGAGCGTCCAGGCGGACGTCCGGATCGGCGACGGCGCCCGCGAGGAGGTCGCGGTAGTGCTCGAGCATCCGGCCCATCGTGGCGGCGTCGAACAGGTCGGAGTTGTACTCGACGCCGACGAGCATGCCCTCCGGCCCCTCGACCGCGAACAGGGTGAGGTCGAACTGCGAGGTGCCGGTGACGATGCCGTACGGCTCGATGTGGAGCCCTCCCCCGTCCTGGGGCGCCGCCTGCGGGCCGCCGGCCTGCTGCAACAGGAACATGACCTGGAACAGCG